>CAXMST010000162.1:0-29382 GCA_964196325.1 uncultured Acidimicrobiia bacterium
GTCGACTTCCACGGCAAGTACTTCGACTACGACGAGATCAGCTTCCACTCCGGCACCGAGATGGCGCCGCTGGGGCCGGTCCAACAGCCGCCGCCGATCTGGGTAGTCTCGAATCCGCGCCTGGTCGACGACTCCTCCGACGAACGCATGGTGCGGATCATGAAGCGCGCCTGCCGACGAATCATCGAATATGGCGACGGCTGGATGACCTGCTGCCGGGCCCAGCACCCAGAGGAGTTGACCGAGCAGCTCGGCTACCTGCAGGCGGCCGCGGACGAGCTCGGACGGGACTTCGAGGACTACACGATCTCCTACCAGGTGACGATGAACATCGCCGACTCCGAGGACCAGGCGCGAATCGCGTTCGACGGCTACATCTCGAAGTACTACCCCGAGCTCTCACAGGCGATGGACCTCTCCAACTGGGGTCCGGTGGGAACCGGTGAGCAGATCACCGAGTGGTTCCAGGAGTTCGCGAGTCGGGGTGTCGATCACTTCATCTGCCGATTCGGCGATCTCGACCAGTTCACCCAGGTCCAGCGTTTCGCCGATCAAGTTCTGCCTGCATTCGAAAACCAGCGAGCCGGAAGGTAGGGCGCCATGCCCACTAGCGAAGAGGTACGCAAGGACGCCGAACTTGTCGTCGACGTATGTATGTCGGTCGCCGAGGACGACGTGGTGACGATCATCTGCGACAACGACCGCCGCGGCGAGGCCGACGCGCTCGCCGGCGTCGTTGTCGACCGCGGCGGCTGGCCGGTGATCATGAACAACGAGGCCCAGGTCAAGCGCGGGCGCGCCGACACGCACTTTCCGATGGTGCCGCCGCGCAACCTGCACGAGGCGATGGTCAACTCGGACGAGATCATCATCATCACCGACCTTGAGTGGGCGAATCGGTTCGCGCACGTGGCGGCTGTGAAAGCGTCCTGCGAGGCGAACGCAAAGATCGCCTCGGTCGAGCCCGGGATGGGCGAATGGGGTCTGACGGTGGAGAAGATCCACGCGGCCACCCAGCGGGCCACGGACGCGATGGCGGCGCTCGAGGGCATGAAGGAGGTGCGCGTGACCTCGAAGGCCGGCACCGACGTGCTCGTCTCGATCGAGGACCGCCCCTCGCTCGAGGTGACCTCGATCAAACGGCCCGGCCAGATGATGGGACCGCTGCCACTCTGGGCCGAGGTCGCCTTCGCGGCGGTCGAGGACAAGACCGAGGGCACGATCGTGATTGACGGGGTGATGCTGGGCATCGGCCTCAAGGGCCAGGTCAGCGAGCCGATCACCTGGACGATGGAGAAGGGCCGCGCGGTCTCGATCGCGGGCGGCGACGACGCTCGCCGCCTGCGCGAGGTGATCGAAGGGGTCGAGAACGCTACGGTCACCGGCGAGTTCGCCTTCGGCGTCTCGGAGGTCGCTCCATTCGGGACGCCATCGGAGAAGGGGCGCGTCGGCACCGCGCACTTTGCCCTCGGCGACAACCACCACGCCTATCCGGGTGGCCAGAACGTCTGCGAGCTGCATCTCGACGGGGTGATCCTCGAGGCGAGCCTGGAGATTGTCGACGATGGCACCTGGATCGTGCGCGACGGCGAGTGGGTCCTGTGAGCGACGTTCTGGTCGTCGCGCTCGAGAGCGTCGAGCCAATCGAGCTGCCCGGGGGCAGCTGGAGCAGGATGCTGATCACTGGCGATCGGGCCGAGGGCACGCGCTCCTCGATCGGCTTCTCCACCTTCAAACCCCGCACTCGCACGCCGAGCGTTCGCCATGAGGTCGAGGAGCTCGTCTACGTGGTCTCCGGTAGCGGCCATCTCGAGCTCGAGGGCGATCGGGTGGGGTTCGCCCCAGGCGACGCAATCCACGTGCCCCCGGGCATCTGGCACGCCGTCGTCAACGAGTCGGACGAGGAGATCACGATGGTGTTCGGGTTCCCCCATCCCGAGTACCCCCCGACGGAGCGGGTCTAGCGGGTGGGCCGGCTCCGTAGCGAGCCCACCTCCCCCTCCGCCTCTCAGGCCGAGCTGGTCAACGAGGTGGCAGCGGCCTGCCGGATCCTCGCCGGGGAAGGCTACACCGACCTGACCCTCGGGCACGTCAGCGCTCGCTCCCACGCCGAGCCAACCCGGATCCTGATCAAGCGCCGCGGCGTCACCCTGGCCGAGGTCACACCCGAGGACGTGATCTCGTTCCAACTCGATGACGATCTCAGCCATCGCGACGACATGCATCTCGAGGCCGCGCTCCACATCGAGGTCTACCGCCGGCGCCCCGATGTTGGCGCCGTCGTGCACGGCCACCCTCCCTACGCGACCGCGTTCTCGGCCACCGACGCGGTCCTCGAGCCGCTCACCCACGACGGCCTGATGTTCCCGAGGGGGCTCAGCTACTACGACGGGATTCCCGGGCTGATCACCGAGGCCGAGCAGGGCCGAGCGGTGGCCGAGGCGCTCGGAGACTCATCCGTGGTGCTGCTCCGAAACCACGGGGTCCTGATCGCGGAGAAGAACGTCCCCTGGACGGTGCTCGCGGCGGTCACGCTCGAGCGGGCGATCATGATGCAGTCGATCGCCTCGGGCCTCGGCAGGCTGCGGCCGATTCCGGCAGAACAGGTGGCCGAGATCTCCGAGCTCAAGTACCAGGACGGCCTCGTCGCCGAATACTGGCGCGCATGGCTCCGCGAGCTCGATCGAGGCGGGCGTGACGCCAGAGGGAACGGGCGGCCCTCGTGAACCGCACCCCAACCCTGATCAAGACCACGATCAACGACAGCGGCCGCACGCTCACCGTCGAGCCCAACGAGTTGCTCCTCGACACCCTGCGCGATCGGCTTGGCCTGCGGGGGGCGAAACGCTCCTGCGATGTTCAGGTCTGCGGCGCCTGCACGGTCCTCGTCGACGGCGAGCCGGTCAGCGCCTGCACCTATCTGACGACGGAGACCGCCGGCCGCGAGGTGCTGACCGTGGAAGGCTTCGCCGAGCACTCGGAGTTCGTCGAGTTCGAGCGCGCCTTCGTCAAGCATGCCGCGGTCCAGTGCGGATTCTGCACGCCGGGGATGCTGCTCACGCTGAAGGCCCTGCGCGACAACGGCGAGCTCGAGGACGAGGCCTCGCTGGAGGCCGGCCTGGACGGGAGCATCTGCCGCTGCACGGGCTACAGCGCAATCCTGTATGCCGCCGCCGATCTGGCCGCGGCCCAGGAAGAGACGGGATGACGGTCAGCGAGCAGACCGGCTCCGGGGTCGGCAACTCCGAGGACCGCAAGGATGCGGGCCCAAAGCTGCGCGGCAGCGCCGAGTTCGCCGGCGACATCCAGGTCCCCGACATGCTGCACGGCAAGGTCCTGCGTAGCGAGGTCCCGAGCGCGACGATTGCCTCGATCGACACCTCGGCTGCCGAGGCGATGCCCGGCGTCACCACAGTCCTGGTCGGGGCCGACCTGGCCCAGAGCGATCGCCAGTTCGGCCACGCGATCAAAGATCGGCCAATCGTTGCTCACGATCGGGTCCGTTTTCAGGGTGAGCCGGTGGCCGCCGTGGCGGCGGTCGACGAGGCCACTGCCGAGGCCGGGGTCCGGGCGATCCTGGTCGAGTACAAAGAGTTGCCGATCGTGGCGACGATCGACGAAGCGCTCGCCGACGGGGCTCCCCACGTGCACGATGACGAGACCCGCCCCGGGCTCTTTCACGGCCTCGGAAGCCTGCCCGACCGGGTCGGCAACATCTGTTACTCCTACGGGCTTGCCGCCGGCAGCATCGAGGGAACCGACGCCGAGGCGACCCACGCCGTCGAGGGCACCTACAGGTTCCCGGCCGTCTATCAGTACGCGATGGAGACGCACACGGTGGTCGCCGACTTCGGCGCGAACGAGATCACCCTCTGGGCGTCCTGCCAGCACCCCTTCCTGGTCCGGGCCGAGATCGCCGACCTGTTCGGCCTGCCGCTAAGCGCAGTCCGGGTGATCGTGCCCTACCTGGGCGGCGGCTTCGGCAGCAAGAGCTACACGAAGATGGAGCCGATCACAGCGGCGCTGTCGTGGAAGGCCCGCAAGCCGGTGCGGATCCAAAACCGCGTCGACGAGTCGATGCAGACCAGCCGCAGGCACGGGCTCAAGTGCTGGATGCGCACGACGGCGAGCGTCGACGGCCGCCTCCTGGGCCGCCAGGTCCGCTTCTGGCTCGATACCGGCGCCTACGCCGACAACGGGCCCAGGGTCTGTGCGACCGCGGGCGACGCGGCACCCGGCCCTTACCGCTGGCAAGCCGTGCAGGTCAACGGTGACTGCGTTTACACCAACACCTCACCGGCGGGCTCCTACAGAGCGTTCGGGGCCGCCCATCTGACCTGGATCGGCGAGTCCCAAATCGAGGAGCTCGCGCGACGCGCTTCCCTCGATCCCCTTGAGCTCCGGCGCAGAAACCTCCTCTCGCCGGGCGAGGCGGTGCGCCCCGACGGCACCGGCAAGCCGCTCGACGCGGATTTGGCCGGAGACGTTGAGCGGGCGGCCGCGGCGGTCGACTGGGAGGCGCCCAAGCCCGCGAACACGGGCCGGGGCCTGGCGGTTGGAGTGCTTGCCGCGGGGGCGCATCCCGTCTCGCGAGCGAACGTGCGGGTCGATGCCGACGGGCAGGTCGAGGTCAACGTCGGCACCACCGAGGTGGGCCAGGGCGCTCGCACCGTGATGGCCCAGATCGCGGCGACCGAGCTCGGCGTCGAGGTCGCGGCCGTCACCGTCCAGGGTGCCGACACCAGCTTCACCCCGTACGACCGCTCGACCGGGGCGAGTCGCTCAACCACGGTCGCCGGCCTCGCGGTGCAACGTGCCGCCGCGGACGCCCGCAAGCAGTTGCTCGAGGCCGCGGCCGGCGAGCTCGGCGTCGACGTCGGCGAGCTCGAGGTCGAGGCCGGCACGATCTCCGCCACCGGCAGCCGGAGCATCGCCTATCCCAAGGTGATCGCCGGGATGTTCGGGTTCAGCGGTGGCGAGGTGGTCGGCCAAGGCGAGGTGCGACCGAAGCCCGGGGGCAGCGGCTCCTACGCCGAGGGCCCCGTCTTCTGGGAGGTCTGTGTGGCCGGGGCCGAGGTCACGGTGGACCGCGAGACGGGTGAGGTCACCGTCAACAAGACCGCGACGATTGCCGACGTCGGCAAGGCGATCAACCCGCTGCTGGTCGAACGTCAGGACGAGGGCGGAACCATGCAGGGCCTGGGCAACGCGCTGTTCGAGGAGATGATCTTTGCCGACGGAGTGCTGACCAACGACAGCCTGCTCGAGTACCGCGTCCCCCGGGTCGCGGACGTACCGGCGCAGATGCAGGGAATCATCGTCGAGAACGCAGACGGCCCCGGCCCCTACGGCGCCAAGGGCTGCGGGGAGGGCCCCCAGGCAGCCGTCCCGGCCGCGATCGCAACCGCGCTGGCCGACGCCGGAGTGCCGATGACCGAGCTTCCGCTGACCCCCGAGCGGGTCTGGCGCCAGATGCAATCAACCAAGGAGGAAGAAAATGCCTGAGCTGAGCCGCGTCGCGATCATCGGCACCGGAACCATGGGACCCGGGATGGGTGCTGTTCTGGAGCGCGCCGGGATCAAGACCACGCTTTACGACGTCGCCTCGGAAGCGCTCGAGCGGGCTCGCGGCGGCGCTGAGATGGCGCGCGGAGTCCTGGAACGGCTCGAGGTTCCCGAGACGCCGGGCGGCGAGCTCAGCTTCGAGAGCGACCTCGCAAGCGCGCTGGACGGGGCCGAGATGGTGATCGAGGCCGTGCCGGAGAAGCTCGAGCTGAAGCAGCAGGTCTTCGCCGAGTTCGAGCAGCACACGGACCCAAGCACGATCCTCGCCTCGAATACGTCCGGCATTCCGATCACCAAGATCGCCGCCGGCCTCGAGCATCCCGAACGGGTGATCGGCATGCACTGGTCCAACCCTCCCCACCTGATCCCGATGATCGAGGTGATCCCGGGCGAGCGCACGTCTGACGCGGTCCTGGAAGCCACCAACGCGGTGGTCGAGCGGACCGGCTACTACCCAGTGGTGATCCGCAAGGAGGTCCCAGGATTCGTCGAGAACCGGATCCTCTACGCGATCATGCGGGAGTGTCTGGCGCTCGTTGACGAGGGCGTAATCGATGCTGAGGGCGTCGACCTCAACGTCAAGTGGGGGATCGGCTACAAGCTCGCCGTGATCCCGCCGATGGCGCTGCTGGACATGGCCGGTCTCGATATCTACGAGAGCGTCGCCGGCTATCTGAACCAAGACCTCTCGACCGAGGCCGGCGTCTCGGAAACGATCACCAAGCTGACCAATGAAGGCAAGCTCGGGATCAAGACGGGCGGCGGCATGTACGAGTACGACGAGGAGAAGCTGAAGACGCTCCCCGCGCAGCGCGCCGGGCAGCTGATCGCCGTTCGCAAGGCCCTCTCTGGGGACTGAGCCCGAGGCCAATAGAACCACGAGGAGGCAAGAGACGATGGCGAAGATGAAGGTCTGGCTGCTGGACAGCGGCTCTCTGGTGATCGACCGGGCACACGTGATTTGGAATATCGATCCGGGTAACCCGGTCCGCTTTCCGGTCTACAGCGTGCTCGTCGAGCACCCGGACGGGCTGTTCCTGTTCGACTCGGGCTACGACCTCGACCTGGTCAACGAAAAGCTGCCCTTCGAGCTGCCCGAGCAGACCGAGAAGCAGACGATTCCGGCCCAGCTCGAGCTCTGCGGATTCAAGCCCGAGCAGGTCGATGCGGTGATCAACTCACATCTGCACTTCGACCACGTCGGCGGGCAGAAGCACCTGCCAAACGCGGTCACCTGGGTCGATGTCGACGAGCTCCGCCACGCCAAGGTGCCGGAGAGCTTCGAGGCGCTCGGCTACGCCGATCAGGGCTTCGACCATCCGGGGGTGACCTATAAGTACCTGGAGGGTGAGGAGATGCGCTTCGCCGAAGGCATCCAGCTGATTCACACCCCGGGGCACACGGTCGGCCACTACTCGATGTTGCTGACGCCGGAGGGGCGCAAGCCGATGTTCTTCATCGCCGACGTCACCTACACGGCCGAGACCTGGGAGATGGAGCGGATCTCCGGGTTCCACAACAACCCGACCGATGGGGTGGCATCGGTCCGCAAGATCAAGCGCATCGCCGCGGAGTCCGGGGCCGACGTCTTCTTCTCGCACGACATCGACGAATGGAACAGCTATCGGCACGCGCCGGAGTTCTACGAATAGGAGCGAAACATGAAGATGAAGGATCGGGTCGCGATCGTCACCGGAGCCGCTCAGGGCATCGGCCGGGCGATCGCCGAGAAACTCGCAGCGGAGGGCGCGAAGGTCGTGCTCGCCGACAAGAACGTCGACGGAGTCGAACAGGTTGCGAAGGCGATCGGGGGCGACGCCGGCGCATACGAGGTCGACGTCTCCTCACAGGAGTCGGTCGAGGCGATGATCGGGGCCGCGTTGTCCAGCCACGGCAAGGTCGACGCGCTTGTCAACAATGCGGCGATCGTCCCCTTCACCGCGTGGGACGACGTCGACTACGCCGAGTGGAAGCGGATCACCGGCACCAACCTGGACGGCGTATACCTCTGCTGCCGCACGATCTATCCAGCGATGCGCGATGCCGGCTACGGGCGCATCGTCAACATCCTCTCCAACACCGTCCATGCGGGTACCCCGAACATGGCCGCGTACGTGGCCGCCAAGGGCGGCGTCTGGGGCTTCACGCGCGCGCTGGCGACCGAGCTGGGTCCGTTTGGGATTACCGTCAACGGGGTCGCCCCGGGCCTGACCGCGACCGAGGGCGCGCTCGAGAGCCCGCACGCGGACGCGTTCGACTTCGTTCAGAGCCTGCAGGCGATTCCGCGGCGCGGTGAGCCGGCCGACATCGCCCCATCGGTCGCCTTCCTCTGCTCGGAAGAGTCGGGCTGGGTGACGGGCCAGCTGCTGACCGTCGACGGCGGCCACACGAGGCACTAGCGATGCCGCCCCAGACCACCAGGGCCGGACTGATCCTCGCGGTCGCCTCGGTTGAGCGGTCGCTCGCGTGGTACTCCCAGCTCGGCTTTGAGACCGAGGCGACCTTCGACGATCCTCCATACGCGATCATGGCCCTGGCCGGGTCGCGGCTGTCGCTGGCCGAGCAGGGGCACCCGGCCGACGATCGCCCGGGGGTGATGATGCTCGCCCCCGAGGACCGCTCGCGAGTGCAGGCCGCGGTGGTGCTCGAGGTGAGCGACTGCGCCGGCTCCTACGAGGAGCTGCGCCAGGCCGGGGTCGAGTTCCTGGCCGAACCCTTCCACCCGCCCTGGGGCGGGGCCCGCGTGTTTGCCACCGACCCGGATGGCTACCTGGTCGAGCTGGAGCAGCCGGCATGAGGGCGGTACGCCTGAACGGGCCGGAGGATCTGGTGGTCACCGACGCTCCCGACCCCGAGATCCAGAATCCCACCGACGCGATCATCAGGGTCCGACAGACGGCGATCTGCGGGGCCGACCTGTTCCCCTACCACGGCCTGACGCCGGGTTACGAGTCGGGCACGATCCCCGGCCATGAGTTCGTCGGAATCGTCGAGCAGGTGGGCTCCGGCGTCGAGCTGATCGAGACCGGGATGCGAGTGGTCAACACCAGCATGGTCTCCGATGGCACCTGCGCTCACTGCTTGGCCGGACAGCGCACGCAGTGCGAGAACCGTGCCCTGTTCGGCTACAGCGGCGTCTACCCCCGCCTCGAGGGCGGCCAAGCCGAGATGGTCCGGGTGCCGATGGCCGATCGCTGCCTCGCCGTGATCCCCAACGAGGTCTCGGACGAGGACGCCGTGTTCATCGCCGACATCCTCCCCACCGGGCTCGGTGCGGTGCGTCGCGGCGGAGTCGGGATCGGCGATCTCGTCGTCGTGCTTGGCTGCGGGCCGGTCGGCTTGATGGCGATCCTCGCGGCGCGCGGCACCGCCCGACGCGTGATCGCCGTCGATGGGATCGAGGCACGGCGCAAGATCGCCGCCTCACTGGGGGCCGAGCCCTGCGAGCCGGGGGAGGCGGCGGCGGTCGTCGCCGCGGCCAGCGCCGGGATAGGCGCCGATGTCGCGATCGAATCCGCCGGCGCGCCGGCCGCGCTCGACTCCGCTCTGGAGCTGGTCCGCGGGCGCGGCACAGTCTCCGTTGTCGGCGCCCACTTCGAGCCCGACTACCCGCTCAACGCGGGCCTGATGTTCGAGCACGAGATCACGCTGCGGTTCACGATCGGCGACCCCGGCGCGGACCGTGACCGGCTGCTGAAGATGATGGCCGTCGGCGAGATGAGACCGAGTGAGACGATCACCCACCGGCTCGGGCTCGAGGAGGCGGCCGAGGCGTACCGCCTCTTCGACAGCCGCGAGGCCACGAAGGTCGTGCTTGAAACCTAGGAGCCGCCTCCCCCTCCTCCTCGCGATCGCCACGGTGCTCGCCGCCGGCGCCCTCGCCGGCGGCGGGTCCGGGGCTCCAGCCGCAGCAGGGCAGCAGTCGCCGCTGGCACCCGACGCACCGCTCGCGGTCGCGGCCGGTGAGCCGGCGCTCGCGCTCTCCGGCTTCTACTCGGCGCTGGCGCTGCTGGAGCCCGCCGTCGGCGAGGACGCGATGGAGATCGCATCCGAGGCTGAGCAGCGGGCCGCGGTTGAGCTCGGATCGTTCCTCGATGGTGTAGAAGGCGCCGCAATCGCCCTGGTCGCGGCCTGCCCCCCGCCCGGCAACCTCAGCTGCAACCCGGGCCTGCGAGCCCTGCTCGAGCTCGACCCTGACGCCAACGGCCGGCGGCTGACCCGCGAGCTGGCGGCGCTGTTGCCGGCCGGACTGCGTGCCGCGGGCTTTAGCGATCTCACCGTCGATGTCGACGCTGGGGCAGAGGGCAGCAGGATCCGCGTCACGAGCGCGGAGGAGACCCTGGGGCTTGCGCGGATCACCGCTGTCAGCGCCCGGGTCGCACTCGGCGGCGTGCCGTTGCCTGAGCCCTCCCGGCCCGCCTTGGATCCGGCGGCCGAGGGCCTGGCGGTGAGCCTCCGCCCAGCCGGGCTCGGTCAGCTGCTGGAGGACGAGACGGGCGCCCTGGCTGCGCTGAGCGAGCTCACGACCCGAATCGAACTCGCGTTTTTCCAAGGCGCCTCCGGGGCGGAGGTCACGGTGCGAGCCGCGGGCCGCTGAGGCGGTGCCTTGGCCCCGCCGTGGTATCAGTCGAGCGGAGGCCGATGCTGGGCCCAAGGCCGAGCCCGCTCGAACGCGGCGGGCTGCGCGGATCACCCCGGCGTCCGCGTGCAGCCCGCCCGCGATCTGCAGCCCGACCGGCATGCCCGTCGAGCCGAAGCCCGCCGGCACCGAGATCGCCGGCGTGCCGAGCAGGTTGGCCGGGTAGGTGAGCAGCGGCCCGAGCAGTCGGCGAGCGAGAGGCTCGCCGGCGAGCGCGCTCGGACAAAACTGCTCGACGGGGTAGGCGCCCATCGCCAGGGTCGGGCTGACGAGCAGGTCATGGTCGTCCATCAGCGACGCGAACTGGTCCCAGATCCGCCCCCGCCCCTCGGCCGCCAGCGCGACGTCCACCGCCGCAGGCCCCAGGCAATCGGCGCGCGAAGACAAGGAGACCGAATGAGAACATTCAAAGGAGCGCTGGCCGCCGTCGCGCTCGCCGTCGCAGCCTTCGCGCTGCTGGCAGGCCCGGCCACAGCCAATGATCGAAACAACGACCGGATCCCGGACCGTTGGGAGAAGAAGCACGATCTGTCACTGAAGGTCAAGCAGGCGAAGCGCGACCAGGATCGAGACGGGCCCCGCAACCGCGGCGAGTATCGGGCCAAGACTGACCCCCGCGACTCCGATAGCGACGATGACGGGACCGAGGACGGCGACGAAGGCGCCGGCACGATCCAGAGCTATGACCCCGACACGGGCGAGCTGACCATCAACCTGTTCGGCGGCGACACCGTCTCCGGCACGGTCGACGACGACACACGGATCCGCTGCGGCTGTAAGGGAACAGACGATGAGTACGGAGACTCCGCCCTCCAGCACGGTTCCAACTCCGGGCCCGGAGGCGGCCACAACGACGACGACGACGAGGACGGCCCCGGCCACGACGATGACGACGACGACGACGAGGACGGCCCCGGCCACAACGACGACGATGACGAGGACGGTCATCACAGCGGCGACGGGCATCACGGGCACGGCGACGACCGCCTCTGCTCGACTGATGAGCTCGTCGAGGGCGCGGTTGTGAGCGAGGCCGAGCTCGACGTAAGGTCGAGCGGACTGTTGTTCGACGAGATCGAGCTCGTCGGGACTGGTCACTCCTCGGACGACTCCTAGATCGCTCCCCTGCGGCTAGCGAAGAACGGGACCAGGCGGGGCGCCCACGGGCGCCCCGCCTCGTTTCGGGCGGGCTCGGGGCGTCAGTCGACCAGCCGCCGCTCGACCGCCCAGCGGCTGAGCTCATGGCGGTTCGACAGCTGCAGCTTGCGCAGCACGGCGCTGACGTGGGCCTCGACGGTCTTCGGCGAGATACTGAGCTTGAGCGCGATCTCCTTGTAGAGGTAGCCACGAGCGATCAGCCGTAGAACCTCACGCTCGCGCATCGTCAGCTGGTCGAGCTCCGGATCGATGTCCCCTGCGACGACCTCGCCTGCGAAGGCGTCGAGCACGAAGCCCGCCAGGCGCGGTGAGAAGACCGCGTCGCCCTCGTGGACGCGGCGGACCGCAGCGGCAAGCTCCTCGCCCGAGATCGATTTGGTCACGTAGCCGCGGGCGCCGGCGCGGACGACGGCGATCACGTCCTCCGCTGCGTCGGAAACAGAGAGCGCCAGGAAGCGCTGGCCGGCCGCTTTGTCGGAGACAGCCCGGATCACCTCCACCCCGCCACCGCCGGGCATATGCACGTCAAGCAGCACCACGTCGGGCTTGCGTTCGAGGATCACCCGGACCGCCTCTTCGACGGATTCGGCCTCCCCCAGGACCTCGACCAGACCATCGAGCTCGGCCCGCACGCCGCTGCGGAACAAGGCATGGTCGTCGACGATCACAACGGTCGGCGCCGGGGCGCTCATCGTCCGTTCCTCTCGATTCTGACCTGGATCTCGGTCCCCGAAGCGTCGGTGTTGACCTCAGCGCTGCCGCCGTGTCGCTCCATCCTGCCGATGATCGACTCGCGCAGGCCGCGGCGCTCGCCGGGGACCGCCTCCGGGTCGAATCCTGCGCCCCGATCGCGCACATATGTCTCGATCGCGCCGGAATCGACCTCGGCGTAGAGGGAGATTGGCGCCGAGCCGAACTTTGCCGCGTTGGTCAGCGCCTCGCGGGCGGCAGCGACCACCGCGGCGCCGCCGGGGTCGAGCTCGCAGTCGCCGACGATCACGGTGTCGACGGCGACCCGGTGCGCGTCCTCGATCTCCTCGGCGGCCCTCGTCAGGCCCGCGGCGAAGCCCCCGCTCGCCGGGGCGGAGTCGCCCGCGAGCCAGGCCCGAAGCTCGCGCTCCTGGCGGCGGGCCAGCGCCGCGATCTCCTCCGGCTCGTCGGAGCGTTTCTGCATCAGGGTCAAGGTCTGCAGAACCGAGTCGTGCAGGTGCGCGGCGACCTCGGCGCGCTCCTCGGTGCGAATCCGGGCCGCCCGCTCGGCCGTGAGCCGCCGGCCCAGGCGCCAAAGGAACGGGGCGAGGACCAGGGTCACGGTGACCAGTACGACCGCGACGGTGATCGCCGCGTCCTGCACCGGTCCGAGGGCGTCGTTGGCGAACAGGAAGAGCAACGCGGCCCCGACTACCAGTGCGATCCCAAAGCTGCCGCGGTAGACCCGCACGAGCGAGGCGCGCCTCGCCTCCGGTCCCTCAACGGCAACCGGTAGCTCGGTCTCGAGCTCAGGCTCAGCGGCCCCGGACTGCCGCCAGAGCAGCGCCACTCCCGCGGCGGCCAGGACGAACGGCCAGGCCAGCGCGTCGCTCCACCAGATGCCCAGCTCGCGAAAGCTCAGCAGCACAGCGAGAGTCAGCAGGCCGACGCCCAGCGCCAGGCGCCCACGCCGTCGGCGCCCCTGGCGCGACTCCTCCGGGCTGGGCGCCGACTGAGCGGCTTCCGTGGGCCCCCGCTGCTCGCCTGGCAGGACGGCCCAGCCAAGCGCATAGGCGACGACCGCGAGCCCGCCGCTGAGCAGAGCGACCACGACGAAAACCACCCGAACCCAGAACGGGTCCGCGTCGAGGCGATTGGCCACCCCGGCCAGCACGCCGGCAACGAGCCCGTTCTCGGGGTCGCGCCGCAGGCGTCGCGGACTGCTCAGCTCAGCGGGGTCGGCCACGGTCGCCTCGCTCAGTCCTTTCGGTCGGTGATCCCGCTGACGACCAGGACGGCGCCGGTGGCCGCACAGGCCAGCGCCCCCACCCAGCCGGCGCTGAGCGCGAGCGTGCCGTCGCGGTCGAGGGCCAGCAGCACGCCGACCGCGATCGCAGCAATACCGGCGGCCAGCACGACCGGATCCGGACGGCGCCTCATGATGCGCACGCCTCGGCGTTGCGCTCGGCCGCGAGCTTCTCGAAGTCGCCACCGAGGCGCTCGCCGCCGTTGAGCTGGAAATCGTCGTCGTTGATCACGCGCAGCTCACCGAAGTCCAGGCTCGCGTCGAGCCGGAGTTGCGGACGCCCATCGCTTTCAGGCAGGGTGACCTTGGCATCGATTTCGTCCGAGCGCTGATCGACGACGCGAAGCTCGCCCGCCCTGAGCGTGGCCTCCCCGACCACACAGACGCGCTCCGGCACGAGGATCTGCAGCGAGCCGATCCCCAGGTTGACCGGCAGATCGACGACCTCACCGTTCCACGCCAGCTCACGCAGGTCGACGACCAACTCGCCGATCCCGAGCTCGTAGCCGGCAGTCGGAATCGCCGCCGCGGTGGCCGGGGTGTGACCGCGCTCGCCGATACCACCGCCGAGATCGAGGTCGCTGGCAACCGCCCCGCTGACGCCAAGCCCGACGGCAGCGACCGGCAGGATCAGCCAGCGTCCGCCACCCCCGATTGCGAGCCCGACCAGCAGCACGCCACCGGCCGCCAGACCGAGGGCGATCGCCACACCCTCGCCAACCGAGGTCAGCAACGCCGCTCCCACGGCCAGGATCAGAAAGACGGTGGCGCCGAGCAGACCCAGCGCGATGCTGCCGATCAGACCGAGGCTGCGGCGACCGAGGTTGCCGCTGCCGCGCCAGCCGCCGCGATCACGAACCGCCGCCCACGCCGCGATCACGGCCGCGACCCCGAGCGCGATCCAGAACAGAGCGCCGGGTCCGTCCCCGAAGAACAGACCGCCACCGAACGGCGGAAACAGGACCAGCAGGATCAGGACTCCGGCGACGATCGCCATCGCTCGTGAGCGCTGCACCGGCGCCTGGGGGTTGGCGCTGCCGTCGTCGCCGGGTACGAACAGCGCCAGCGCGAGGTAGGCGACCAGGCCCAGGCCGCCGAACAGTACGGAGACGGCGAAGGCGATTCGCAGAATCACCGGGTCGACGTCGAAGTAGGCGCCGAGGCCGCCGGCGACGCCGGCGATAACCCGATCGTCGCGGGAGCGCAGGAATCGGCGTGGCCGCGCGGTCCCAGGCTCGTCCGCCGCGGGCTCGTTGGCGATCTCGGCGCCGCCCTCGCGGTCCGCCTCGTTCCCTTGTCCTTGGTCCGTCATCGGTCCTCCACTCGTCAGGATTGCTGAGTTGCCCGAACGAGGCTTGCAGCGGGCAGCCATCCTGTATATGGGGGATCACCCTGATCGCACCCCCGGGTGCCCCCGGAATGCGGTGGCGTTCGCGCGGTTACTTACAGGCGAGCCAGTCGGGGCCCGAGCCGACGTCGACGGCGAGCGGGGGATCGAGGTCGAATGCCGCGATCATCTCACGTCGGGCCAACTCGCCGACCGCCTCGGCCTCCGATTCCGGCCCCTCGAACAGAAGCTCGTCGTGGATCTGGAGGACCAGGCGCGAGCGTAGTTCGCTTGCCCTGAACTCAACCTGACAGCGGATCATCGCCAGCTTGATGATGTCCGCGGCGGTGCCCTGAATAACCGTATTGACCGCGAGGCGCTCACCCAGGGAGCGGGTCTGGGGATTTCGGGAGCGCAGCTCGGGGATCAATCGCCGCCGGCCCATCAGGGTGGTCACCTGACCTTCCTCGCGGGCCCGCTCGACGGTTGCGTCGATAAACCGCTTGACGCCCTCAAAGCGCTCGAAGTAGCGGTCGATGTAGACGCCGGCCTCCTTGATGTCGATCCCGAGTCGGTCCGCGAGCCCAAAGGCGCTGAGCCCATAGGCGATCCCGTAGTTGACCATCTTCGCCTTCGATCGCTCGCCCGCCGAGATCGCGTCGGGGTCGGCGCCGATGATCCCGGCCGCGGTGGCCGAGTGCACGTCCTCACCGGAGGCGAAGATCTCGCGCAGGGCCTCGTCACCGGCAACGTGTGCCAGCACTCGCAGCTCGACCTGGTTGTAGTCACAGGAGACGAGCAGATCGCCGGGCTCGGCAACGAAGCAGCCGCGGATCGGCCGGCCCAGATCCGATCTGATCGGAATGTTCTGCAGGTTCGGGTTTGTCGATGAGAGTCGCCCGGTCGCGGCCCGAACCTGGCTGAAAGTGGTGTGGATCCGGCCGGAACGCTGATTGATCAGGGCCGGTAGGGAGTCGAGGTAGGTGTTCCTGAGCTTGGTCACCTCACGCCAGCGCTCGACCTTGGCGACGATCTCGTGCTCGTCACGGATCTTGGCCAGCACCCTGGCGTCGGTCGAGTAGCCGGTCTTGCCACGGCGCTTGCGGCTCAGACCAAGCTCCTCGAACAGGACCTCGGCCAGCTGTTGGGGGGAGCCGATCGTGAACTCGTGCTCGGCAAGCTCCCAAATCTCAGCCTGCAGGCTCTCAGCCTCGCCGGCGAGCGATTCTGAGATCGCGGCGAGGCGGGTGGTGTCCAGCTTCAGGCCCTCTCGCTCGATCGTCGCGAGAACCTCGATCAGCGGCAACTCCACCTCGGTCATCAGCCGCTCGAGTCCAAGCTCGGTCAGCTTCGGACGCTGCCGCGCGGCGAGCTCCCAGGCCAGCCGCGCCGCCTCGGCCGTATCGGCACCCTGCTCCTCCCCATCCAGGGAGAGCTGGCCGTCATCGGAATCGCCGGCACTCACGGCAATTCCCTCATCCGCCGCCAACTCCCGCAGCTCATACGTGCGGCGGGCGGGATCAATCAGGTAGGCGGCGACGATCGTGTCGTGGGCCAGCTGCAACGAGCCGGATTCGGCGTTCGCCAGCAGCCCCTCGGGCCCGCCGCCGCCGAGCCCCTTGAAGTCGTGCGCGAGGAGCGGCCGCCCGGCGAGCGCGGCCGAAAGCTCGTCGCGAGAAACGTCCGCCTCGAGCAGCAACTCGCCGTCGAAGCCGCCCCAACGACCGCCGCGGTAGTCGATCGCCGCCTCGCCCTTGCCGAGCTCCTCCGGTCCACCCTCGCGCGCCTCGAGCTCGAGCGTGCGCTCGGTCGCGCGCTCGGGCACGGCCTCGTCCCAGTCGTCCTCGAGACGCTGGATCACCTGCCGTAGCTCGAACTCGGCCGCGTAGTCCCGAAGCCGGCTGCGATCGGCTTTTGCGGCCATCACGTCGTCCAGATCCACGCCGACGTCGACGTCGAAGCTCATCGTCGCCAGATCGCGGGAGATCCGCGCGTCATCGGCGTGGTTGGTCAGGTTCTCCTTGCGCTTCTTGCCTGAGATGCTCTCGACGCTGGCGAGCACCTGCTCGAGGCCGCCGTACTCCTGCAACAGCTTCGCCGCGGTCTTCTCCCCAATCCCGGGGACCCCGGGAATGTTGTCCGAGCTGTCGCCCTTGAGCCCGATCAGGTCAGGGACAGCCTCCGGCGGCACCCCCCAGCGCTCGATCACCGTCTCACGGTCGTAGATCTTGGTCTCGGTCACCCCGCGGGTCGTACTCATCACCCGGATCCCGTCACCGACGAGCTGGTAGACGTCGCGGTCGCCGGAGACCACCATCACGGGAATCCCCCGCTCCTTGGCCTGCTGAGCGAGGGTCGCGATCACGTCGTCGGCCTCCCAACCTTCGACCCGGACGTTGGTGAAACCGAACGCCTCCGCCAGCGGCGGCAGATGCGGCCACTGCTCTTTGAGCAGGTCCGGGCGGGAAGAGCGCTGCGCCTTGTACTCGGGGTAGGTCTTGTCGCGGCCCGAGAGGCCGGCGTCCCAGGCAACCACGACCGCCTGGGGCTTGTAGTCGCTGAGCGCCTTGACCATCATCGAGGCGAAGCCGTAGATCGCATTGGTCGGCCGTCCGTCCGAGGTCGCCATCGACTCGGGCAGGGCGAAGAAGGCGCGGTACGCGAGGCTGTTGCCGTCGATCAGAAAGAGCTCCCGCCCGGGGTTGTCCTGATCGTTTGCGCTGGCCGACACGGCCCGGATCATAGGTCCGGCTGCAGCCGGCGCCCCTGTTGGGCGGTGATCGCGGTGCGGCGATAGGGATCAGCCTCGTGACTATGATCCGCTGCCTGATGGCGTCGGTCAGCGCACAGTTCTCGGTCACGGTTCGCGTCGAGCTCGACGCGCGCAGCGAGCCTCTGGGCAAGATCACCGCCGAGATCGCCGAGTGCGGCGGCGCCCTGCAGTCGGTCGACCTGGTCCCTGGGGCCGGAGCCGAGGGCAAGCGGGTCAGGGAATTCACCGTCGACGCCCGCGATCCGGCGCATTGGGAGCAGATCCTGCGCGCGATCGGCTCCACCCGCGGCGCTCGGGTGCTCGACTACACCGACCGGACCTTCGCCATGCACCGCGGGGGAAAGATCGAGCAGGCCAACAAGTACCCGTTGAGAACGCGTGACGACCTCTCGATGGCCTACACGCCGGGTGTGGCCCGGGTCTGTACCGCGATCCACGAGGATCGGTCGAAGGCCTTCGAATACACGATCAAAAAGAACACGGTCGCCGTGGTCAGCGACGGCAGCGCGGTTCTCGGCCTCGGCGACATCGGTCCCGAAGCGGCGATGCCGGTGATGGAGGGCAAGGCGATGCTGTTCAAGGAGTTCGCCAACATCGACGCCTTCCCGATCTGCCTCTCGACCAACGATCCGGAGGAGATAATCCAGACGGTGCGGCTGATCGCGCCCACCTTCGGCGGCATCAACTTGGAGGACATCTCCGCCCCGCGCTGCTTCGAGATCGAGGAGCGGCTGCGCGCGGAGCTCGACATCCCGGTCTTTCATGACGATCAGCACGGAACCGCGGTAGTGATGATGGCCGCCCTGTTCAACTCCCTGCGGATCGTCGACAAGCCGATCGAGCCCCTGAACGTGGTCATGGTCGGACTCGGCGCCGCCGGCATGGCCTGCACCAAGATGATGCTCGCCTCCGGAGTGACCAAGATCGTCGGCTGCGACCGCCAGGGCGCCGTCTCGACCGAGCGCGAGGACTATCAGGCGGGCGAGATGTCCGAGATCAAGCGCTGGTTCGCCGAGATCTCCAATCCCGAGAAGCTCTCCGGCGGGCCGAACGAGGTCCTGGAAGGGGCCGATCTGTTCATCGGGCTCTCCGGCCCCGGGCTGATCGAGGCCGAGTCGCTTGGCCGCATGGCCAAGGACCCGATCATCTTCGCGATGGCCAACCCGACGCCGGAGGTGATGCCCGAGGAAGCCGACCGCTACGTCCGGATCATGGCTACCGGCCGATCCGATTACCCGAACCAGATCAACAACGTGCTCTGTTTCCCTGGGATCTTTCGGGGCGCCCTCGATGCCGGCGCTCCGAACATCACCGAGGAGATGAAGCTGGCCGCAGCCAAGGGAATTGCCGCGGTCGTCACCGAGGACGACCTCGACGAGGAGTACATCATCCCAAGTGTCTTCAACCGTGATGTGGCGCCCGCCGTGGCCGCCGCGGTCGTCGAGGAAGCCAAGAACGCCGGTCTCGCTCGGATCAACGACGAGACCGGCACCTTCGCGGCGATCCCGTGAGGCGGACCATCGAGATCGTGGACGCGCCCAGGTGAGAGTCCTACTCACCGGAGCCAGCGGCGCGATCGGCTCGGCCATCTGCGACGCGTTGCTCAGTCGCGGCGATGAGGTGGTGGGACTCTCGCGCAATCCCGAGGCCGCCCGGGCCGGCAATCCGACCGTGACCTGGCACCCGTGGAATCCGACACTAGAGCGCCCTCCACAGGACGCACTGACCGGCGTCGACGGGGTGATCAACCTGGTCGGGGAGCCGATCAATCAACGCTGGACGGACGAAGCGAAGGTGCGGATTCTCGAGTCCCGCGAGGTTGCAACCCACAACCTCGTGGCGGCCGTGCTTGCGGCCGAGCCGCGGCCCAAGGTGCTGGTCAGCCAGAGCGCGGTCGGCTATTACGGCAACCGCGGCGAGGCGTTCGTCGACGAGGAGACCGGGGCAGGCGAGAGCTTCGACGCTCGCCTCTGCGTGGCCTGGGAGGCAGCGGCGCGGACGGTCGAGGGTCACGGCGTACGCCTGGCGATCATGCGCACCGGGCTCGTCCTCGACGCAGGATCGGGCCTGCTCGGAGAGCTGCTGACCCCGTTCAAGCTCGGCATCGGCGGCCCGCTGGCCGGGGGCGCCAACTACTTGCCCTGGATCAGCCTCGACGACGAGGTCGCGATGCTGCTCTGGGCCCTCGACAACGAGCAGGCCGGCGGCATCTACAACGCGACCGCGCCCGAGCCGGTCACCAACAGGGAATTCTCCAAGGCCCTAGGGCGCGCTCTCGGGCGTCCAGCGGTGGTCCCTATACCGAAGCTCGCCCTGCGCCTGAAGCTGGGCGCGGAGCTGGCCGAGACCGCGACGGGGGGGCAGCGAGCCCTACCTCGGCGCGCCCGCGATCAGGGCTTCAACTTCAACCACCCCAAGATCGAGTCAGCCCTGAAAGCGGCGCTCGCCTGAGGCTCAGGGCTGGATCGTGAACTCGGCGTAGGCCGTGGACTTGCCGCTCTTCTTGAGCAGGCCGCCGCGATCGCGAGGCCGACCAGCAAGATCCTCGACCGGAGCCCTCTGGCCATACAACCGGCCCCCTAGCCGAACTCCGCCCGCCCGGTGGGGCCGACCGAGTAGGTGCCGAGCGGGGATTCCCGCTCCGTCGTGCCCAGGGCTGCATCGACGACGGACGGGCGGCTCAACGGGTCGGCGGCCCGTCCGATCGCGTTGAGGATCAGCGCCATGGCCGCGGCTCCTCGCTCCCGCCACTCGCCCTCGGAAGGCCTCTGCTCCGACTCGGAAACCAATGCGACCAGGGTGCGCTCCCCGCTTGGCTGAAACTCGCGGGGCACCCCCTCCCCGCCCGGCTCAGCCAGGAGCTGGTCCGCGACCGGACCCGGTGAGACCTGGAGTACCCCCGCCTCGTTGGTGATCGCGAGTGAGACCCGGGTCGCGTCGGAGTCGAGCTCTCCGACGTATCCGATGCTGGTCGAATCTTCGGTGGCGGCGCGCGCATCGGCGGCGACCTGCGCCTGCGTCCAGCCCTCACCCCCCGGCTCGAGGTCGAGCACTTCGACGCGGACCGGGACGCCCCCGGCCTCCCCGCCGGCCTCCTCGAGCGCAAGGGTTGCGCCGTCGGCGACGGCCTCACCGGGCTCCCGGTCCTCGCCGCCCAGCGGCGCGCTCACGTAGATCGTCAGCTCCGACCCCTCCTGGGCGGCTCCTCCGCAGCCCGAGCCGACCAGCACGATCAGGACCGCCAGAACAAAGAAACGGCTGATGAAACTGCGATGGCCCGCGATCCAACGGTAGCCGGCCTCGGTGACGCTGGGCGCCGCCGCGAGCAGGGCTGCGGCGACGGCGCCCCCAGGGAGCAGCCGCAGGACCTTGGGGACCGCCCCCCCGGCCGAGCTCAGCTGCCCCTCGGGCCCGATCAGATGCCAGGAGTCGAGCCGCTCGCCAGGGGGGACCGAAGAGAGCAGTCTCTGTCCCTCGGGGGAGCCGATCGCGACCGCACACAGACGCCGCTCACGGTCCCAGCGCAACACCCGATCAAGGGTCCGAACGCAGAACCCGCAGTCCTCGTCGTAGAGGATGAGATGATCGGGCGAGGCCACCGTTGGTAAGTATCGCGGCGCGGATTCAACACCGCTAGGCTGCGCGCCGATGAGAATCGGAGTCTTGACCGCGGGAGGAGATTGCCCCGGGCTGAACGCAGCGATCCGGGCGCTCACGCGCTCGGCGATCGAGGGTGGAGACGAAGCGGTCGGGATCATGCGCGGCTTCCGCGGCCTGGCCGAGCGCGACTACATGACGCTCGACATGAACGCCGTCTCGGGCATCCTGCACCTGGGCGGGACGATCCTGCGCACCTCGAGCTTCGAGCCCGTTCGCGAAAAGGCGATCGACAGGCTGCAGGCGGCGATCGACGCCGACTCGCTCGACGCGGTCGTCGCGATCGGCGGCGAGCACACGATGTGGATGACCCGGGAGCTGCACGAGCAGCATGGGATGCCGCTGATCGGCGTGCCGAAGACGATCGACAACGACGTGGTCGGCACCGACTACACCTTTGGCTTCGACACCGCGGTCCACGTCGTCAGCCAGGCGATCGACCGCCTGCACAGCACGGCCCAGTCCCACGATCGGGTGATGGTGGTCGAGGTGATGGGCCGCAACACCGGCTGGATCGCGCTGCACGGTGGCATCGCGGGAGGGGCGGACGGGATCGTGATCCCGGAGGTCGACACCACCTGCGAGGAGCTTGCCGCCGCGATCAAGCAGCGCCACGACCGCGGCAAGGACCACTCGATCATCGTCGTCGCCGAGGGTGCGCAGCTGCGCTTCGAGGGCGGCAAGCACCGCCAGGTCAAGGTCTCGCCCCAGACCGACGAGTACGGATATCCGCGGCTCGGTGGGATCGGCCCGGCGCTGGCCACCGAGCTCGAGCGCCTGACCGGTTACGAGAGCCGCGCCGTGACCCTCGGCCACATCCAGCGCGGGGGCACGCCCACGGCGCGGGACCGGGTGCTGGCGACCCGCTACGGCGCCGAGGCCTACGAGATGGCGAAGCGGGGCGAGTTCGGGCGGATGGCCGCGCTGCGAGGCGACGAGGTCACCTCGGTCGAGCTATCCGGCGTCGAGGGCGTCAAGACCGTCGACCTCGAGCTGCTGGAGATAGCCAAGCGCTTCTTCACCTGAGACAGCCGGGCGGTGAGAGAGAGCGCGCCCTTTAGAGCTTTGCGGCCGGGCCGCGGATCCACTCGATCAGCGGCGTCCACACCCGCACGATCGCGCCGACCAGGAGCACGCTGAGGAAGATCAACACGGCCAGGGTGCCGCCCAGTCCGAGACCGATCCCGACCAGGAACGCGACCAGAGCAATGGCGGTGAAGACGAGTAGCTGCATCGGGCGGAAATCTACCGCGCTAGGCGTCGAGGCGCGCGCGGGTCCGCGCCAGGAAGTCGCCGACGGCAGCCGCGGCGGCATCCGCGTCGGCCGCCTCGGCCACAGCTCTGACCAAGCGACTGCCGATGATCACGCCGTCGGCCAGCTCGCCGACCTGAGCGGCCCGCTCCGGCGTTCCGATCCCGAAGCCAACGGCAGCCGGAATGCTTGACTCCTCGCGCACGGCGGAGACGAGCTCGGCCAGCTCGCTCGGCAGTGCCTGACGCTCCCCCGTGACCCCGGCCAGCGAGACGACATAGGTAAAGCCGCTGGCGCCGTCGAGCAGGCGGCGGCGGCGGCTTGGCGGCGTTGTCGGCGCTACGAACTGGATCAGGGCGAGCCCGCGTCGCGACAGTGCAAGCGGCAGCTCCTGGTCCTCGCCAGGAGGTAGGTCTGGGATTATCGCGCCGGCCGCGCCGGCGTCCAGCAAGGCGTCGGCGAAGGCCTCGGGCCCGCGAGCCAGGGCCATGTTGACGTAGGTCATCAGCAGAACCGGCGGCCCGCCGCGGAGCTCATCGCAGATCCCGAGCACGTCGTCGAAACGGATCCCGGCCTCGAGCGCCCTCGTCGCGGCGTCGTGGATCACCGGGCCGTCGGCGAGCGGATCGGAGTAGGGCACGCCGAGCTCGATCAAGTCCGCCCCCGCGTTCACATAGGCCCGGGCGACCGCGCGGGAGGTCTCGAGGTCGGGGAAGCCACCCATCATGTACGGCATCAGCGCGGCCCGCCGGCCCGCGCCAGTGCGCTCGAAGGCGGCGGCGATTCGTTCGACGCCGCTCGAAGTCTGCGCCGGCTCAGGCATCCGCGCCGCCCGCGGCTCGCAGTTCGAGCTTGGCGAGGGCTTCGTCGAGGTCCTTGTCGCCGCGCCCGGAGAGCGTGACGATGTCGACCAACTCCGCACCGTTGGTGCCGTCCCGATCGGCGTCGGCCAACAACCAGGCGATCGCGTGGCTCGACTCCAAAGCGGGAACGATGCCCTCCAGCTTCGAGAGCAACGCGAACGAGTCCAAGGCCTGCTCATCGGTGATCGCCTCGTAGCGAGCCCGGCCGCTGTCGCGCAGGAAGGCGTGCTCGGGCCCGACGCCCGGATAGTCCAACCCGGCCGAAATCGAGTGGGCCTCGAGAATCTGGCCCTCGCTGTCGGCCAGCACGGACGACAACGCGCCATGCAGAACGCCGGGCCGACCGGCCACCAGCGAGGCACCGTGGCGGCCGTCGAGGCCCTCGCCGGCCGCCTCCACCCCGATCAACTCTACGCTCGCGTCCGCGAGGAACCCGGCGAAGGTGCCGATCGCATTGGAGCCCCCGCCGACACAGGCGATCACACGATCGGGCAGGGCCCCCTCGACCGCAAGGATCTGCGCTCGAGCCTCCTCGCCGATCACTCGCTGGAGGTCCCGCACCAGCGCTGGATACGGAGCGGGCCCGACCGCGGAGCCGATGATGTAGTGCGTATCGGCGACGTGGGTGACCCAATCGCGGATCGCCTCGCTGACGGCCTCCTTCAGGGTCCGAGCGCCGGTCTCAACCGGCGCCACGCGCGCGCCCAGCAACTCCATGCGCTCCACGTTGGGGCGTTGGCGGCGCATGTCTTCGGTGCCCATGTAGACGACGCAGTCGAGCCCCAGGAGCGCGCATGCGGTCGCGGTCGCGACGCCATGCTGGCCGGCGCCGGTCTCGGCGATGATCCGGCCCTTGCCCATCCTGATCGCCAGCAGCGCCTGGCCGACGGCATTGTTGATCTTGTGGGCACCCGTGTGTGCCAGATCCTCACGCTTGAGGTAGACCCGGTGTCCGGCTCGCTCTGAGAGCCGCCGCGCCAGATACAGCGGCGTCGGCCGACCGACGAAATCGCGCAGCAGACCGCTGAGCTCGGAGCGAAAGGTGGAGTCCTCGCGAGCCTCGATGAAAGCCGCGCTGAGCTGATCCAGCGCCGGGACCAGGACCTCGGGGACGTAGCGACCGCCGTAAGGGCCGAAGCGGCCTTCGATCCCGGCCGCGGGAGCGACCGGCGGGCCGGCCGGAGCCTCGTTCATGCGGTCGCCGACTCGGCGGGCTCGGTGCTGGGCTCGGGCGGCACCCCGCGTAGCTCCGCCGCCGCCCGGCCGGCGGCGGCGATGAACTGCGCCAGCCGGTCGTGGTCCTTGACCCCGGCAACGCCGTCCTCGACGCCGCCGGCCACGTCGACGGCCCACGGATTCGAGGCGGCGATCGCCTCGCCGACGTTCTCAGGGGTCAGACCGCCCGCGACAATCGCCGGAACGCCCCCCTTCCTCGCTTTCACCAACTCCCAATCGAAGCTCTCGCCCGTCCCGCCCGGCGTGCCGGGGCGGTACGCGTCGAAGAGGTGGTAATTGGTGCGAAAGGCACCGGCACCGCGCACCTCCGCCAGGCTCCGAACACGGAACGCCTTGATCACCTCGCAGCCGGTCCGCCGCGCGATCTCGTCACAGTAAGAGGGACCCTCGTCGCCATGCAGCTGCACGAGGCTCAGCCGGCAGCGCTCGGCGACCTCGGTGACGTGACCGAGCGAGGCGTTGACGAACACTCCGGCGACCTCGGTCCGGCGCTGCAGGGAGGCGCCGATCAGCTCGGCGGCGTCGAGCTCGATCCGGCGGGGACTTTCCGGATAGAAGTTGAGGCCAACGGCCCAGGCCCCAGCCTCGACCGCCGCCTCGGCGTCCTCGCCGCGTGTGACTCCACAGATCTTGATCCGCATAGGAGAACAAGATCGCAGATCGCGTTCCCGAAAATTGAAAGGGACCCCCGGAGCCGCCAGCTCCGAGGGTCCCGTGATGGGGGTTTGTCGATTAGCTTCCAGACTGATCCGGACGCTCGGCCAGGACCAGTTCGACGGTTCGGGTCTCACCGTCCCGGGTCACTTCGAGCTCGACCGAGTCACCGGGTGCCTTGGCGTTGACGGCACCCGCGACCTGATCCATTCCGTCGATGGCTTCGCCGTCGACCGCGACGATCACGTCGCCGCCGATCAGGACCTCCTGACCGTCGACGCTCACCGTCTCTTCGCCGGCCTCGAGGCCCGCCTCATCGGCCGGGCTGGAGTCGGTCACGTCCTGGACCAGGGCTCCAGTCGTCCCCGAGATCCCGGCCGCCTCGGCGACCGAGGGAGTCAGGTCGGCGCCGGAGATGCCGATAAAGGCGTGCTCCGCTGTGCCGTCGTCGTTGATCTGCTCAGCGACGCTGGCCGCGGTGCTGATCGGCACCGCGAAGCCGACGCCGACGTTGCCTCCACCACCCCCCGCCGTAGCGATCTGGGAGTTGATGCCGATCACGCGGCCGGCCGAGTCGATCAGCGGACCGCCTGAGTTACCGGGGTTGATCGCCGCGTCGGTCTGGATCACATTCGAGATCGTGAAGCCGTCCGGGGCGCTGATCTCGCGCTGCAGGCCGGAGACGATCCCGGTGGTCACGGTTCGGTCGAGGCCGAACGGGTTACCGATCGCGACCACCGCGTCGCCGACGACTGCCTTGTCCGAATTGCCGAACTCCAGTGGTGACGCGGTCACCCTGCTCGCGTCAACGCGCAGAACCGCGACATCGGTCGAGGAGTCGGAGCCGACCACCTCAGCGTCGAGCCGATCGCCGTCCTCGCCGAGCCTCACCGTGACCTCGCTGGAGCCCTCCACCACGTGAGCGTTGGTGAGGATCGTGCCGTTGTCGTCGACCAGGAAGCCAGAGCCGGTCGCTACGCCGCCGCCCCCGCTCGGGTCACCGAAGGGCGAGGTCTGATCGGTGGCGCCGCTTTGCGCCGCCTCGATAAAGGCAACGGCCGGGCCGTCCCTTTTGAAGATCTCGCCCGCGGAGAGGGCATCACCATCTGCGACTGGCTCCGATAGCGGCGTTGCGGAGGCGAGTGCGGCGGGGGCTGGGGAGTCGTCGGCAGTGTCGATCAGGCCGGTGGCGATCGCGACCAGTCCCATTACTCCGACCACGAGGCCGCCGGCAATGCCGGCACCAAAGGGCATACTGAGGTAACGCTTGAGTTTGTTCATGCGAGTAAGCATCGGCGCCGACGCTAAGCCGTCCCGAAACCGAGCCTGAGACCAACCTAAAAGTTTGGCCAAGCCCGGCTAACGATTTGCGGGCCCCAAGATGCAATGGGGCCCCGGGCGCAGGTGCGACTCCGGGGCCCCATCGACCCACTTCCAAGCGGAATGGGCTGCTCAGGTCGCGGGCTCGGCCTCCCCACCCTTCCTCCCCACCCTTGACGGTGAGGTTGTAGATGACGAGGACGTCGAGAACGATGATCAGGATCGCCCAGAGTGGGAAGGCGACGATCAGGTGAATCATCGTGACCGCGTTGATCAGGGCCAAGACCACGGCCACACCCTGCGCCAGGGGATTGACCGTCCAGAGGCCGTAGCTCACGAACAACATCAGGATGCCCATGATCAGAGTGACCCAGCCCCAGAGTGTGTAGTCGGCGAGCAGCAGCCCGTCGCTGGTGGCGACCAGGAGCTCATCGTTGAGAATCCCTGCGAGTCCGTAGATCACGTTGATCGCGCCCACGATCGCCAGGACCGTGGCTGCGAACATCGCCCACCCGGATGGGGTGCGTTGCATGAGTTACCTCCCGGTATATGTACGCCGAGCGTGGATCGCGCCGCCTCCATGGGGTACAAGGAGGCTTTGTACAGGGCGGGGCCGACGCCTTGTTGGCCACCGAGGGGAAAGGCCGGCGCGCCCGCCCGCGGGGGGTCGGGCCAAGGGCGCGCCGGCCGGCTTGTCGTCAGTCTGTCGGCACGGGCTCGACCCACACACCGCGCCAGAAGGCGAGATGGTCGGCGATATGCGAGGCGGCGGCGCTCGGCGTCGGGTAGTGCCAAGCGGCGCCCGGATTGCGCTCGCCGTCGACGACGATGTCCGAGTAGGCGGCCGTGCCCTTCCAGGGGCAGACGCTCGAGTGATCGCTCGGGACGAGGTGCTGGCGCTGGACCGAGTCGGGCGGGAAGTAGTGATTGCTTTCGACGATCACCGTCTGATCGCTGTCGGCGATCACGGTGTCGTGCCAGACGGCGCGGACGCGGGTGCCCTCGGTAGCGCCCTTGCCACCGATCACGTCGCGGATGCTTGCTGCAATACCCATCTGATCTCCTTCGGGGTGCGGTGGCTGAAGCTGTCCCGGTTACTTCAGACCGCTGATCGCAGGAGAGGGTTCGTGGGCCGGCGCCGAGCGCCCGGGCTCAGCGCTCGTCCAGGAGCTGCTCGCGCGTGCGCTGCTCGTCGAGGCACAGCTCCGAGACCATTGCCTCGGGGCTCGAGGCGCGCATCAACGCCTCCCCGATCAACACGGCGTCCACGCCGATCCGCTCGAGCTCATCGAGCTGGTCTCGGCGGTCGTAGCCCGACTCGGAGACGACCGTCTTCCCGGCGGGGATATCCGAGCAGAGCTCGTGCGTGTTGCCGACGTCGGTCTCGAAGGTGTGCAGGCTGCGGTTGTTGATCCCGATCACCTCGGGATCAAGCGCCAGCGCCCGCTCCAGATCCGCCTCGTCGTGGACCTCGACCACACAGTCGAGGTCGAGCTGCACGGTCTCGTCATACAGGGCTTCCAACTCGCCGTCGTCGAGCGCGGCGACGATCAGCAGGACGGCGTCTGCACCGGCGACCGCGGACTCCCAGAGTTGGTACCGGTCAACGATGAAGTCCTTGCGGAGGATCGGCAGGCCGCTGGCCGCGCGCGCCGCGCGCAGATCGTCCAGCGAGCCCAAGAAGGAGTGCGGCTCGGTCAGCACCGAAAGCGCCGCGGCACCGCCGCGCTCGTAGGCGGAGACGATCTCCCCGACATCGGCCCCCGGGAGAATCTCTCCAGCCGAGGGGGACCCCCGCTTGAACTCGGCGATCAGGGAGAGGCCGTGCCCGCCGAGGGCTTCCTTGAACGGCCGGGAGCCGCCGCGCGTGCCGAGCTGCGCGCGCAACTCCTCTGCCGGGAGTTGCGATCGACGCCGGGCCACGTCCTCTCTGGTAGTGGCGAGGAGCTGATCGAGTCTGCTCATCCGTCCTGGAGGCTAGTACACGCGGCCGCCCGCGAGGCGGATCGGGGCCTCACTCAGCCATCTGCGAGCTCGACGCTGAGCCGCACCAGGTCCTCTAGCGTCTCCGACGCGGCGCCTGAATCAACGGCCTCGATCGCCCTCGCTACGCCCTCGCCGACCCCGTCGACCTGACCGGCAACGTAGATCGCCGCGCCGGCGTTGAGCATCGCCAGGTCACGATGCGGTCCGGGTTGGCCCGCCAGCACCGCGCGGGTGATCGCGGCGTTCTCGTCCGGGTCGCCACCGGCGACCCGATCGAGGGGTGCCTCGGCCAGGCCGACCTCATCGGCGCTCAAGTGCCAGTCCTCGGTGTGGCCCTCGCGGACCTCGATCACGCGGGTCGCACCTGAGATCGTGAACTCGTCGAGTCCGTCGTCCGCGCTGACGACGAGCGCGTGCTTACAGCCGAGTCCGGCGAGCGCTTCGGCGACGGTCTCCTGGTAGCGGCGATCGGCCACGCCGACGAGCTGACGCTCGGCTCCCGCCGGGTTGGTCAGCGGCCCGAGGAGGTTGAAGACGGTCCGCACGCCAAGCTCCTTGCGAACGGGCACCACATGCCTCATCGCCGCGTGATGAGCCGGCGCGAACATGAACCCGAACCCGGTCTCCTCGATCGATCGCGCGACCTGACCCGGGCTCAGGTCGATCCGCACTCCGAGCGCCTCGAGCAGGTCGGCCGACCCCGACTTCGAGGTATTCGATCGGTTCCCGTGCTTGGCAACCGTGCAGCCCGCACCGGCGGCAATCAGGGCCGCGGTGGTCGAGACGTTGAAGGTTGAGGGCCCGCCACCGGTACCGGCGGTGTCAACGAGTCCGTCCGTGTCGAGCTCGACCGGGGCCGCCAGCTCGCGCATCGTGCGGGCCAGGCCGACCAGCTCGGGCACGGTCTCTCCCTTGGCCCGCAGCGCGATCAGGAACCCCGCGCACTCGGCCTGCCC
>CAXMST010000163.1:0-4327 GCA_964196325.1 uncultured Acidimicrobiia bacterium
GGAAGATGTTCGCTCCCTTGAGCAGCACCTCGCCGTCGTCGGCGATCTTGATCTCGCAGCCATCGAACGCCCGACCCACCGTGCCGAACCTGAACGCACTCGGAGTTGAGATCGTTGCCGCTGTCGAGGTCTCGGTCATGCCGTAGCCCTCGAGGATCAGCACACCCGTCGCGTCGAAGAAACGCAGAATCTCCGGACTGATTGGCGCCGCGCCGGTCACGCATTGGGTGATGTTCCCACCGAACACGTTGCGGATCTTGCCGAGCACCATCCTGTCGGCGATGTCGTATTGGACCTTGAGCAGGGGATTCGGGCCCTTGCCGGCGCGCTCCGTCTCGCGCAGCTTGGCGCCAACCCCGATCGCCCAGTTGAACATCGCCTTCTTGATCCCGCCCGCCTTCTCGACATCGGCGGTGACGGTGGTATGGATCTTCTCGAAGATCCTTGGCACCGAGGGGAAGTACTCGGGCTTGACCTCGGAGAGGTTCGGGACGATCTTCAGCGGGTCCCGCTCCCAGTAGGCGATCACGCCGCCGATGTCGAAGCTGCCGAGCTGGATCAACAGCGCGAAAGAGTGGGCCAGGGGCAGAAACAGGTAGGCGAACTGACCGCTCTCCAGCACCTGTGCCTTCTCGGTCATGTCGAGCATCGCCCGGTAGTTGCCGTGGCTGATCACGCAGCCCTTCGGCGGCCCGGTCGTGCCCGAGGTGTAGATAAAGGTGCAGATGTCTTCGCTGGTGACCGACGAGTAACGCTGCTCCCATTCGGCCTCCTCGCGGCGCTCGCCGCGTGCGGAGAGCTCGGCCATCGAGATCGTGCCCTCGCTCTCGCCCTCGATCAGGATCACGTGCTCGAGCTTCGGCAGCGAGGCGCGCACCTCGACGACCTTGGCCAGCTGCTCGGCGTCCTCGACTACGACGGCCTTCGCGTCCGAATTCTCGAGCACGTACTGGCACTCCTCGGGCGAGTTCGTCTGGTAGATCGGGACCACGGTCGCCCCGGCGGTCAATGCGGCGAAGTCGAAGAAGGTCCACTCGGGCCGGGTATTCGAGAGGATCGAGACCTTGTCGCCCTTGTCGATCCCGAGGTCGATCAGCCCCAGCGACAGGCGCCGGACCGTATCGCCGACCTCCTTGAAGCTGCGGGTCACCCAGGTGCCCGACTCGTCCTTGTACTTGATCGCAGGCTCGGCGCCGTACTTCTCAACGGCCTTGGGAAGCAGATCCGCGAGCGTCCTGCTGCCGGTCCCGTTACCCCCCTTTGCGCTCACGGCAGTCGTTGCCTGCATCGCAGCTCTCCTCTCGATCGGGTTTGACCCCTGGGCGCCGCCCCGTTCGGCGCGAACACCCAGTGCCGATCAGTGTATGGATCGCTGAATCGGGGCGCTGTGGCCTGCCTGCAGGGCGCCTTGGCTCAGCGTGTCGGAGGCCCGTCCGCTCAGGCGGCGCGCTGGGCTCCCCGCGCTTCGATCTGCCGCAGTGAGGTCGCAAACAGGGTCTTGTCGATCCGCCCGTGGAGGATCGGGATGTTCATCTCGAGACACCTGGCGATCACCTCCTGGCGCTTCATATGAACCTCTTCGGCCAGCTCGGTCGGCGTCAGGTGATTCGCCAAGGATCCCTCCTCTTTGGATTGCCCGGGATATGGCTGGGACGCTATCGCTTGTGCTGGATGTGTCAACCGCGGTTTCCCGCAATTTGCGCCGATCGCCTAGACCGGATTCGGGACGTCGATGAACTCGTGACGGACCCCGAAGCGCTCGGAGATCCGCTCGCCCAGACGGCGAATTCCGAGCCGTTCGGTGGCGTGGTGCCCGGCCGCGTAGAAGTGCAGCCCAGCCTCGCGGGCGTCAGCCGTCACGTGCTCGGTGGGCTCGCCGGTCAGCATCGCGTCCAGACCGAGTGCGGCGGCCTCGCTCAGGTAGGCGGCACCCCCGCCGGAGACGATCCCGAGCGTCTCGACCAGATCCGGTCCCGCACCCAGCAGCAGTGGCTCACGGTCAAGCAGCTCGCTGATCCGCGCGCTCAAGTCGGCGGCCGGCATCGGCTCGGGTGCGGTCCCGACTACACCGATCTGTTGGCCGCCGGCCTGGGCGAAGCCCTCGCCCGCCTCGAAGCCCAGCGCTGCGCAGAGCAGGGCGTTGTTGCCGATCTCGTGGTGCGCATCGAGGGGCAGGTGATAGGCGGCGATCGTGAGCTCGGCCGTGAGCGCGGCCCGCAGCCGTGCGGCCATCGGCTCGCTCAGTGCACGTGGCTGCGAGTTCCAGAGGAGGCCGTGATGAGCGAGCAGCAGGTCGGCGTCGACGTCGACAGCGCGCTCGATCAGCTCCAGATGCGCCGAGACACCCGTGACGACCGTCCGCACCTCGGCCCTGCCCGGCACCTGGATCCCGTTCGGTCCGTAGTCCTCGAAGCTCTCGCTGGCAAGCAGCTCATCGCAGAATCGGATGATCTCGTCGCGGCTCGCGCCGGGTTTGCCGTTGACGAGCTGCATCGGCGCCGATCTTGGCAGGCGCGGAGCCTGCGGGGCGAGTCGGCCGAGCTTCCCACGGTGGTCAATTCGTCCAGTTCACAGCGCAGCCCTGGGCCGGGGCGGGCGAAGGTCGAAGCAGAGGGTGAGGATGATCGCGATCCGCCAAACTTCGCCGCTGCTGCTCGCCCCGCTCTTGGGAGTGGCGCTGCTGGCAAGCGCCGGCGTACCCGCCGACGCCCATGCGGCCTACCAGGGCGCCGACGATCCGGCCTACAAGACGCTCAGCAATGCGGCCCGCAATGCGACCCTGTGCCTGCTCAACAAAGAGCGTCGCCAGCGCGGGCTATCGGGCTTGAAGGCGCATGCGGATCTACGCAAGGCGGCGAAGAAGCACACCCGCCGCATGATCAGCCAGGACTGCTTCTCTCACACCTGTTCCGGTGAGGCCGATCTGAGCAAGCGGATCGAGGCAACCAGCTACCTCTCCTGCAACTGCAGTTGGAGCGTCGGCGAGAACATCGGCTACGGCTACGGGTCGAAGAGCACTCCGAAGTGGATGGTCGAAGCCTGGATGGACTCCTCCGGCCACCGCGAGAACATCCTCAACGGCTCCTTCGAGCACATCGGCATCGGGGTCGAGTCCGGCTCACCGACCGGCGGGTCCGACCAGCGGGCAGCCACCTATACGACGACTTTCGGCGCGCGCGGCTGAGCGCCCGATCAGAGCTTCATAAGGACCTCCTGGTCAACCCCCGATTCGGCCCCGCTCACGCGGGGCCGAATCGCATCTGGTGGGGGTGGCCGAGCCGGGCGAATACGATTCGCGTGATGGTTGGCAGCGCTCCAAACCCCGGCGGCGGCGACGCGCCCTTCGTGGAGTCGCTGATGGACACCGATCTCTACTCGATCGGTGCCTTCTTCAGCGACCAGAATCCGACGCTTGTCGACGATGTCGTCGCGCGTAGCGCCGAGATCGAGGGAGCCGGACTCGCGGCCTGGGCCGAGCGCGAGCAGATGGAGGTCGAGGAAGCCTTCGGCATCCTGCTGACCGGGCTCGCGGTCCGTTACTACAAGGCCGTAACCGGCTGAGCCCGTCGGAGCCGCCCTCGATGCCCAGACGTTGGATTCCCATCAGCCTCTTGACGATCGGTGTGGTCGGCGTCCTGGCCGGCTTGGTCTCGATCGCGATCGGCGAGGAGAACCCGCAGCTGATCAGGGTTGACGAGACCGGTGAGGTACAGCAGCTGACCGGTGGCATCCGCCAACTCGACGAGCGGCTCGGCGACGATGACGCGGTCTCGCTGACCTTGTTCAACGACGTCCAATGCCCCCGCTGCGCCGACTACCAGGCCGAGGTCATCGACCCGTTGATCGGCGAGGAGGTGCGCCAGGGGGAGGCGAAGATCAACTTCCGCAACTTCCCGCTGGGGCTGAAGCCGGTCACCCTGGGCGCGATCGCGGTCGCCGCCGCTCAGCAGCAGGACCGTGGCTGGCAGTACCTGGAGCTGTTCATGCGCAATCTCGACCAGGTGCCCGAGCGCGGGGTCAGCCAGGAGTACCTGGATGCGATCGCCGCCGCTACGCCGAAGATGGACACGGCCCTGTGGGAGCAGGCGCTGCCCGGCGATCAGGCCAGGGAGTCGGCCGAGGAGGACGTCGAGCTTGCGACCGAGCTGCGGCTCTCGGCCGACCCGGCCGTGATTGTCGAGGGCGCGCAAGGCTTCGAGAAGCTCGAGGAAGCGCCCTCCCTGGCGGAACTGCGGGCGGCGATGGATCGGGTCCGCTGAGAGCGCTGCCCCGGGCCTCAGCGCCTGCCATACTGCGCGCTCCTCGGGGCGTGGCGCAGCCTGGTAGC
>CAXMST010000164.1:0-11202 GCA_964196325.1 uncultured Acidimicrobiia bacterium
GACGAGATCGGGGTGCGCTCTCATCAGCTGGCGCATCGGGCGACCGAAGAGGGTCGCTTTGAACGCGAGATCGTGCCGTTCACGGTCAACGGCGACACCTACGCCACCGATCAGGGGATCCGTCCGGGAACCACGATCGAAAAGCTTGCCGAGCTGAAGCCCGTCTTCAAGGAGGACGGCAAGATCACCGCCGGTAACTCCTCGCAGATCTCCGACGGTGCGGCGGCGGTGCTGCTGATGACCGCTGAGAAGGCGAAGGAGCTCGGGCTCACCCCGCGGGCGCGGATCGTCGATCAGACCACGGTTGGTGTGGACCCCGTGATCATGCTGACCGGACCGATTCCCGCGACCGAACGGATCCTCGACCGCAACGGGATGACGATCGACGACATCGACCTGATCGAGATCAACGAGGCCTTCGCCTCCGTGGTCGGCGCCTGGCGGCGCGAGCACAACCCGGACATGGATCGGGTCAACGTGAACGGCGGGGCGATCGCCCTCGGCCACCCGCTCGGCTCGACGGGCGCCCGGCTGATGACCACCCTGCTGCACGAGATGGAGCGCTCCGACAAGGAGGTCGGCCTGGTCACGATGTGCTGCGGTGGCGGGCTCGGTACGGGCACACTGATCGAGCGCGTCTGAAGCCCGGCCCCGCCGGCAGCTCTAGTCGAAGCTCGCGGCGAGTGCCGCGAGCTGCGCGGGGTCGCGTAGAGGGGGACCGTGGCCTGGGCAGACGAGGCTTGGCTCGAGCGCTGCGAGCTTGCGGATCGAGTCGCGGTTCTGGGCGGGGTCGAGCGTGAACAGCGCCGGCGGCTCACAGACCCGGGTGCGTCCGGTGCGCAGGTCGACGTTGTTGATCACGTCGCCGCAGATCGCGACGCGGTCGGAGTCGCGGAAGTAGATCACCTCACCTGGCGCGTGTCCGGGCGCGTGAATGACGCGGAAGCCGGCGACCTCGTCGCCCTCACCCAGGACGCGTTCGACGGGGTAGGGGGGTCCCGCCCAGGCCGCCGCGATCATTCGGTTCAATGGAACCGAGGCGTGGGCCTGCTGCACCGGGGCTCGCCCCTCCATTGCCGCGACGTCATCGGCATGGCAGGCAAGCGGCACGCCGCGGGCCTCGCAGACCGCTTTGGCGACGCCCTGATGGTCGGGGTGACAATGGGTCAACGCGACCAGCGACAGCGGCCGGCTCTCGATCTGGCGCATGACTCGCCTCCGCGCCAACTTCGTCGCGGCATCGATCAGGACGTCCTCGATCATGTAGACGTTGATCGCGTTATTGAAGCCGTTGAGCTGCTCGACGCCCGGTGCGAGCTGCTTCATTGCGGCCGCCGCCCACCGACGAACTGGGCGAAGCCCGCGACCCGAAGATGCACATCGGTGAAGCCCTGGCGCTCGAGGTGGCCGACGATCTCCTCACGCTCGAACAGCCGCAGGGCGACGGCCCGCTCGACCAGCGGCTTCAGCGCCGGTGGCGTGATCCCGCGGCGGACCGAGGTCATCAGGGCGATCCGCCCACCCGGCGCCAGCGTGCGGGTCATCTCGTCGATCGCCGCGAACGGGTCGGCGAATAGATAGAGGGCCGCGAAGCAGCAGACCCCGTCGAAGCTGCCGTCGGCGAACGGCAGGTCGTCGGCCTCCGCCCTGACCAGGGCGAGGTTGTCGAGCCCCTCCCGCTGGGCTTTCTCGGCGCCCCGGCTCAGCATGGTCGGCGATACGTCCACTCCGACCGCGAGCCCGTCGGTGCCGAGCGAGCGGGCGAACGACCTCGTGAAGTTGCAGGGTCCGCAGGCGAGGTCGAGGACCTGCTGGCCTGGGGCCAGCCCGAGCAGCTGCCCCGCGATGCGGATCTCGTCCTCCATGCTGGGGCCGCCCAGGCCCTTGAACAGACGGCCCCATGCCGGGCGCCAGTAGCGCTCGTAGACGGCCGGCAGCGCCTTGGTCAACATCAGGTCCTGGGTGCGACCTGTGCTCTCGACCGGCTCGGTGAGCAGATCGAGGTATCCGCCTCGGCCTTTGGACCCGTCGCGAAGCTCCGGTCTGACCAGCCTGAGCGCGCGCTCGGCTGCCGTCCCCATTTGCGCCTGCTCCAGCATGTCCCTACAGCGCGCTGCCTGGACCGGGTCCGCGAGGATCGCCGCTGTTGGCGGCCAGGGACATCAGGCGGGGGATCTGCGCCTCTCCCTCGAGGCGGGCCGGGTCATCAGCAGGCAGACCCGCGATCAGGCGCTCGATCCGATTGCGAATCTGCAGCGCGAAATGGGGGGTCGAGGGGCCGGCGAGCGCCCGAATGTCAGCCGCGGTGACCCGTCGGGAGGGGTCGAGATACTCGGCGCTCTCTGCTTCGCTCATCAGTTGGCTCGGAGCCTATCGCCCCTGCTCAGACGTCGCCGGCCTCGGCCTCGGCATCGGCAGGTGCCTGATCGCCGCCGCCGAGATCCTCGCTGCCGGCTCCGGGCTGGATCTGCTCGAGCTGAGTCAGGGCGTCGATCTCGGTCTGCATCTCGGCCGAGATCGCGCTCTCATCCCCGAGTAGCCAGACGTGGTTGTACACGGCCCTGGTGGGGTCGGTGCTGAACCCCGGCTTGGTGTCGAGGAGGAAGTCGGCGAGGGCTTCAGGGAGCAGCTCAGCGGAGTCGGTCACCAGCAGCGGTCCGGGCTTGCCGCCGGCTGCCAGAGGCGCCGCCGCCGCCGCGTCGGCCGGCCTGGCGGTGTTGGCAATGCTGAATCCGTGCCCGGGGTCGATGATGTTCCAGCCGAAGCTCCCGTCGACGAAGCGGGCGAACTCGATTGCGTTCTCGACCGGATCCTCGGCGCCGACCCGTACCGCCTTGCCGGCAAGCTCTCCGAGGCGGCGCTCGGCCTGCTCACCGATCACCGACTCGGGCCCGAGCACGTAGACCTCTGCGTTCGGGTGGCGCTCGATCAACTCGATCGTCGCCTCGGGTACCTCGTCGCCATCAGCGAATGCGATCGGGTCCCCCGAGCGTGCCGCCCACGCGGCTGCCGGCATCGAGTACTCCGCCTGCTCGGCCGAGACGACCAGGATGTGGGAGGGGTTGGGGCGACCGCTGAGCAGCCCACGTTGGCGGTCGATCTGCTTCGCGATGGTGGCGGGGTCGGCGTCGTCGATCTCGACCGTCTCGAGGCCCAGGGGGGTGGCGACGCCACCGATCGCGACAGCCTGGACGCCCTCGGCGCCGGGCAGCTCGACGGCCTCGATCGCGGCCAGCGCGGCCGCCGTGACGCCCGGGATCTCACCGCCTTCTCCGAGCAGGATCGGTGCGCGCAGTGGGTCCGCGGCAAGCGAGCTCGCGGCGAGCGAGGCCTGCCAGGAATCGGCCGGGGCGATCACGACCAGCCGTGCGGCGCCCCCGTTTGTAAACGATGCGGTCGCGATCCCGGCGGCGTCATCGGTCGGGTCGACTCCCGCGATCCGGGTCGTGTTCTGAGTGACGACGGCCGGTGCGACGGCCTGCTCGCTGGAATCAGGCTCGGGCAGCTCATCGATGACAACGCTTGGCGCCACCGCGGGTAGCGGGCCCCGCTCTGTGTCCGAGCCCGAGAACAGCCCGTAGCCGATCGCGATGCCGCCGCCGAGCACCGCCAGGAGCCCGGCCGCGAGCGCGAGGCGGTGCCGCCGGCCGCTCCGGGTATCGCCGCTCTTTGTCGGGGCGGGTGCCGGCGGTGGGGTCGGCGTCGGGATCGGGTGTGCGGGGGGTGGGGGGGCCGCCGCTGCGGGCGGCATCGCAGCAACCGGTGGCGCAGGTTGCCGGGGCGGGGCGGCTGGGGCCTTTGGGGCCGGGGTCGAGCCCGTTACGCGTGGCCGCCGCCAGGGCGGCCTGGTCCGTCTGAACATCGGGCCAGTCTTGCGTACGGGCGGCATCGGCATCGGCATCCCGGAGGCGGGCTCGCCGCGAGCGTCCACGACAGTCCGGTAAACTGGCTGACTGACCAGTCAATCGACGGAAGGCTGGGGGCAGCGAGCGTCCGGGTGGGAGCGAGTCGCGCGTCTGGTTCTCGACAGTGGGAGGCATCTAGAGATGAATTTCGGACTGAACGACGAGCAACTCGAGTGGAAGCAGCGTTGCCGCACCTTTGCCCGCGAGGTGATCCGCCCGGTGGCACCGATCCACGACGCCGACGAGAGCACCCCGTGGGAGGTCATGCGAGAGGCCCATAAGCAGGGCCTCGCCGGCCTCGCGATGATCGAGCGCAGCGGCACCGATCCGGAGGGCCAACTCGGGGCGATTCACGCCGAGGAGATGCACTGGGGCTGCGCGGGGATCGCCCTCGCAGTCTCGGGATCCGGTCTCGCCGCCGCCGGCCTCGCTGCCTCCGGTACGTCGGAGCAGATCGCCCGTTGGGTCCCCGAGTGTCTCGGGGTCGGCGATGAGGTCAGGGTCGGGGCTTACGCGGTAACTGAGCCTGCGGCCGGCAGCGACGTCAAGAGCCTGCGGACCACGGCCACGCGCGACGGCGACGAGTGGGTCGTAAACGGGACCAAGGTGTTCATCACCAACGGCGGCATCGCCGACGTCAACGTGGTCGTCGCCACGGTCGATCCCGAGCTCGGACACCGGGGCCAGGCTTCCTTTGTGGTTCCCAAGGGATCGCCGGGCTTCGAGATGGGCAACAAGGAGAGCAAGCTCGGGATCCGCGCATCTCAGACCTCGGAGCTGATCTTCGAGGACTGCCGGATTCCGCTTGATCACCTGCTCGGCGGCATCGACAAGCTGGAGAAGAAGCTGGCCCGGGCCCGATCCGGCGAGTCCAGCGGCCGGGCCTCGAATGCACTGGCGACCTTCGAGCTGACCCGCCCGATAGTGGGGGCCTCAGCGATCGGGATTGCGCAGGCGGCCTATGAATGGACGCTGGAGTATCTGCTAGGGGACGAGCCCGGCAGCGATCCACTGGCCGAATGGCTCGATCAGAGCTCGACCGCCGGACGGCCGTTGCGGGAGAGCCAGCGCGTCCAGCAGGTCCTCGCCGACGTCGCGACCGAGATCGAGGCGGCGCGCCTGCTCGTGCAGCGCGCCTCGTGGATGGGACGCTCGGGGATCCCGATGGCCGGGGGCCAGGGCTCGATGTCGAAGCTCAAGGCAGGCGACGTGGCAATGTGGGCGACGACCTTGCTGATGGATCTGGTCGGCCCCGCGGCAGCCAGCTCGCCGCTGGAGAAGTGGTTCCGCGACGCCAAGATCTACCAGCTGTTCGAGGGCACCGCGCAGGTCCAGCGCCTGGTGATCTCACGGATGCAGATCGGCGAGTATCGGGAGCGGATGCAGGAGGCTCAGCAGGTGATGGCCGCGGCCGAGAGCGCCGCACAGAGCCAGGCGGGCACCCGCGAGCCGGCCCTGGCTCTCGGCTGAGGCCGCCCAAGCCGCGGGGCAAGTCCGCTTGCGCGACGCTTGCAATTGATCTTGCACGAGCCGCCACTTGGGCCTTTTCCCTGCAAAAGGGCTTGCAGCAGGTATGAAGTATGTTAAGAAACGCTCGTAATAGGCCCTCACCCTGCTAGGCTGCTGCGCTCTTGGGTGCCTGGGGGCACGAGATCATGCGTTCCGGATCAAACGACACCACAGAGCGACTCGGGCGCTCCCGTAGCCGTCTGCTGCTGGCCGCCGCGATCGCCGCGATGCTGGTCTTGGCCGGCGGCGTGACCGCCGCCGCCCAGGATCCCCAGTCGGAGCTCAACGATCAGCGCGCGAAGCTGGACGAGGAGAAGGGCAGCAAGGGCGTGCTGACGACGGAGATCAGCGGCTATAGCCAGCGTCTCGACAAGTTGACCGGCGAGGTCGCGGCGCTGCGCAACCGGCAGGCCAAGATCCAGGCCGAGCTCGACGAGGCCGAGGAACGCTTGCAGGTCGAGGAGGAGAATCTGGAGCTGCTGGTCGACCGGCTCGGCCGGATCAGCAAGACCTTGAGTGAGCGGCTCGTCGCGATCTACAAGAGCGAGGAGCCCGACGAGCTCACCGTGTTGCTCGAATCGGATGGCTTCGACGAGGTGCTGGAGCAGTACGAATACCTGCAGCGAATCGAGAGTCAGGATTCCGACATCGTCACCCGTGTTGCGGACCTGCGCGACGACCAGCGCGAGACCGTCGCCCGGATCACCGAGGTCCGCGAAGCGATCGCCGCCAAGCGGGCGGAGCTGGCCCGCAACCGCGCCGAGCTCGAGGACCGCGAGGCGAAGCTCTCGGCCGCCCGCTCCGACAGTCGGGAGACGCTCGCCAAGGTCGAGGAGAACATCGAGCGCCACGAGGGCAACATCGGCGATCTCGAGGCCGAGATCCAGGCCCAGCTCGCGGCCTCGGCGGCCACGGACTCCGGCACGGCGCCGTTGCCCGCCGGGCCGATTCAAGGTGGTTCCGGGCAGCTGATCTGGCCGGTCAACGGTCCGGTCGTCTCGCCCTTCGGCCAGCGTTGGGGTCGCCTGCACGCCGGCGTCGACATCGCCGTCCCCGCCGGGACCCCGATCCGCGCCGCCAAGGCGGGCTCGATCGCCCTCGCCGCCCCCTACGGCGGCTATGGCAACTACACCTGCATTGACCATGGCGGCGGGCTCTCGACTTGCTACGCCCACCAATCGAGCTTCGCGATCACCTCGGGCGGCGTCAGCCAGGGTGACATCATCGGCTACGTCGGCTGCACCGGCAGCTGCTTCGGCGATCACCTCCACTTCGAGGTCCGCGTCGGCGGTGCTCCGACCGACCCGATGGCCTACCTGTAGCCCGGCTAGCCGCTGACGCCGAGTTGGGTCGCTAGCCAGCGCAGGGCGACGGCCTGCAGCTCCGGGTCGTGCTGGACCGAATGGTGGCTGCCTCCGGGGACCACGATCAGGCGGCGGGGATCACCCGCCCTCGCGTAGATCTCCTCCGAGGAGCTGTGCGGTACGCGTTCGTCGCCTCGGGCGTGCAGGAGGATCAACGGCTTTCCGTCCATCTCGGTGACCGCCTCGGTCAGGTCGTGCTCGCCCAGCCACGCGTCGAGCGCGCGCACGTCGGCCCGCATCTCGAGGCGGTCTTCGCGCAGGCCGCGCCGTAGGGGCTCCGCCCCCGCAGGGCAGATCGCGATCACACCGGCGAGCGCTGCGCTGCTTGCGGCCGCCTCGATCGCCATAAAGCCGCCCATGCTCGAGCCACGCACGCAGATCTGCCGTTCGTCCACCCCCTCGACGCTCGCCAGCAGCGCCGCGATCCGACCTACGTCGGCGAGCGCTGCGGGGCTCATCTCGTCCTCGCTCTCACCGTGCCCACGCTGGTCGTAGCTGACCGCAGCCCAACCCGAGGAGGCGCAGAAGCGCCCGAAATCCGCGTGGTTCTCCTTGGCCGACCCGGCCCCGTGGACGATCACCATGCCCGGCCAGGGCGGTGACCTGTCCGGTAGCCAGATCCAGTAGGGCCGTCCCTGGTGCCGTCCGCGTTGGTCGGGTTGCTTCGGTGTGGGCAGGCGCATCTGTTTCGACCGTATCCGACGACCACAGCGCGGGGCTCCCCGGGCTGCTGTGAGAATGGCTGCATGAGCGAGGCCACGACAAGCGACGCGCGGCCGGCGGACCCGATCGCCGGCTCCGCCGTCTACCCGTTTGGCAGCAGGGTCAACGAGGCGGGCCGGCTCGAGGTCGGCGGCTGCGACCTGGTCGAGCTCTCCGAGCAACACGGAACCCCCGCGTATGTGTACGCGCCGGCTGACATCCGCGCGCGAGCCCGGGCCTACGTCGAGGCTCTAGCGTCGCGGACCAACTCCTACGAGGTGCTCTATGCGGGCAAGGCTGCGCCGATCACGGCGATCTACGAGCTGCTCCGGGAGCAGGGGCTCTCGGTTGACGTTGCCTCCGGCGGCGAGCTCCACATGGCGCTCGGCGCCGGCTTCGACCCCGAGCAGATCTACATGCACGGCAATAACAAGACCGAGGCCGAGCTGCGCTACGCGTTCGAGAGCGGAGTCGGGTACCTGGTGCTCGACTCGTTCGACGAGATCGCGCGGGCCGACGCGCTGCTCGAGCGGCCACAGCGTGCGTTGATCCGCTTGACCCCGGGGATCAAGCCCTCGACGCACAGCTATGTTCAGACCGGCCAGCTCGACTCCAAGTTCGGCTTCGGGCTGGGGGACGGGCTCGCCGCTCGCGCGGTCGAGGCTGTAGTCGCCTCCGAGCATCTCGAGCTAGTCGGCCTGCACGCTCACATCGGCTCCCAGATCTTCGAGCTCGAGCCCTACCTGAAGGCGATCGAGGCGATGGCGCATTTTGCCCGCGAGCTCGATCCCGAGATCATTAACGTCGGCGGTGGTCTTGGCATTGCCTACCGGGCCGACGATCAGCCCCCCTCGATCGACGACTACGTCGGGGTCAAGGTGGAGGCGGTGCGGAGCCTGTTCGGCCCGGGCCCGCGGATCATCGTCGAGCCCGGACGCTCGCTGGTTGGCAATGCGGGGCTGACCCTCTATCGGGTCGGGACCATCAAGGAGATACCCGGCGTCCGTACCTATGTTGCCGTCGACGGCGGCATGTCCGACAACCTGCGGCCGATGCTGTATGACGCCGACTATGAGGCCTTGATCGCCGATCGCGCCGCCGCCCCTGCCCGCCGCAGGGCGACGATCGCGGGAATGCACTGCGAGTCCGGCGACGTGCTCGTCGAGGACGTCGAGCTCGCGGACCCCGCCGTGGGGGATGTGCTCGTCACCCCGGCGACGGGCGCCTACGGGCATGCGATGGCAAACAACTACAACGGTGTCCCGAGGCCTCCCGTGATCTTCTGCGAGGACGGACGGGCCGAGGTCGTGGTTCGCCGCGAGCGCTGGCACGACCTGGTGAGCCGCGATGTCTGAGTCGGCGAGGATCGGGCTGCTCGGGCAAGGCACCGTCGGCGGCGCCTTTGCCGGGCTGCTCGCCGAGCGCGCCGATGCGGTACTCGCGGCGGCGGGGCGCCGGCCGGAGATCAGCGGGGTGCTGCGGCGGACCGAGGGCGACTTCGATCAGATCCTCTCCGACTCCGACCTGATCGTCGAGTTGATCGGTGGGATCGAGCCCGCGCGCAGCTACGTGCTGGCGGCGCTCGCCGCCGGCAAGCCGGTGGTCACGGCAAACAAGCAGCTGGTCGCCCAGCACGGCGACGAGCTGTTCGCGGCGGCCCGCGAGCACGGTGTGCAGCTGCGCTTCGAGGCCGCCGTCGCGGGAGCGATCCCGGTGGTCAGGATGGTTCAGGAGAGCCTCGGGGCCCTGGAGATCGAGCGAATCTCGGGCATCGTCAACGGCACCACCAACTTCATCCTCAGCGAGATGGCAGCGTCTGGCGCCGACTATGCCGACGTGCTCGAGCGCGCGCAGGAGCTGGGGTACGCGGAGGCCGACCCGACCGAGGATGTCAACGGCGCCGACGCCGCGGCCAAGATGGCGATTCTCGCCCGGCTCGCGTTCGACACGGTGGTCAGCCTCGAGGACGTCTCCTTCGAGGGGATCGAGGAGATCCGCCCCGACGACATCTCCTACGCCCGCGAGCTCGGCCTGTCGCTGAAGCTGCTCGGCGTCGCCGAGCGCCACGGCGAGGGGATCAGCGTCCGCGTCTTTCCCTGCTTCCTGTACCGCGGCCACCCCCTCTCGCCCGTGGAAGGGCCGTTCAACGCGATCACGGTCGAGGCCCCCGCGATCACCGAGATCACGATCTCAGGGCCCGGTGCCGGCGGCATCGAGACGGCCTCGGCCGTGCTCGGCGACGTGGTCTCGATCCTGGCCGGAGAGGCGCCGGTCCACGCTCCCGGTGCGCGGCTTCAGATGCGCCGGGATCTCTCCTCCTCCTTCTACCTGCACGTCGAGGTCGACGACCGGCCGGGGGTGCTGGCGGCCATCACCGAGGTTCTCGGGCGTAACGAGATCTCCGTCAAGAGCGTCGTCCAGTGGGGTTTGCGGGACGAGGCCAGGCTGGTGATGGTCGTCCATCGGGTTGCGGAGGATCGCTTCTATGCGGCCGTCTCCGAGATCGCGGGTTTGGACTTCATGCGGGCCGCGCCTCGGGCGATCCGCGTGATCGAGAAGGAGTACGTCTGATGGCGCCAGCTGCCCGCAGGGACGAGCCGTGCCGGCCGGCCTGATCGAGCGCTATCGGGAGCGGCTCCCGATCGGCGCCGACGACCCTGTCGTCTCGCTGAACGAAGGCTCGACGCCGCTGATCCCCGCGCCCCGGCTTTCGGAGCGGATCGGGGCCAGCGCATATCTCAAGTTCGAGGGGGCGAACCCGACCGGCTCGTTCAAGGATCGCGGCATGACCCTTGCCGTCTCTCGGGCACTCGGTCGCGGTGCGGAGGCCGTGATCTGCGCCTCGACCGGCAACACGGCCGCGAGCGCCGCCGCCTACGCCGCCCGCGCCGGGATGCGGGGAGCGGTGATCGTTCCCGAGGGCAAGATCGCGATCGGCAAGCTGGCCCAGGCGCTGATCCACGGCGCCCGCGTGGTCGCCGTGCGGGGCAACTTCGACGATGCCCTGCGAATCGTCCGGGAGTTGGCGGCCGAGCATCCGATCGAGCTCGTCAACTCCGTCAATCCCTATCGGATCGAGGGCCAGAAGACGGCCGCCTTCGAGGTCTGCGACGAGCTCGGTGTCGCGCCCGATGCTCTCGCGATCCCGGTCGGCAACGCCGGCAACGTGACGGCCTGGTGGAAGGGCTTCAGCGAGTACGGGGTGGCGCCGATCCTTTACGGCTTCCAGGCCGCCGGGGCGGCGCCTCTCGTCCTTGGCAAACCGGTGGCCACGCCCGAGACCGTCGCCTCGGCGATCAGGATCGGTAACCCGGCCCGCTGGGAGGAGGCGATGACAGCCTTTACGGGCTCGCGCGGTCGGGTCGCGGCCGTGAGCGACGATCAGATCCTCGACGCTTATCACTTCCTCGCCGCCAAGGAGGGTGTGTTCTGTGAGCCTGCCTCGGCCGCCTCCGTTGCCGGTCTGCTTGCGGAGGGCCTGCCGGTCGTCGAGGGCGCAGCCCAGCCCGAAAGCGTCGTATGCGTGCTCACCGGGCACGGCCTCAAGGACCCCGACACAGCGTTGGGCAAGGCACCCTCGGTGATCCGCTCCGAGGCGAGCACCGTCGCCGTCGAGAAGATCGTCTTTGGCTGAGCCACTCTTCTGGGGGGCGTCCCGGATTGCCTACATTGACCTGTCGATAGGGGAACGACCTCGAGTGGAGCAACGCAAGCCAACCTAG
>CAXMST010000165.1:0-6833 GCA_964196325.1 uncultured Acidimicrobiia bacterium
AGCATCGCGGTAAGTCTCAATGTCCTTTCGAAGCCAAGCAAGGGTGCCGTTCAGCTTGGCTACCGGAGTCGGAATCGTGATATTCAGCCCTGGCGGGATGGAGCAGTTTTTCCTCAAGGTCGGCCAGGAGCGGGCTGACGCGGAGCTCGACCTTGAAGCGCCATCCGGGCCGCCACTCGGTTTGGCTGGGAGTTCGCACCTGGATCGGGCTAACCGGGGCCGCCTCGGTCCTCCCGCCCCTCGCGCGAAGGGGCAGCGACCTAGTCGGCGACCCGTATCCGATCAGGGCTAGGAAGGCGCGAGGCGGCAGTACGGCGTTTCTACGCCGAGCGGCTGGCCGGGGCGAATGCGCTCCACGTGAACCAGCGGCCGAAGCCGCGTTGCAGCGCCCGCGGGCCGGTCATCGTCAGCTGGCCGGCTCGAAGCGCGCCGCCCAGCTCGGCCTGTCCCAGATAGACGCGGTAGAGCGTGGTGGTGTCGACGATGACCTCGAGGTCATCGTCGAAGCCGGGGTGCTTGAGGCAGACCGAGACCTCGGCGGGTTCTAGGACCATCCAGTAGCGCCGCTTGGGGTCGCGAAAGTCGAACTGAACCACGGTCCGATTGGGTGGGAGCTGCTGGCGATCGACGTGGCGGGCCATCCAGACGATCAACAGATCGGGATCGAGTTCCTCGGGGCGCGGCTCCGTGAACGACCAGGTCGCCCCCCACTCGCCGATCGCCTGCACGACCGGATCGAGGTCACGGCCGGCGGGCGTGAGGCGATATTCGAGGGTGCGGCCCTTGGAACCAGTTCTGCGCTCGATGACCTCAGCCCGCTCGAGCGCGCGCATACGATTGGCGAGGACCGAGCGCGAGATCCCTGGCAGGCCGCGTTGGAGCTCGTTGAATCCGCTCGCGCCGCCGAGCATCTCGCGCACGATCAGAAGCGTCCAACGGTCGCCGAGGATCTCGGTGGCCTTGGCCACAGGGCAGTAGTCGCGCCGCCATACTAGCCGCGGATCGGCCAACAGGTCTGCTACTCGGACCGGTTGGTTCGAAAGTAGAACTGGTCAGCCCGGGTCGGCTAGGCTACGTTGCTCGCATGGCTACTCGGAGGCTGAACTCATCCAGCAGAGTAGGGAGGACACGATGACCACCATCCAGACGCCACAGGCGTCGCCCGCGGCGACGATCGCGTTCGACGAGCTCGGCGGATCGTTCCGCGGAGACCTGCTGCTGCCGATCAGCCCCGGCTACGACGCCGCCCGCAGGATCTGGAATGGCGCGATCGATCGCCATCCGGCCTGCGTCGCTCGCTGCACGGGTGTGGCCGACGTGGTCGCGGCGGTGCGCTTTGCGCGCGACCACGATCTGGAGATCGCCGTGCGGGGCGGGGGCCACAACGTGGCCGGCACCGCGGTCTGCGACGGCGGGATCGTCATCGACCTCTCGGCGATGCGGAGCGTGTGGGTCGACCCGGCCGTCCGGACTGCCTGGGTGCAGGGTGGTGCTCTGTGGGGCGATGTCGACCACGAGACGCAGGCCCACGGTCTGGCCACCACGGGCGGCATCGTGGGCCACACCGGGGTCGCCGGCCTCACCCTCGGCGGTGGCATCGGGTTTCTCATGCGGAAGTACGGGCTCACCGTCGACAACCTGCTCGCCGCCGAGGTGGTCACCGCCGACGGCCGCATCGTCCGGGCGTCCGCCGATGAACACGCCGATCTGTTCTGGGCGCTGCGAGGCGGCGGCGGCAACTTCGGCGTCGTCACCTCGTTCAAGTTCGCCCTGCATCCCGTCGGCCCGACCGTGATGGCAGGGCCCATCTTCTGGGCGGCCCACGACACGACCGCCGTGCTGCGCTTCTACCGGGACTTCGTCGCCGAAGCTCCCGACGAGCTCGGCAGCGTCGTCAGGCTCGGCACCGTCCCGCCGCTGCCGGTCATCCCCGAGGACCTGCACTGGCGGCCGGCTATCGCCGTCGCCTGTTGCTACGCCGGCGCCGTCGAAGACGGCGAGCGAGCGGTGCGGGCCCTCCGCCGGTTCGGGACGCCGCTCGTCGACTTGTTGGCCCCCTCGCCGTACGCCGCCTTCCAGGGCGGCCTCGACGACACCGTCCCTCACGGGTGGCAGTACTACTGGAAGGCGACGAACCTCGCCGGCCTCTCCGACGACGTCATCGACGTCATCGCCAATCACGCCTACGCCGCCGGCTCGCCCCGGTCGTATGCGGCGATGTTCCATATGGGTGGTGCCGTGGCCCGAGTTCCCCACGACGCCACCGCCTACGCGGGTCGCGACGTGGCCCACAACATCGTCATCGACGCCGCGTGTCTCCCTGACGAAGCCGACGAGCGCACCGCGGCTGAGACCGATTGGGCGCGGCAGTTCCTCCAGGCGCTCAAACCGCATCGTGCCGGTGGCGTCTACGTCAATTTCCTCGACGCCGACGACGACGCCAGTCGCGTTCAAGAAGCCTACGGCGATCGCATCTACCGGCGACTCGCCGAAGTCAAGGCCACGTACGACCCTGACAACGCCTTCCACCACAACAAGAACATCCGCCCCGGCTGACGCCTCCGTCGGGCCCAAAGGGTCTCAGGACGTCGCGCAGACCGGCGTTGCTTGAGCGACGAACCCGCTCAAGCGCGGAGAAGTGCTGCTCCAGCGTGAGGGCGGAAGCGCTTGCTGTGGTCCCCCCGCGGCGCTGCAACCGTCTCTGCCCGCCCCGGGCGGAGCGGTGTGCGATCGGTGTGCGATCGGCAGCGTGGGCGACACGGCCAACTGAGTGGCCGTCGGGGCGGGCTGTTGGTCGAGCCTAGGGGCGCCTTGTCCCGCCTGGCATCGGGCGGAACGTGCCGCTTTGCAGGGATCCGTTGCTATCTACGGAGGGGGTGGGATTCGAACCCACGGTACGCCAAAAAGACGCACAACGGTTTTCGAGACCGTCGCATTCAACCACTCTGCCACCCCTCCAGATGGCGCTTGGCGCGAGCGGGAGGCTAGTACACCCATGCGCAAACACGATCACCCTCGCGCGGCGTCCGCACGCGCCTGACGGCACCCGCGGATCGCGCTCCGCCAGCCACGCCCGGCCACTCGCGGGAGTGCGACCGTACCTACGGACGGGTGTGCCAGCGAGCGGCGGCGGCGATGCGCAGGAGGGCGGCGAGGCGGCGCATCGTCTGCTGCGGCTGCTCGAAGACGTGCTCGGCGCTGAACCGGAAGACGCGCAGTCCGGCGACCCCGAGTCGCTGGTCGCGGTCGCGGTCGGCGTTGAAGCGGCGGGCGGAGCCGTGGGCGCGGCGACCGTCGGTCTCGACCACCAGCGCGGCCTCCGGCCAGTAGAAGTCGACCTCGAAGCTGCCCTCGGGCGTGTTGAGCCGGTGGTTGGTGAGGGGGCGTGGGAGCGCGGAGGCGGCGACCAGCTCCAGGAAGCGGTCCTCGAGACCAGAGCGGGTGCGGGCCGGGGGGCGCTCGGCGGCCAACAGGCGCTGTAGGCGGCGGAGGCCTCGGCGCGGAGGGAGCTGAGCGAGGCGGGCAGCGAGGGATCGCGGGTTGACGAGGCCCAGGTACGTGGCCTCGTCGAGGGCCCGTCCCAGCTCGCGATCTTGGCAGCCGGAGTCGGCCGCGAGGTCGATCAGGGCGCGTGGGACAGCGGTGGTCGGGATTCCTTGGTGGCGGGTGGTGTCGGTCTGGGGCAGGGAACGGGAGCGGTGGGCCTGGATCCGGGGGTCGCGGCCGCCTCGGGAGGTTGGAGAGGTGACGTGGATCGCCTCGGCTCGCGGTTTGCAGACGCCGAACAGCACCAGGGCGGAGCGGTGGGAGAGCAGGGCGTCGGGACCGCAGGCGAGGACGGCTGCCAGCAAGCGCGCCTCTAGGGTCAGCGAACGGTGGCCGAGCGCGTAGACGCCGCGGTAGAGCTGATGGAGGCGGGCGGCCGTGACACGATCGTGGACGGTCGAGCGCGCCACGCCGAGACCGAGCAGCTGGGCGTGGGTGAGCAGGCCGTGCTGGCGGCGCGCTAGGTCCGCGAGCCGGCGCTCGCGGTGGGGCGGTGAGGTTTGGTCCGGCTGGGCCGGATCAGATGAACTTTCGGCGCGCATGGGGCCATCGTGGCCCCGCCTCCCTTACCGAACAAGCGCCGGATGTGTCGCAACGGCTACAGCTCGCCCTCGATCACATAGCGGAGGATCGCCACGACCTGCTCGGGCTCGCGGCAGGTTGCGAGCGCGGCCCGATCAACCTCCTTGAGCGCATGGTCGTGCTCCTCGGGGTGCAGCGTGATCAGTGGCGTTCCGAGCGCCGTCGCCTGGCCGGCGTCGAAGGCCGCGTTCCACTGCTTGTACTGCTCCCCGAAGCGGACGACGGCGACGTCGGCCTCGCGCAGCAGGGTCGAGGTCCGGATCGCGTTGAGACCAGCGCCTTTGTTGTCATGCCAGCGAGCGTCGCCCTCGGCGCCGAGGATCGTCGCCCCGCAGTCGTCGCTGGCAGAGTGGTTGGTGACCGGCCCGGTGAGCAACACCGGCAGGCCCGCGTCCTCAACGCCCACCGCGATCCGCTCGCGCCAGTTGGAGTGGATCTCCCCAGCCAAATAGACAGTCCAGTAGCGCTCGCCGTCAGCCACGCTCGTTCCTTTCGCTCGCTTGCCCGCCGCAGGCTAGCGCCAGCGATAATCGGGCCGGTGGACCGTGGGGTCACATGGCGTTCGGCCGCTTTGCAGGCGCTCTCGGTAGCGGCGATCTCGATCGTCCTCGCCCTTGCTCTGCCGCGCTCCTTCTTCGAGGACTGGGGCTGGCTCAGCGGGCCTGGGGCCTGGGCTCTCTGCGCGCTGTTCACGGCCGAGGTGCTCAGCCTACCGCGCCTGCAGACGCTGCTCGGGGCCGCGCTGGCCGGGATCCCCAGCCTGATCGCCGTTCTGGCCGGGGTGCACTGGCTCGGTGCGGTGTTCGCGATCGGCCTGTTCGCAACCTGGTGTGGCGTGATCGCGACTCGGGCCGAACCCAGGCCCGCTTAGGCCAACCGGGCGCCGGCGCCGCTATCGTCCCCGCCCGCTACCGCCCGGAGAGGTGACCGAGTGGCTTAAGGTGCACGACTGGAAATCGTGTGGGCGGTGGAAGCTGCCTCGTGGGTTCGAATCCCACCCTCTCCGCTGAGCCGGCGTGACACCAAGGTCGCCGCCCCCGCGGCGCTTGCGGAGGGGACCGGCTCGGCGCACTTGGCATACGGGCGCCCCCGGGCATAGGATGGCTGCGCAGCGACTAGCTGCTCCTACAAGCAAGATCGCACCCCGACCGTAGCCGGCCTGCACGGTTTTGCCGGCTGCTTCGGTTTGCGGAATCACAGAAGGAGGCCCAGCATGCGGATGCTCATGAAGGTCCAGGTCCCGACCGGGACGGGAAACGAGGCAATCAAGGATGGGAGCCTGGGCGAAATAATGGGGTCGTCTATCGAAGCACTGAACGCCGAAGCCGCTTACTTCGTCGCCGAGGACGGGGTACGGACCGCCCTGATCTTCTTCGAGATGGACGATTCGAGCGACATCCCCCCGACGGCTGAGCCGCTGTTCCAGGGGCTGGGCGCCAACATCTCTCTGCTGCCCGCCATGAACGCTGACGAGATGCGGGCCGGCGTCGGCAAGGCGATGGCGGCGGCGTAGCGGTACTCGCCGGCTGAGCGGCGCGCGAGGAGGCGCCGCCGCTCGGCGCTGCGGTGACGTAGGGTGCCGGTGCGAGCGGCCGCTCCCCTGCCGCCACAGGCAGGGAGATCGCCTGATCCGGCGAAAGAGCCTCGCAGGCCCAGGCGCCACAGGGCGCGAGCGGCCGCGAGCGATGAACTCCATCGAACAGACATCGGGAACCCCCGGGAGCGGACCGACGACCGACTCTGGTTCAGGCGGTTGGGCGAGCGGGCCGTCCGCGCGCCGGATCAACCGCGGGCCGCGCCGAACGACGCTCCCGACGGCGACGGAGTCGGTCACCTGCCGGGATCTGACCGCTGAGACCGCGCACGACTTCAACAACCTGCTCTCGGTGATCCTGACTTGCGCGACCGAGCTCGAGAGCCAGCCCGACGACCCGGTCGTCGTTCGCGACGGCGCGGCGGAGATCCGCTCGGCTGCCGAGCGGGGCGCGCGACTCTCCCAGCATCTGATCGAGAGCGTGCGCTACGGGCCCTCCAGGCGCGAGCGAGTCGACCCTGAACGAGACCGTGCTGGAAGCCCTCACCCTGGTCGAGCGTACCTCTGGGGACCACGTCAGCGTGATCTGTGAGCCCGGGACCGACCTGCCGCAGGTCGCGATCGGAGCCGAGGGCACCGAGCGGATCCTGCTCAACCTTGTCGGCAACGCGCGCGACGCGATCGGGGGCCGGGGCACCGTCGCCGTCCGCACCTGCAGGGTTCCGATCCCGCCGGGGGACCCCGCTCTGGGCACCGGCTGGTACGCGCTGCTCTCCGTTTCCGACGACGGGGGCGGGATGACAACCGAGCTTGCCGCCCGCGCTCTCGAGCCCTATTACACGACCAAGGCCGGCGCGCGGGGCAGCGGCCTCGGCCTGCCGACGGCGGCCGGAATCGCGCGGGATGCAAGCGGGGATCTGCGCATCAGCAGCGCCCCGGGGATCGGCACGACGGTCTCGGTCTACATGCCCGGCGTTCGTCGCAACGGCGGTCCGCTTGCGATGCCCGCCCGGAGCCGGCTGCGCTTCAACTAGTGGGGTGTTGCACAACGTTGTCCCGGAAATGGCGAGTGCCGGGCGACGCCAGGCGAGGACGCAGGGAGCCCTCGTAGCAGCGCTACGTGGGCGACCGAGGACGATGGATGGCGTCGAGCCGGTGCCGCCAGTTTCGG
>CAXMST010000166.1:0-7171 GCA_964196325.1 uncultured Acidimicrobiia bacterium
TGTGACCTTCGGTTTCGTAGGCTGAGGGTAAACGGCTTGACCAAGCGGTTCACCAACGACCTGTAACCCGAATTCGCCGTCCGGAGCGCATCTTCAGGCAGATGCCAATCGCGATAGCCGAGGGCAATGCGCTCGAAATACCAGGGTGAAGGCAGCCCCAGGTACTCGTCGGACGCCATCACGTATGTAATCGCCTCAAGCGGTCCCCCTGAACGATCACCTCGTGCGCGCCGGCCGCGCTCGTCGCGCGGAAGAGCTCGGGCTCGGTGCCCCGGGAGGAGGAGCGCAGTGGGTCGGCGGCGCTGCTCAGACCGGAGTCGCTGGGTCCTCCGCCGGGCGTCGGCGGCCGCTCACCATTCAGGGCCGGATACAGGTTCGGGACCGAGCGCTGCGTCCAACCCGGGCCGTCGGGCTCGCCCCCCGCCGGGCGGCTGGCCCAGACCTCGGGCGGGGTACGGTCCTCGCGACCCTCGCAGAACGGGCAGCGCTCGGCCTCGTCCGGCGCCGACTGCGGCAGCGCCGGATGGAACGCATCGGGGCGCTCGGCCCGACCCGGAGCGAGGATCGAGCGCAGCCCGGTGAGCTGGTCGATCCGGATCTCAGGAGCGTTGGCCGCGCTCAGCTCTTCGCCCGCGGATCGGGCCGTGCGGCGTCGGAGCCCGCCGCCGCGAACGCCTTCATGAACTCGATCGGCACCGGGAAGACGACGGTGGTGTTCTGGTTGACCCCCAACTCCAGCAGGGTCTGCAGGTAGCGGAGCTGCAGGGTCGCCGGGTTCTGGCTGATGATGTCCGCGGCCTGCGCGAGCTTGTCCGCGGCCTGGAACTCACCGTCGGCGGCGATGATCTTGGCCCGCCGCGCACGCTCGGCCTCGGCCTGGCGGGCGATCGCCCGCTGCATCTCGGCCGGCAGCTCGACGTCCTTGACCTCGACCGTGGAGACCTTGATGCCCCAGGGCTCGGTCTGATCGTCGATGATCCGCTGCAGCTCCGAGTTGAGCCGTTCGCGCTCGGCCAGCAGCGCATCAAGCTCGGCCTTGCCCAGCACCGAGCGCAGGGTGGTCTGCGCGATCTGGGAGGTCGCTACGAGGAAGTTCTCGACCTCGGTGATCGCCATGTTGGAGTCGATCACCCGAAAGTAGGCGACCGCGTTGACGCGCACGGTGACGTTGTCCCTGGTGATCACCTCCTGCGGCGGTACGTTCAGGGTGACCGTCCGCAGATCGACCCGAACCATCTGATCGACGATCGGGATCAGCAGGATCAGCCCGGGGCCCTTGGTCGCGATCAGGCGCCCGAGGCGGAAGATCACGCCGCGCTCGTACTCGCGCAGGATCCGGACCGCGAGCGAGAGCAGGATCAAGAGGAGCAGGACCAACGCCCCAATCACGATCAGTGCAACGTTCATGCTTCCGCTCCTTTGGGCCCGGCCTCGCTGTCCGCGTCCTCGCCGCCGCTGCCGAGCCGGCTGACGTTGAGGGTGAGCCCGTCGACGGACTCGACCACCACTCTATCGCCGAGCTCGATCGGCTCTCCCCCCGTCAACCGACCTCCCGCGCCAGCTTCCCCGGTTGGGACGGCTGACGTGGCTGTGAAGGGCGCACCGGGCCACCTGCGGGCCGCGACGGCACGCTGGTACGCGAGCGTGATCGAGGACTACGACCTCGAGCCTCACCACGAGCGTCTGCTGCAGGCGGCCACGGAGACTTGGGACAGGTTGCAGGAGGCCTGTGAGATGCTGCGCCAGGAGGGGACCTACATCGAGGGCCGGTACGGCCCGAGAGCGCATCCAGCCGTGGCCGTTGAGCGGGACTCGCGGATCGCCTTCGCCCGTCTGCTCCGCGAACTCGATCTCGACAGCGAGCCCGATCCCGATCCCCGGCCGCCGAGGAAGGGGTAGGCGATGCCGCGCCGCCGCCGGATCAACAAGCGCCGCAACGAACTCACGCTCGAGCCCTGGCTCACGTTGACGATCGGCCCGATCCCAGGACACGGCCCGGAGCCCGGCAGCGAGGAGATGAACCGCCTCCGCGCTCTCTACTTCGAGCACCGCGCGCGACTGGTCAGCGAGGGGCTCGAGGACACCTGGGGCTATCGCGTCTTCGAGCTTGGCGAGGCCCCGGACAGCGATCTGAAGGCGGTTTGAGGGTGCTGTCAGATCGGTCAGTCCCGGTAGGATCGTGGGCAAGTTTGCGATCGGCCGCGACCGCGGCTAGGGTTGCGTCAACAAAGTGCCCCCGCGCGACTGACATCGCCGGGGGCCGGCACCGGGTCAAGAAACTCAAGCCCCGGTGCAGGCCAAAGGCTACGCAGCCGCGAGGGCACCTGAACGAAAGGAGCACCCGATGGGTGAACTGATGAAGTACGAAGGCAGCGAGGAGGCGGTGGTGCAGGTGGACGTTCACTGCACCCTTGAGATCCCGCTGTGGGAGGACATCCTCGACGAGGACGACGACGGCAAGCTCACGCACGAACAGGTTGTGGCTGCGATCAAGGCGGTAGTGGCGGGCGACGCCGAGCGGTACATCACCGAGTTCGAGATCGACGGTCCCGAAGTCGATGTCGGCGAGATCATCGTCTGATGGCCCGCAAGGCAACAGGACAGGTGATCGAGCCCGATCGCGGCCGCGGTTGGGCGATCCGCTTCCGCGCCTACGGCAAGCGCCGCTCGATCACTCTGGGCACCCCCGAGGAGGGATGGAGCCGGCAACGGGTCGACGCCGAGCTGCGCCACGTCCTGGCTGATGTGGAGAGAGGCATCTGGAAGCCCCACGAGCCGGAGCCCGTCGAGGCACCGGCCGAGGTCCCGACTTTCCACGAGTTCGCCTCGCAATGGTTTGCCGAGCACGAGCACGAATGGTCGGAGCGAACGAAGGTCGACTACAGGTGGCGGCTCTCCCACTATCTGCTGCCGTTCTTTGCCAAGAGCGTGCTGACGGAGATCAGAATCGCTGACGTTGACCGCTACAAGGCGCAGCAGCTCGCCGCGGGGAAGCTCGCCTCCTCCTCGATCAACAAGACGCTCATCCTGCTCTCGACGATCCTAGAGACCGCCGAGGAGCGCGAGCTCATCCTGCGGAACCCTGCGCGGGGCAAGAGGCGACGGGTCCGGGTCCGCCAGCCGAACCGGCCCTATCTCGACACGACCACGCAGATCGCCGCCCTGCTCGATGCTGCCGGGGAGCTCGACCGCGAAGCTCAGGAGCACCCCCAACTCGAAAAGAGGCTCGTCCCTCGGCGGGCGATCCTGACGACGCTGACCCTCGGTGGACTCCGCATCGGTGAGCTATGCGCTCTGCGGTGGAGGGACGTTGACTTGGCCTCGGCCCGGCTCCGGGTGGGCCACGCCAAGACAGACGCTGGCAGACGCGATGTGCGACTCCTGGCGGCCTTGCGGGATGAGCTTGCGGCCCTCCGCTCGAACCCGGTCGGTTCGACGCCTGAGGGCTTTGTGTTCGCCACCGCAACCGGCGGCAAGCCCTCCGAGTCCAACGTGCGCAGCCGTGTCTTTGCAAGGGCAGTCGAGCGTGCCACTGAGCGGTTGACGGATGCCGGGGAGCTTCCCCTCCCCGAAGGGCTGACGCCTCACGGGCTCCGGCGGACATTCGCAAGCGTTCTGTACGCGCTTGGCGAGTCGCCGGCCGAGGTCATGGCGCAACTCGGCCACACAGATCCCGGCCTCGCCCTCCGCATCTACGCCCGCGCAATGCGCCACGACGAGAACGAGAAAGCCCAACTCCGGGCGCTCGTAGATGGCGCTCATTGGGCAGCAATGGGCAGCGAGACCGAAGCTGAGGGATTCAGGGAGCTCGACGCTGAGACCCAGGAACGCGAAAACCCCCTTGAACAAGAGGGCTTTCGTGAAGCGGCTGAAGGGATTCGAACCCTCGACCTTCTGCATGGCAAGCAGACGCTCTAGCCAGCTGAGCTACAGCCGCAAGGTGGGCCAGTATAGAGACAGGCGCGGAGGCGGACTAGGGCTCGCGGCCATCCAGGGTGTCGTTGACCAGCCGGTCGGCGTCGACGTTCTGCTCGCGACGCACGTGCCGGATCGACCAACTCGAGAGGCCCTCGAGCTCCTGGGTGACCTCGGCGTGCAGGTGCTTGAGACTGGCGTCCTTGACCTTGTACTCACCGCGGACCTGTTTGACGATCAGCTCACTGTCGCCAACGAGCTCCAGCTGATCCGCGCCCAGCCGGCCGGCGAGCTCGATGCCGAGCAGAACGGCCCGGTACTCGGCGACGTTGTTTGTCGCCCGGCCGATCGGCCGGCCTTCTTCCAGGACGATCCGGCCGTCCACGTCGCTCACCACCGCGCCCGCCGCCGCAGGCCCAGGGTTACCCCTGGCTCCCCCGTCGACATGCACCGTGAGCTTCATTCGTTACCCCGCCGTAGCCGGCTCAGGGTCCCGTCCCCGGCGATTGCGAGATTCCAGTTGCGGTCGGCCTCCCGGAGCTGGTCGGTGCTCTCGCCCTTGGCGCTGCGCCGGACCTCAGCGCCGCGCTTGCCCGCTCGCACCTCCCACTGGTACCAGGCGAGCTCCCAGGCCACGGTCAGGCGCGCCCCGGACGCTCCAGCCGGGTTCCGAATCGCCACCACGGTGGCTCTGGGCGCGCCCAGCGAGCGGGCCAGGCCGGCCACGGTACGCGGTCCGTCGCCGGCATTGAAGACGGCCAAAGCCGCCTGCACGTCGGCTGGCTTCGCGGGGCGGCGCGCGTCGGACGGCTCGGTGGGCGATTCTCCCGGTTCCGGACCGAACTCGGCGTCGGGCACGCTCTGATCGCCGCCCTCCGCCGGGCGCTCGGGAGGACTTCGCGGCTGCTGCTCGGCTTCGCGGCCCCGGGCGAGCCCACCAAGCAGACCGCCGAGGAGCTCTCCCCCACCCCGGCGCCGGCGCCGGCCGCTGCGGGGCGGCACCTGCGCCAAGGCCTCGTCGGGCCGAAGCCAGCCCGCCGCGTTGGCGCGCGGCTTGCAGAGCTGGCAGACCGCCAACCGCTCCCCTTCGCGGTTCGCGTACTCGAAGGAGCGCTCCCCGAGCAGCAGGGTACGGGCACAGATCGCGCAGGTCCGCTGACTTGTCTCGGTCGGTTCGCTCATCGCTGCTTGGCGGCGAGACGTTAGATGACCGGCCCCGCGAGGCGTGGCAGCGAGCCTTCAGCGAGCGGCGAGCGAGCCGCGCAGGCCGAGCACAGCCTTGGTATGCAACTGCGAGACCCGCGACTCGGTCACGTCGAGCACTTCGCCGATCTCACGCAGCATCAGGTTCTCGTAGTAATAGAGAGCGATCACCAGGCGCTCGCGGTCGGGAAGGGACTCGATCGCGTCCGCAAGCCGATCCTTGAGCTCGACGGTATCCATCTCAGCGTGGGGATCAACCCCCGAGGGATCGCTGACTGTGTCAAGCAGCGAGATCGTCCCACCGTCGCCGCCGGCGCTGGTCCAGAGATCGTCCAGCGCGAGCTCCGACGAGTTCGCAATCTCGAGCAACGTCGCCTGGAAAGCCTCGACGTCGACCCCGAGGTCGACCGCCATCTCCTCCTCGGTCGGCGCACGCCCGAGCCGCTGTTCGAGCTCGACATGGGTGCGCTCGACCTCCCTGGCCTTGGCCCGGACGGTCCGCGGCACCCAATCCAGTGAGCGGAGCTCGTCGAGAATCGCCCCCCCCTGATCCGGGTCACGACATAGGTCTCGAACTTGATCTCCCGATCAGGGTCATACCGTTCGATCGCGCCGATCAGGCCCCCGAGGCCGTAGGAGATCAGATCGGCCTCCTCAACGTGCGGCGGCAGCCTGGCCCCAAGCTTGCCGGCCACGTACTTGACCAGCGGCGAGTAGGCGACTACAAGGCGTTCGCGGGCTCGCTCGTCCTGCTCATTCTTGCAGCGCTTCCACAGGTCTCTGAGCTCGACCGTCTTGAGGTTTGTCTCCATCGCCACAGCTGCCTCCGCCAATACCTTGATCCAGTCGGTGCACGGGCGAAGGCGACGGTGCCCCGCGAGGACGAGATCCGCCGGCTCCGCAGGGCCGAGCGAGGCTAAGCGCGCGGATGGGCATCGCCATGGGCCCGACGGAGTCTGCCGGGCTCGACCCTCGTGTAGATCTGGGTGGTCGAGACGCTTGCGTGGCCCAGCAACTCCTGGATCGAACGCAGGTCGGCCCCGCCCTCGAGCATGTGCGTCGCAAACGAATGCCGCAGAGCATGCGGGGAGACGCGCCCCGCTATTGCCGCCTCGCTGACCCGTCGGTCGAGCCGTCTGGTCACGTCGGAGGGCGAGAGCCGCCTACCGCTCTTCGAAATCAACAGCGCCGGCTCGGACGGATCGCCCTTCAAGGCCGGCCGTCCGCGGGCCAGATAGGTGGCCAGCGCCCGCTGGGCCGGCTCCCCGAGCGGCAGGATTCGCTCCCTGCCCCCTTTGCCGAGAACGCGAACGGTCTCGGACTCGAAATCGACTCGGTCCACGTCCAGGCCGACCAGCTCAGCGCAGCGCAGGCCGCTGGAGTAGGCGATCTCCAGCATCGCCCGATCGCGCATGTCGAGGGGTGTACCGGTCGGGATCCGCTCCAGCAGCCGTCGGACCTCATCCGGGTCCAGGACCCTGGGCAGGTACGACTCCGAGCGCGGGTTGGGTAGCAGCTCCGCGGGGTTTTGTCCGATCTCGCCGGCGCGGCGCAGGTGGTCGAGCAGGCCGCGCACCGAAGCCAACTTGCGGGAGACCGTGGAACGGCTGAGTCCGCGCTGCGCCAGGCGCGCGGCGTAGCCTCGCAGGACGCGGTAGCTGAGCTCGATCGGATCTGTGCTCCGATCGGAGGCCCATTCGGCGAGCTCGCCGACATCGCCGAGGTATGCGCGACGCGTGTGGGCCGAGGCGCGCCGGGTACGCAGCTCGCGCTCATAGCCCAGCACCGCGGCCTCCCAGGCCGGGCTCCTGTGGGCCGGTTGCGTTGTCGCGACTACGCTCACACCCCAACATTCGCCCCTGCCGGCGGCCCCCCTGCGATGCAGGGTTGCTCCCGGCCACTGAATCGGTGACCTAACGGGGTGTAACCCAACGTTGCACCCGAAACTGGCGGCACCGGCTCGACGCCATCCATCGTCCTCGGTCGCCCACGTAGCGCTGCTACGAGGGCTCCCTGCGTCCTCGCCTGGCGTCGCCCGGCACTCGCCATTTCC
>CAXMST010000167.1:0-5433 GCA_964196325.1 uncultured Acidimicrobiia bacterium
GCAAGCACGTCCGCGGACTCGGCCACCCGCGCTCCCGCCGTCCGCATCTCTTCGATCGCGCGCGCAACGTCGCCCTCGTTGACCTCGACGCCGCGCGTGCCGTCCTCGACGAGCGTCACCTCGAATCCGTCGCGCGCTGCAGCGATCGTCGATGCGCGAACGCAGTAATCGGTCGCCAAGCCGACGACGAGCACGTCCTCAGCATCTCGGGCGCGCAGCAGCCCGGCCAGCTCCGTGCCAGCGAAACCGCTGTATCCGGGATCGTCACGGTCGACCCCCTTGCTGATCACGGCATCGATCTCGATCTCCGCCATCGCCGGGTGGAACTCTGCCCCGTGGGTGTCACGGACGCAGTGAACCGGCCACGGTCCACCGTAGGGCTTGAACGAGCTGTGATCGGGGGGATGCCAATCGCGGGTCGCAAAGACCGCATCGAGCGCGGCCGGTCGCGGCGATCGCCGCGCTCCTCGGCGACCCAGAGCCCGATCGGCCTCGCTCAGGAGTCGTACTGGCCGGCGGCCTCCGCCTTGGCTGGCGGACCCTGGAGTCCGGCCTCCTGGAAGATTGCCGGGACCTCGGGATCGGCGATGAACTTCTCGTAGTCCTCCACCTCCCAATCGAAGACCACCCACACCCTGCTGGCGTCTTCGGGGTCGCGGAACACTCGGGAGCCCTTGGACCCGTGCTCCTTCCTCTTCTCGGCGCCCTTGGTCGAGAACGTCTGCAGGAACTGATCGAAGTCGGCGACCTTGGCACTGGACAGGATCATCTCTCCTCCTCTGCTCCGTCGGGTGAACTCTCGCCGAAGCATACGAGAAGCGGCGTCAACCTCGCAGCGTGAAGACCATTCACATTCCACCTCCGGGTCGTTTTCGCGGCAAGCACCGTCTCGAGCGCGATCCCTCGCCGCAATCGAAGCCCTCCCCGAGGCAGCGAACACTGCTCGTACCTCCGCGACGACGAGCGTCGGGAGCATGCCGTCGGCTTTTCTCCCTAACCGTTGGACAGGTTCAACCTGAAGACGGAACTGCTCGTCTCTTGAAGGGACAGCCAGCAGATCGCCTGCCCCCGTCGTGAGACTGGCTCACCTTGCCGTCGACAAACCCAGCAGGACCGAGGCTTGGGGCGGTCCCCTCCTCCAGAAGCGATGCTCCACTTCAACACCCTCGCTGAGCGCGCCGGCGTTCGCGAACCACCCTCTCAACGCGAGCGCCGCAACAAATTGATGCCCGATTGATGCCCGCTGGCTCACCCCGCGCTCAGCCCTTAAGCCCAGAAGCCCGCTCAACGAGCGGGCTTCTACCTATAGCGGGGGCGGGATTTGAACCCGCGACCTCCGGGTTATGAGCCCGGCGAGCTACCTGACTGCTCCACCCCGCGGCGTTGTGGTCACAAGATAGCAACGCGGTGGCCGATCGCAAACCGGGCTGGTGGCGGGCGCAGGGTTGGCCGCCAAGTGCTTGGCGGCAGGCGGCGCCGGGACGGGGAGCGGGCCGGCGGTCTCACAGCTCTAGGATCGACGCCGCTTTGCGCGTCGCGGTTATCGACATCGGCACGAACTCGACCCGGTTGCTCGTCGCCGAGCGCGACGACGATGCGAGCGGCCCGCCGCTGCGGGAGCTCGAGCGCCGCGGCCGCGTGACCGGGCTCGGGCGCGGGGTTGATACCAGCGGGCTGCTCAGCAGCGAGGCGATCGAGGCCGTCTGCGCGGCGATCGGCGACTACCTCGAGCTCGCCGCTCCCTATGAGCCGGACACGACCGTCGCCCTGGCCACCTCGGCGGTGCGCGATGCAAGCAACGGCGGAGCCTTCCTGGCAGAGTTGCGCGAGCGGTTCGCGTTCGGGGCCAGGGTGATCGGGGGCGAGGAGGAGGCCCGGCTCACATACCTCGGCGCGACCGCGGCGCGATCGCCCTCGGTGCAGACACTCGTCTGCGACATCGGTGGCGGCTCGACGGAACTGGTCATCGGGACCGGATCGGAGCTGCTGTTTCATGAGTCGCTGCAGATCGGGGTGGTCCGCCACAGCGAGCGTTACCTACGCAGCGACCCCCCCACCCCGACCGAGCTCGAGGCCTTGGCGGACGCCGTCAGCGCCGAGCTCACCGCGGCCCGCCATCGCCACGCCGGCCCCGATCCCGCCGCGGCGATGGCGGTCGCGGGCACCCCGACCTCACTGGCTGCGATCGAGCTCGACCTCGACCCCTACGACGCCGCCGCGGTCGAGGGCCATGTGCTGCCGCTCGAGGGCCTCCAGCACCAGCTCGCTCGGCTGGCGGCGATGCCGCTTGCCCAGCGCCGGCAACTGCGCGGGCTGCAGGCCGATCGGGCGCCGACGATCGTCTGCGGAGTGGTGATCCTGATCGCGATGATGCGCGCCTTCGGGCTCGAGCGGGTCAGCGTCTCCGAGCACGACATCCTCTGGGGTGCGGCGCTCGAGGCCGAGGCCTGAGCCGAACTGCGCGCCGCGGCGGGGTCGGGGCCCGTCGCTACGATCACCCCGTGTCGAGGTATCTGCTGATCGCCGGCTTCGGGGCGGCCGGAGCCGTCTGCCGCTACACGGTTGACCGCTGGGTCTCCGACGTCAGCGCCGGACAGTTCCCCTGGGGGACCCTGACCGTGAACGTGGTCGGCGCCTTCCTGCTCGGGGTGCTGGTCGCGATCACGACCGAGCGCCTGGTGCTCGACGAGAACTGGAGGATCGCGCTCGGGATCGGCTTTTTGGGCTCGTTTACGACCTTCTCGACCTTCGCCTACGAGAGCATTCGCCTGGCCGAGGACTCTGCGTGGCTGCTGACCATGGCCAATGTCTTCGGGATGATCGCGCTGGGCCTGACCGCGGCGCTCGCCGGGCTCGCCCTGGGACGGACGATATGAAGATCGAGGGCGAGGCCAAACTCTTGCGGATCTTCGTCGGCGAGTCGGACAAGCACGGTCACAAGCCGCTCTATCAGGCGATCGTCGAGCTGCTCCGCGACCGAGGCCTCGCGGGCGCCACGGTGTTGCGCGGGGTCGAGGGCTTCGGCACCAACTCCCGGATCCACACCGCCCGGATCCTGCACCTCTCCGCGGATCTGCCGATGGTGATCGAGTGCGTGGACACGGTGGAGCGGATCGATGCCGTCTTGGGGGAGCTCGACGAGCTCGTCGGCGACGGCTTGGTCACGGTTGAGCGGGTCGCGGTGATCAGCTATCGGCCCGCCTCGGATCCCGGCGGGGACGCTTAGGGAGCCAGCCGCTCGATTGTCCAGGACCCGGCGCCAACCCCGATTTCACGCCGATAGCGGAAGCGATCATGCAGGCGCCCGACCTGGCCCTGCCAGAACTCGATCGCCTCGGGCACGACCAGATACCCACCCCACCATTCGGGCCGCACAACCGGCTCGGTGCCGAAGCGCTCGCGGGCCTGCTCGAGCCGCAGATCCAGGGCCTCACGCTCGGCGATCGGCTCACTCTGGGGGCTGGCCCAGGCACCGAGCTGGGAGTCGGGCGAGCGGGTCGCGAAGTAGCCGTCGGACTCCTGGTCGGTGAGCCGCACGACCGGCCCACGCACGCGAACCTGACGGTCGAGCTCGCGCCAGTAGAGGATCAGCGCGGCCCGTGGACGCTCGGCCAACTGGCCACCCTTGGCGGAGCGCTCGTTGGTGAAGAAACGGAAACCGCGCGCGTCGACGCCCTTGAGCAGCACCATGCGCGCGTCCGGATCGCCGCCGCTGTCCGCGGTGGCAACCGTCATCGCCTCGGGCAGCGGCACCTCGCGCTCGGCCCGCTCGAACCAGCGCCGGAAGAGCACGATCGGGTCGGGATCGAGGTCGGCGCGGGTGAGCGGATCCAGGTCGGGGCGGCGGGGCACCCGCTGATCCTCCCAGACGTCGCCCCAGCCCCGCGGCCCCGGCGATAGGCTGCGGCAATGGGAACGTTAGAAGCGAGTCACACGGTTGAGATCGATGCCCCGCTCGAGCGGGTCTACGAGGTCGCAGCGGACGTATCCAGCTGCGACGTCTGGACACCGTCGGTAGAGAGCGTAGAGGTGCTCGATAAAAACTCCGACGGGTCCGCGAAGCGGGTCGAGATGGAGAACGACGCAATGGTCAAGAAGACGACCACTGTGCTGCGCTACTCCTACCACCCGCCGGGCGAGATCAGCTGGGAGCAGGAGGAGGGAGACGCGAAGTGGCTGACCGGCACCTGGGAGCTGAGCGCGATCGACGAGAGCCACACCCGCGCCGTCTACTCACTGCAGACCGACCCCGGCAGGATGCTGGGTTTGCTGCTGCGCGGCCCGGTCGAGGGCAAGGTCAAGGAGTTCCTGTCCAAGGGCGCGGCCGAGGGTCTCAAGGAGCACGTCGAGAAGAGCGGCTGAGCGCGCTCAGCGCTCAGCGTCGGCCTTGCGGTGCGCCTCCGCGATCGCCTCGCGGACGGTGCCGTGGCGCGCCGTGGCCCGGTCGAGGGCCGGGTTGACCAGGCCCCTGAGTCGGGAGTAGACGGCCCAGCGCCGGGGCCGGATCGTGTGCGCCGCGCGCCGCTCGATCCCCGCGGCCAGGGCCTCGCCCGCCGCCGCGGGCGTGATCCGCTTGCGCAGCGGTCTGGGCGCGACGGCCTCAAGCCGCGCGGCGATCGGGTCCTCGTAGGCCCCGCGGACCATCGCGGTATCGACGTAGCCGAAGTAGCCGACCCCGGCCGAGGCACCATGCTGGGTGAGCTCAACCCGCAGCGCCCGGCCGAGCTGCTCGACCGCCGCTTTGCTCATCGCGTAGCTGGCCTGCAGAGCGCCGTTTAGGAAGGCGTAGACGGAGGAGATCACGAGGATGTGGCCACCCCGCTCGATCACGTGCGGGAGGCTCTGGCGCACGGTGTAGACGACCCCGTGCAGGTCGACGTCCAGGACGTGATCGAATACCTTGTGGTCGAGGGCGCCGATCGGGCGCAGCGGCTGGGCGATACCGGCGTTGGCGACCGCTATGTCGAGGCGGCCGAACTCCGTCAGGGTGGCCTCGACAGCGAGGCGAACCGAGTCCTCGTCAGCGACGTCACCGCTTATCGGGAAGGCGCGCTCGCCGATCGATCGGGCCGCGGCCGCGGGCGCGCCGCGTTCGAGATCAACGAGCGCTACCGAAGCTCCGCGGGCGTGCAGCGCCCGCGCTGTCTCAAGGCCGATGCCTCCCGCAGCACCCGTGACCAGGGCAACGCGTCCGTCGATCTCAAGCCTGGCCATCGGGCCAGGCTAGCCGCCACCGGCCAAGGCGGCCTCGACCCCGGCGGCGCGCTCCCGCTCGCCACTGGGCAGGCTGATCCAGACGGCACCGTCGGCCTGCCAACGACGCCGTGGCTCGAGGACGCGGACGCCGATGAAGCGATCCTCGTGATCGAACAGCCAGACGTCCTCCTCGGGGGTCTCCTCGCGGCGCACCGTCTCGGTGCCGGGCAGGGTCGC
>CAXMST010000168.1:0-13843 GCA_964196325.1 uncultured Acidimicrobiia bacterium
CGCCGCGGTTCTGATCGACCCGCAGAATAACCCGCGTGGAACCCGGATCTTCGGTCCCGTCGCCCGGGAGCTACGCGATCGCAACTTCATGAAGATCGTCTCGTTGGCTCCGGAGGTGCTGTAGCGCCATGGCCAAATCCATGCGAGTCAAGACCGACGACAACGTGATCGTCACCAGCGGCAAGGACGAGGGCAAGAGTGGGCGTGTGATCCGCGTGGAGCCCAAACGCCGCAAGGTGTACGTCGAAGGGCTTAACATGATCAAGAAGCACCAGCGGCCACGTTCGATGGACGCCCAAAAGCAGGGCGCCCAGGGGGGGATCATCGAAAAGGAGGGTCCGATCGACGTCTCCAACGTGATGCTGCTGGATCCAACCGACAACAAGCCGACGCGCGTCGGTATGCAGGTGGCCGACGGCGGCGCCCGCGTGCGAGTCAGCCGGCGCACCGGCAAGCCGATCGACTGACCGAGGAATCCCGATGGAAGCAGCAACCCAGACCCCCGAAGCCCAGAGCCAAGCGGCACCGCCGCCGCGCCTGCGCGAGCGCTACCACAAGGAGGTCGTCCCCGCGCTGACCGAGAAGTTCGGCTACACGACGCCGATGTCGGTGCCGCGGTTGAGCAAGGTCACCGTGAACATGGGCGTCGGCGAGGCAAGCCGCGTCTCCGGCGTGATGGACGACGCGGTCGCCGAGCTCGCGACCATCACGGGTCAGCGGCCGAGTATTCGTCAGGCGAAGAAGTCGATCGCCGCGTTCAAGATTCGCGACGGCATGCCCGTCGGCTGCGCGGTGACCCTGCGCGGTGCGCGGATGTGGGAGTTCGTCGATCGTTTGGTCTCGATCGCGACCCCGCGGATCCGAGACTTCCGCGGCTACAACCCGCGGGCCTTCGACGGGCGAGGCAACTTCACCCTCGGCGTGCGCGAGCAGATCATCTTTCCGGAGATCGACTATGACACGGTCAAGGAGACGCGCGGCCTCGACATCGCCGTGACCACCACGGCTGCCACCGACGAGGAGGCCTTCGAGCTGCTGCTTGGGTTGGGCTTTCCGTTCGCGCAGGAGGGCCGGCCGGGCGCCGATCCATCGGACGCGGAGCTGGAGGCCGAGGAGGCACGCAAGGAAGAGGCTCGTCTGCGGGCCGAGGCCGAGCAGGCGGCTCTGGATCAGCTCAAGGAGGAGAACCCCGACGCCTACGCCAAGCCAGAGCCGAGTGTCGAAGAGTCCGAGGACACCGACGCCGACGCCGATACCGACACCGGCGCCGAAGAGTAGGAAGCGAGATAACCGATGGCAAAGACCTCTCAGATCGTCAGGCAGCAAAAGGGCTCGAAGTTCAAGGCCCGCAACTACAACCGATGTCGAAAGTGCGGCCGCGCCCGCGCCGTGTACCGGAAGTTCGGCCTCTGCCGGATCTGTCTCCGGGAGGCCGCGCATAACGGCTACATCCCTGGCATGACCAAGTCAAGCTGGTAAGGCGGTAGACGATGCTTAGCGACCCGATTTCCGACTACCTGACGCGAATACGCAACGCGCTCAGCTCCGACCTGCCCGAGGTGGAGATTCCCTCCTCGCGGCTGAAGAAGGAGATGACGCGGATCCTCTCCGAGCAGGGCTACGTCGTCTCCTACGAGGTCGAGCCCACCCGCGTCGGTGAGTCGATCAGGATCACACTGAAATACACCGAGGACCGCGATCCCGTGATCAGCGGCCTACGCCGCGTATCGCGGCCCGGTCGGCGTCGCTATGTCGGTGGCGGCCGCGTGCCCAAGGTGCAGGGCGGCATGGGTACTGCGATCATCTCGACCTCGACCGGTGTGATGACCGGCCATGAGGCGCGCGAGAAGGGCGTCGGCGGCGAGGTCGTCGCCTTCGTCTGGTGAGCGACTGAGGCCCTGGCGCGAACCCCAATCTTTCCCATGAGTCGAATCGGTAACAAGCCACTTTCCATCCCCGACGGGGTCACCGTCGAGGTCGGCCCCGGCATGGTCGAGGTCAAGGGCCCCAAGGGTGAGTTGAGCCAGGTAATCGACCCTGCGATGACCGTGGAGATCAGCGAGGGCGTCCTCCGGGTCTCCAGGCCGACCGATAGGGGCCCGCATCGGGCGCTGCATGGACTCACCAGGAGCCTGATCGCCAACATGGTCGAGGGCGTTACGGGCGGCTTCGAGAAGCGCCTCCAGATCCAGGGCGTCGGCTATCGCGCCAAGCCGGCCGGCAAGGGCTTGGAGCTTTCGCTTGGCTACTCGCACCCGGTCAGCATGGAGGCCGTGGATGGGATCGAGTTCGAGGTACCGCAGCCGACCGAGGTGATCGTGCGCGGGATCGATAAGCAGAAGGTCGGCGAGATCGCGGCACAGATCCGCCGGATGCGCCCCCCGGAGCCTTACAAGGGCAAGGGCGTGCGCTACGCCGACGAGCAGATTCGCCGCAAGGTCGGCAAGCGGGCCTAGCGAGGACCGATCGGAGCACTCATGGCAGTCACCACACCACAGCAACGAAGGCTTCGCCGCCGCCGCCGGGTCCGTGCCCGGGTGCGAGGCAGCGCCGCGCGCCCGCGACTCAGCGTGTTTCGCTCCAACCGCGGGCTCTCGGCCCAGTTGATCGACGACAACGCCGGCCACACTCTGGCTCAGGTCGCCTGGGTCGAGTCGGAGCTGCGCAAGCTCGGCCCGGGGGAGCAGGCCAAGCGCGCCGGTGTCTTGCTGGCCGAACGGGCCAAGGCGGCCGGGATCGAGGTCTGCGTCTTTGACCGTGGCGGGTACCGGTTCCACGGCAACGTCGCCCAACTGGCCGCCGGCGCGCGCGAGGCCGGGCTGCGGTTCTGAGCACTGAGCTAACTTGAGAAGGATTCTATGAGCATCACCAGCTACGAAAAGGTCAGCGCCCAGGGTCTCGACCTGCAGGAGCGCGTGATCGAGATCAATCGCGTCGCCAAGGTCGTCAAGGGCGGCCGCCGGTTCTCGTTTACCGCTCTGGTCGCCGTCGGCGACGAGCGCAGCGTGGTCGGAATCGGCTACGGCAAGGCGCGCGAGGTTCCGCTCGCGATCCAGAAGGCGGTCGAGAACGCGCGCAAGGACCTGATCAAGGCACCCCAGTACGGTCAGACGCTCCCGCACTTTGTGATCGGCAACTTCGGCGCCGGCCACGTCGTCTTGCGCCCGGCCTCGGAAGGCACCGGGGTGATCGCGGGTGGCGGGGTGCGCGCCGTGCTCGAGCTGGCCGGATACCGCGATGTGCTCACCAAGTCGATCGGCACCAACAACCCGATCAACCAGGTCAAGGCAACGATGGCCGGCCTCAAAGCGCTGCGTAAGCCCGAGGATGTGGCCGAGCTCCGGGGGCTCTCGGTGAACCAGGTGCTTGGGATCAAGAAGAAGCGCAAGCCCGCCGAGGCCGCCGAGGGCGAGCAGGCCGAGGCCGCCGCCGCTACACCCGTGGCCGTCGCCGAGAGCATCGGCGAGGCCAAGCCCGCCGAGGCCACGCCGGTCCCGACTGAGGAGGCGCCGACCGAGGCGCCGGTTGCCGCTGAGCCCGCGCCCGTCGCCGCTGAGCCTGCGGCCGAGGGGAACGAGTCTGAGTCCGCGGAGGCGTCGTCCTGATGGCCGGCGAGCTCACAATCAGGCAGGTTCGCTCGGCCAACGGAGCCAACCCCCGACAGCGTGACACGCTGCGGACGCTGCGCCTGGGCAAGATCGGCTCGCGGACGACCCGCTCGGACTCTCGCGAGCTGCAGGGCTTGATCAACAAGATCTCCCATCTCGTCGAGATCGAGGGGGCAGGCTGATGGCCCGGATCGAACCCGAGGACGTCGGCCTCGACAACCTGAGCCCGAAGCCGGGCTCGAAGCGGCCCGCCAGGCGGATCGGGCGCGGCCACGGCTCCGGCCATGGCAAGACCTCAGGCCGAGGGCACAAGGGCTACGGCTCGCGCGCCGGCAGCAAGCGCAAGGCCGGATATGAGGGTGGGCAGAACCCGATCCATATGCGGATGCGGAAGCTGCGCGGCCCGAACAAGAAGATGTCGATGCCGTTCGAGCCCTTCCGTACCCACACCCAGCCGGTCAATGTCGCGACGCTCTCCGAGCGTTTCGAGGCCGGCTCCGAGGTGACGCCCCAGACCCTGCGTGAGGCCGGCTTGGCCACTCGCAAGCATCCGGTCAAGATCCTCGGCCGGGGCGAGATCGACAAGCAGCTGACAGTCCGGGCGCACGCTTTCAGCGCCAGCGCCCGCGAGAAGATCGAGGCGGCCGGCGGCCAAGCCGAGCTGATCGACTAGCTACTCTCGGCGAGCATGCTTCGTACGATCGGAAACTCCTTCGCGATCCCCGAGATCCGGAGGAAGATCGCCTTCACGGCGGCGATGCTGGCCCTGTACCGACTTGGCGCCTTCATCCCTGCGCCGGGAGTCGATACCAGCGCCCTGGACTCGATCCAGGACAACTTCGCCGGCGGCAACATTCTCGGCTTCCTGAACCTGTTCAGCGGCGGCGCGCTCTCGCAGCTGTCGCTGTTCGCGCTGGGGATCATGCCCTACATCACCGCCTCGATCATCCTGCAGCTGCTCACGGTGGTCCTGCCCTCACTGGAGAAGCTGCAGAAGGAGGGCGAGGTCGGGCAGCAGAAGATCACTCAGTACACGCGCTACCTGACCGTTGGCCTGGCCTTCGCTCAGTCGCTCGGCTACGTCTTCCTGTTCGAGTCCTTCGGCGGCAGCGGCCAGAGCGTCGTCGCCGGCGGCGAGCTGACCTTCGCCAGGCTGATGCTGATCGTGATCGCCTTGACCGCCGGCACGACGCTGCTCATGTGGCTGGGTGAGTTGATCACCCAACGCGGGATCGGCAACGGGATCTCGCTGATGATCTTCGCCTCGATCGTCAGCGGCCTGCCCAGCGGCCTGCAGGCTTGGTGGACCAATCCCGATCAGGTTTTCGTGGTGATGATGCCCTTCGTGGCGCTGGCCGTGATCGTCGGCATCGTCTACGTCCAGGAAGGCCAGCGGCGAATCCCGGTCCAATACGCGAAGCGACAAGTCGGGCGCAAGATGACGACCGGAGGCTCTACCTATCTGCCCCTGCGGGTCAACATGGCCGGCGTCATCCCGGTGATCTTCGCGGCCTCGATCATGGCCTTCCCACCAACGGTGGGCCAACTCCTGAACACACCTCTGGCGCTCGACTTCGCGGCCTTCTTCGCGCCCGATCGCTGGGCGTTCATCGTCGGCCAGGTCTTCTTCATCATCATCTTCACCTACTTCTATACGGCCGTGACCTTCAACCCCGTGGATCAGGCCGACAACCTGAAGAAGTACGGCGGCTTCGTGCCCGGGGTCCGGCCGGGGCGGCCCACGGCGGAGTATCTCGACCGGATCCTCTCGCGCCTGACGTTTGCCGGGGCGCTCTATCTGGGCGCCGTCGCGGCGCTCCCGACCCTGCTGATCTCTCAGACCTCGGCCAACTTCTTCTTCGGTGGCACCTCGATCCTGATCGTGGTCGGCGTCGCCCTCGACACCGTCAAGCAACTCGAGGCACAGCTGATGATGCGCAACTACGAGGGCTTCCTGAAATAGGGGTGTGCACTGGGCCGGCGTGGCTCAGCGGTATGGGTGGGCTGACCAGGGGCTCCTGATCGTGCGCCTCGGAGCGCTTCTGAACGTCTAAGGTGCCCCCCGTGTCGGAGTTGAATCTGATCCTGCTCGGCCCTCCCGGCTCTGGGAAGGGCACCCAGGGCGAGCGCCTGCAGGAGGACTTCCAGCTCCCCTACTACGCGACCGGGGACATCCTCCGCGCTGCCGTGGCCGAGAGTACGCCGCTCGGCGAGACCGCAAAGGGCTACATGGACGCCGGTGACCTGGTTCCGGATGAGGTGATCATCGGGGTGATCGGCGAGCGGGTCGAGGGGCCTGAGTCGGCTGACGGCTTCATCCTCGACGGCTTCCCCCGGACGATCGGGCAGGCCGACGCGCTTGGCGAGGCGATGGACGACCTTGGTCGCACGATCACTGCGGTCCTGTTGATCGACACCGGCGATGCCGAGGTCCAGCGCCGGCTCGGCGGCCGTCGCACCTGCGCGAAGAACGGGCACATCTTCCACGTTGATTTCGACCCACCCAAGAACGAGGACATCTGCGACATCTGCGGCGCGCGGTTGATGGTCCGCGATGACGACAAGCCCGACGTGATTGCCAACCGCCTCGAGACCTATCACGAGCAGACCGAACCGCTGGTCAGCTACTACGAGGAGCGCGGCATTCTCAAGCGGGTGGACGGCTCGCAGGCGCCGGACGAGGTCGGCGACCGGATCCGGGCGCTGATCGCCACGCTGAAGATGGAAGAACAGTTCTGAGCGAGGGCGCGGCCATGTACCGAGGGACGATCAGCGCCAAGACTCCGGAGGAGATCGAGAAGATGGCCGCCGCCGGCCGGATCCTCGCTCGTTGCCACCAGATGCTGAAGAAGAGCGCCCGTCCCGGCGTGACCACGGCTGAGCTCGACGAGATCGCGGAGAAGTACATTGCCTCGCAGGGCGCGACCTCAGCGTTCAAGGGCTACCGGGGCTTCCCGGGCTCGATCTGCGCCTCCCCGAACTCGATGGTCGTCCACGGCATCCCGGGCAGCTACGAGCTCAAGCGCGGGGACGTACTCAGCGTCGACGTTGGTGTGATCAAGGACGGATGGGTCGCCGATGCTGCCCAGACCTATGGGATCGGACCGATCGGCGCGCCGGCCGAGCAGCTTCTCGAAGTGACCCGCGACTCACTTTTCTGCGGTATCGCGAAGGCCAAGGCCGGGAACACGCTCGGCGATATCTCCGACGCGATTCAGCGTCGGGTCGAGAGTGACGGTCTGCACGTGATCAAGAGCCTGGTCGGACACGGGATCGGGTCAGAGATGCACGAGGACCCCCAGATTCCCAATTACGGAGAACCCGGCACCGGCCCCGAGCTCTTGGAGGGAATGACGCTCGCGATCGAGCCGATGGTCAACATCGGAACCGACGAGATCCGGATGGGATCCGACCATTGGGCGGTCTACTCGGCGGACAGCTCGCTCGCCGCCCATTTCGAGTTCACGGTCGCCGTCGGCGCCGAGGGTCCCCGGATCCTCACCCCCTGGCATGAGTGACCAGAGACAGCTTGCGGCGTTCGCCCTGAGGCGGGCGAGTTGCTAGCATTGCCGATTCGGCCCTAGGGCCGTCCCTGCCTGCCTGCCGTCCGATTCATGGGACGCGCGGAGCCACCTTGTCACATACGAGTTAGAGAGCTATGAAAGTTCGTGCGTCCGTAAAACCTATGTGTGAACGTTGCCAGGTGATCCGGCGGCGCGGGCGCGTGCTCGTGATCTGTTCCAACCCCCGTCACAAGCAGAGGCAGGGCTAGGAGCCGGATGGCACGCATCGCAGGAGTCAACCTGCCGCTCAACAAGCGGACCGTGATCGGTCTCACCTACGTGCATGGCGTTGGGCGCTCGACCGCTGAGACGATCATGGAGGTGACCGGGGTCAAGGCCGACACCCGGGTCGGCGATCTCACCGAGGACGAGGTTGTGCAGCTGCGCGAAGCCGTCGAGCAGTATCAAGTCGAGGGTGACCTGCGACGCGAGCAGTCGCAGAACGTCAAGCGGCTGATGGAGATCGGCTCTTACCGGGGACTGCGTCACCGACGCGGGCTGCCGGCCCGCGGGCAGCGGACCAAGACCAACGCGCGCGGCCGCAAGGGCCCGCGGAAGATGAGCATCGCGGGCAAGAAGAAGGCCCCGGGGCCTAAGTAGAGACGAGGAATTCGCTAGATGCCGCAGCCAAAGAAGGCAAAAGGTCGAGCCAAGCGCCGGGTGAAGAAGAACGTTCCCCTCGGTCAGGCTCACATCAAGACCAGCTTCAACAACACGATCGTGACCCTCACCGATCCCGAAGGCAGCGTGATCGCCTGGGAGTCCGCCGGCTCGGCCGGCTTCAAAGGGTCCCGCAAGTCGACACCGTTCGCCGCCCAGGTGACCGCCGACAACGCCGCCCGCAAGGGCATGGAGCACGGGCTCGAGCGCGTCGAGGTGCTCGCCAAGGGTGCCGGTTCCGGGCGCGAGACCGCGATCCGCGCCCTGCAGGCCGCGGGCTTGCAGGTGACAACGGTTCGGGACGTATCTCCCCAGGCCCACAACGGCTGCCGCCCTAAAAAGCGCCGCCGCGTCTAGTCGGGTGATCTGAGATGGCTCGAGACACATCACCACAGTGCAAGCAGTGCCGTCGTGAGGGGCAGAAGTTGTTCCTCAAGGGCCAGCGCTGCCTGACCGACAAGTGCGGCGTCGAGCGCCGCTCCTACCCGCCGGGTGAACACGGCCGTGGTCGTATGCGAGCCTCCGAGTACCGCCAGCAACTGCGGGAGAAGCAGAAGGCGCGGCGCTTCTATCAGGTGCTCGAGAAGCAGTTCAGGGGCTACTACGAGAAGGCCTCGCGGCAGGCGGGCGTTACCGGTGAGAACTTGCTGCGTCAGCTCGAGCGCCGCTTCGACAACGTGCTCGTACGGCTCGGCTTCGCGGCCTCGCGGCGCCAGGCACGGCAACTGATCGGCCACGGCCACTGGCAGATCAACGGGCGCCGGGTCGACATCCCCAGCTACCAGCTCAAGCCCGAGGACATCATCTCGATCCGTGCCGGCAGCTCCGCCGAGACGACCGTGCGGGTTGCGACCGAGCTTATTTCCACTGTGCCCCCCTGGCTGCAAGCCGATCACGACGCGCTGACCGCAAAGGTCCTGCGTCTGCCCGAAAGGGCCGAGATCGACTCGCCGGTCGAGGAGCAGCTCATCGTTGAGCTGTATTCCAAGTAGGGGCTTTGAAAACACGCCGACGGAAGGACGACGCGCTATGACCACCCTGCCCGATTTCCAGGAACCGAACATCTCGAGCGAAGACGCCGACGAGACCAAGGGCTCGTTCGTGATCGAGCCGCTCGACAAGGGGTTTGGCTACACCTATGGCAACAGCCTGCGCCGGGTCCTGCTGTCCTCGCTCGGAGGGGCCGCGATCAAGTCGGTCCGGATCGAGGGTGTCGCGCACGAGTTCTCCAACATCGAGGGCGTCAAGGAGGACGTGACCGACATCGTCCTCAACCTCAAGGACATCGTGATCCGCATGCACACCGATGCGGATGAGGTCGAGGTGCCCCTGGTCGCCGCCGGTCCCGGTGAGATCACCGCGGCCGATATCGATCTTCCCGCGGGAGTTGAGATCCTCAACCCCGAGGCCCCGATCGCTACGCTCGAGAAGAAGACCAAGCTTGAGATGTACCTCTCGGTGGGTCGCGGCCGCGGCTACTCCCCGGCCGAGGACAACAAGTCCGAGGATCAGCCGATCGGCGTGATTCCGATCGACTCGATCTTCTCGCCGATCCGCCGGACGTCCTATCGGGTCGACTCATCGCGAGTCGGTCAGCGAACCGACTTCGACAAGCTCACGCTCGAGGTCGAGACCGACGGCTCGCTCGAGCCGGGCGCGGCCCTCCGCGAGGCGGCTGAGTTGATGATCAAGGCTCTGGCGATCTTCACCGATGCCGATCGGCTGGAGGAGTTGACCCAGACCAACGGTCAGGTCGCGGCCGGAGAGCCTGTGATCGCCGGCGACGGCGATGACCGTCTGATCGAGGAGCTCGAGATCGGCGTTCGCGCCTACAACTGCCTAAAGCGGGCTGGCGTGCAGACGATGGGTGATCTGACTACCAAGTCGCTCTCTGAGCTGACTGCGATCCCCAACTTCGGGGAGCGCTCGATCGAGGAAGTCGTTGAGGCGCTGACCCAGCTCGGCCTCAGCCTGCGCGAGGAGTAGGCCCCAGATGCGGCACCGTAGGACGAGGCACAAGCTGAGCCGGGATTCCTCGCACCGTAAGGCCCTGCTGCAGAACCTCAGCAAGCAGCTGATCGAGCACGAGCGGATCAAGACCTCGCAAGCCAAGGCCAAGGCGGTCAAGCCGGAGGTCGAGAAGCTGATCACGCTGGCCAAGCGCGGCGATCTGCACGCGCGCCGGCAGCTGCTCTCGAAATTCGGGCAAGACAAGTTCGTGGTTCACAAGCTGGTCGAGGAGGTTGCGCCGCGCTACGCGGAGCGCCCCGGCGGCTATACCCGCATCGTCAAGCTCGGCCCGCGCCGCTCGGACTCGACGGAGATGGTCTTTCTCGAGCTGGTTTAGAGGCTGCCCGCCCGCGCCGGCCGACAGTCTGCTCGGGTTTCCCGCTCGGCCTCGGGCCGGGGGAGACGAGATACTGCGCCCGACGTGGCTACCTACCGGCTCGACATCGCCTACGACGGGACCGAGTTCAGCGGTTGGGCACGCCAACGCGGGCAACGCACGGTACAAGGGGAGATAGAGGGCGCGCTGAAGCAGCTGGTGCAACGGCGGCTGCCGCTCACGGTCGCGGGGCGTACGGATGCGGGCGTCCACGCCAGCGCCCAGGTGGCGAGCTTCGAGCTCCCTGCAGATTGCCGGGCTCCTGAGGCGATGCTGCGGGCACTGAACGGCCTCACTGCTGAGGACATCGCGATCAACGCGGTCGGGGAGGTGACCCCGGGCTTCGACGCCCGCCGCGACGCCCGTGCCCGCCGCTATCGCTTTCGGGTCATGACCGGGCCGGCTCCGGACCCGCTACAGCGGCGCTACGCGATTCATCAACCCGGGCGGCTCGAGCGTGCGGCGCTCGACGCCTGCGCGTCCCTGCTCCCCGGCACCCACGACTTCACCGCGTTCACCCCGACCGAGACCGAGCACGTGCGCTTCGAGCGTCGCGTGCTCGAGGCGGCCTGGTCGGATGAGTCGGAGTGGATGCTGCGCTTTGAGATCGAGGCCGACGCGTTCATGCGCGGCATGGTCAGGGCGTTGCTCGGGACGATGCTCGAGGTCGGCGCCGGCCGTCGTGGCATCGACGGCTTTGCCGAGCTGCTCGAGGGCCGGCCCCGCTCGCAGGGCGGGGAGACCGCGCCCCCACAGGGTCTCACGCTGATCGCGGTCCGCTACTGAACGTCGTCGGCGCCGGCCCGGGGCAAGACGTTGGCCGGGCCGTCGAGCCAGACGCGAACCTGGTCGCCAGGATGCCAGGTCGGCCAGCTCAGCCGGCGTGAGCGGATCACGGCCCCGGACGGCAGCTCGACGTCGAGCAGCTGGTCGTGGCCGTAGAAGGTGCGGCCGACGATGCTCGCCCTCAGGGTTGTCGCGTGAGTGGCGGGATGGCCGGCGGCGATCCCGATTGCCTCCGGGCGGACCAGGACGTCGATCTCGCCTTCCAGGTCCGACGCTGTGTGGAACTCGCCCAGCTCGCAGCTGAAATGGCCGTCGTGGATCGATCCGGGGAGCACGTCGATCTCGCCGAGGAAACCCGCCACCCAGTGGCTGGCGGGACCGTTGTAGACCTCCTCCGGCGTGCCAATCTGCTCGATCCGGCCCGCATTCATCATCGCCACCCGGTCGGCGAGGCTCAGAGCCTCCTCTTGGTCATGGGTGACGAGCAGTGTCGTTACCCCGGCCGCCGAGAGGATCTCGCGAACCTCCCCGCGGAGTCGCTCGCGCAGGCTCGCGTCGAGGTTCGAGAAGGGCTCGTCTAGGAGCAGCAGGTCCGGTCCGGGGGCCAGCGCTCGCGCCAGCGCCACGCGCTGCTGCTCGCCGCCGGAGAGCTCGTGCACGGAGCGGTCCGCGAAATCGGCGAGCCCGACGAGATCCAGCGCCTCCAGCACCCGCGATCGCGCCGCCTTCCTGCCGATCGCGTAGCCAACGTTGCCGGCCACGCTCAGGTGCGGGAACAGGGCGAAGTCCTGGAAGACCATCCCGATCCGGCGCTGGTCCGGCGGAACGGCCAGGCGCAGATCGTTGAGAACGTGATCGCCGACCACGATCGTGCCGGCGTCGGGCCGCTCGAGCCCCGCGATCATGCGCAGCGTGGTCGTCTTGCCACAGCCGCTCGGGCCCAGGAGCGTGACGATCTCGCCGGCCCCGACCTCGAGCGCGAGGCCGTCAACGGCCCGGCTGCCCTCGAAGGACTTCGCCAGCCCGACGATCGAGACCGCGCGCTGGGTCGTGCGGAGCGGTGGAGCCGTGCTCACGCTGCCGGCTCCCCGCGGCCGGTCAGCCACCACAGGGGTGGAGCCGCGACGACGAGCAGGATCAGCGCTGGGATCGCGCTTGCCTCGAACAGGCCCAAGCTGGTCTGCCTCCAGATGTCGGTGGCCAGTGTCTCGAACCCGATTGGGGCGAGCAGCAGCGTTGCCGGTAGCTCCTTGATCGCGTGCAGGAAGACCAGCGCCGATCCGGCTGCGATGCCCCCGGCGACGAGGGGTGTGGTGATCGTGCTGAAGACGTTCAGCGGCCCGCGGCCCATCCCGCGGGCCGCCTCCTCGAAACGGGGCGGGACCTGCAGGAGCGAGGCGCTGACGGCGGCGACCGCCAGAGGTAGGTAGTGAATCGTGAGCGCGAACACGAGCATCGCCAGGGTCTGGTACAGCGGCAGCGCGACTCGGGTGCCGAAGAACACCAGCGCCAGCGCGACCACGATCCCCGGCAGCGCGTAGCCGACATACCCGAGCCGTTCGACCAGGATCGTGATCGGGCTCGGGAAACGGACCGCGAGCACCGCGATCACGGTCGCCGCCAGTGCCGCGGCGAGCGCCGCCCCTCCCGCGGCGAGCAAGGAGTGGCCGGCATTGGTCGCGACCTCGCCCAGTTCGATGCCGCTGCCCAGGCCTTGGGCTGCCCAATAGATCAGCACGCCGACCGGGAGCACGAGGGCGATCAGCGTGACTGCCGAGCAGAGGCCGATCGCCGGCCAGCGCCAGCGGCCGAGCGGTACCGGCGGGGCAGGGCGGGCCGCCCCGGGACCGGTCCTGTCGTACCGCATCGACCCACGAATCCACGAGTAGGCCGCGAGCAGGGCGAGCACTCCGATCACGAGCAGCAGGCCGAGCGCAGCGGCGCCGGTGCGGTCGAAGCTCGATTGCCAGGTGATGTAGATCTCGCGCGTGAAGGAGTCGAAACGCATGATCGAGACCGCGCCGAAGTCGCTGATCACGTACAGGGCGACGAGCAGGGCGCCGGCGCCGATCGCAGGCACCAGCTGCGGCAAGGTAACGGAGCGGAACACCTGGCCCCGAGATCGCCCCATCGAGCGGGCCGCGTCCTCGAGGCTCGGGTCGAGCCGCCGCAGGGCCGCCCGGACGCTGAGCAGGACGAGCGGATAGGTGAACAGACTGAGCGAGAGCCAGGCGCCGAAGAAGCCGTAGATCGAGGGCAGGCGGCCGACGCCAAGCGCGTCGGCGGCAAGGCCCGAGGGGCCGAGGGCCGAGATCAGCAGGTAGGCGCCGATGTAGCTCGGGATGACCAGTGGCAGCGAGGTCAGCGTGGCCCAGATCCGAGCGGCCGGGAGGTCCGTGCGGGAGGTCAGCCAGGCGAGTGGGACCCCGACCGCGACCGCGGTTGCCGTGACCGCGAAAGTCAACCCCGCGGTGCGAAGTCCGAGCCCAACCGTGCGGGAGTCAAAGATCGTCTCGGCGGTCGTCTCCAGCGAGCCGGCGAGCAGGACCACGAGGTAGGCGGCGGGCAGGGTCGCGGCGACGCCGACGGCGAGGCCCAGCGCCAGGAGGCCCGGCGGCGGCCGGCGGCGGCCGAGCAGCCTGCCCCCGGCGGGCCGAGCGCGCGGCGCGCGGCGGGCACGGGCTCGCAGCCCTGTGGCGAGCCCCGTCACCGCGGACCTCCAGGCCGAGCACCGTGACGCTCGCGTCCGAATTGGCCACCGCAGCGGTACCCGCGGGATTGTTGACCACCGCTGACCAACTTGCGTTCGGCGTGGTCGTCGACCCGGCCGTGCCGCTCCA
>CAXMST010000169.1:0-4543 GCA_964196325.1 uncultured Acidimicrobiia bacterium
TGTTCATCTCACCGGCGCGCGATGGTACTTGTGGGCGTGAGGGGCGCAGGCGGCTAGTCGGAGGGCTTGGAGGCCTGCTCGCAGATCTCGCCGATTCCCAGTGTTCATGGGCGTTACAGCGGATTCAAAGAACGCGCCCGACAGGATTCGAACCTGTGACCTTCGGCGTTCGGTATCGGGCCGGTCCGGGCCGAACCGGCGTGGCCTCAGGTCACTGGCGCCGCAGCCGATAGAAGTGCTCGTCGAACTTGAACAGACGCGAGATCGCGTCTGGCTCCTCGTCGGCGACCTCGACGTCGGTGATCTCCCACTCGGGAAATGCTCGCTCCACGTCGGCGCGGCTCGCGCCGCGGGGCAGGGGGCCTCTGCGCCGGGGAGCGAAGCAGTCGAGAAGCACCGTGGCATCGGGGCTGGCGACGGCACTAATCCCCGCGCCCATCGCCTCGCGCTGGCCGTCGGTGAGGCCATGGAAGGTGCCCGTGTCCAGAACGAGCCTGAAGTCCGAGCCGATGTCCGCATCGGCCAGCGCCGTCACGTCGCCCTGCAGCACGCTCATCTCGACGCCCGCCTCATCGACCCGCTCGCGGCCTCTGCGCATGGCCTTCTCGACGATGTCGATTCCGGTTACCTGCCAACCCCGCTTCGCGAGCTCGACGCCCCAGACCGCGCTGCCGGTGCCGACGTCGAGAGCAGCGCCATAGGGCGGCTGACGCCCGTCCTCCTCGCGTGCAACCAGCTCCAAGAGCTTGTCGGCGAACGGCCGATGCTCCGCCAGGTCCTCCCAAGGGTGGAAGCCCATCGCATAGAGCAACCGGTAGTCCATGGCACGACTGCCTCCTTCCAGCCTGAACCAGTCGGGAGCTCGGTCTCGCCTGCCTCGAAAAGCAGCGGCATCACTCTGCGGCCAAATGCCTGCAGCTGCTCGTGCGAGTCCTGGATCTCGCTGCTCATCGGGCTCCTCCCATCTTGGGTCAGGTGCGACCCTACTCCGATCCCAGCCCACTGGGAGGAGCACGGTCCTGATCGCCGGCGCTTGCCGGTCGGCCTTCCGGAGGCGCCGCGGAATCACTGCCGGCAGTCATTCCCGCAATCGCCAACAGAACGCCCCCGATCCCTGAAGTCCCCCTTGCTAAAGGCGTTTGGAGAACCCGCCCGACAGGATTCGAACCTGTGACCTTCGGTTTCGTATTTCGTAGATCGACGTCGTGGGCTTCCGAAAGTCCCTGCCAGGCCGGCTCAAGCCGAGAGCGACAGCTCGAGTTGGCCGTTGCCGGTCTGGCGCCGCCGCTCGATCGCGGCGGCGTAGGCTCCGTGCACAGTGCTGCGCGCCGGCGCGGGCGCGACCCCGTACGCCTCAGCCATCGCCGCCGCCAGCGTCCCTTTGAACGCCCGTCCGTGCCAGGCGTGGCCGCCCGGCTGTCGCCCGACGTGCAGGTGGACGAGCTCGTGCAGCAGCGTCTCCAGCACATCCCCGGCGCTGATCCCCGGGTAGGCCGTGACCGACAAACGCCACTCGGCGGGCATGGCGAACCCAAGCCGCTGCGGCCTTCGCTGCGCCCGGCGCACCTTGAGCCCGGGCCGGACCTCGGCCAGCGGCCCCTCCGAGAGCACCCGCAGACCTCGCAGCCGGTCCATCTCGCGCCCGAGGTCGATGCCGGCGACCAAGGAATAGGAACGGTGACGTCTCACCCGGATGAAGCTAGGGACCGGCGCGGCGGCTGCGGCGGCTGCGGTGCCGCCTTCCTTGGGTACGCGCATGCCCAGATGTGCGTGACGCTGCGAACGAAGGGCTGAAAACCCATCGGTAGGCCACCATGTCCGCTCCACCCTGGTAGTCCTCAGCTAGCCGTTCAGCAAGTTAGCCGAGGCGCTGACCCAGGTCGGCGATGAGCGCGTCGATTCGCCTCCGGGTGGCGGCCCCGTCTGTGACCTGGTAGTAGGGGAGTCCGCGGGCTACCCAGGGGACGAGCACGTCGAAATCGAGCTCGCGGATTAGCTCGAGGCCGGCCGGCTCGAGGACGTCACCTGAGCACCGAGGATCATTCCGTCCCGACCGCGCTCGGCCCCAGCGCCACATCAGGCTCTCGACCAGGTCGGCCACCACAGACAACGCTAGCCCGGGGACAGTATCTGCTCCCGGGTCACCGCGAATATGCTGGTCGGTGATGGTCGAGCCGAACTCGCGGCACTCGGAGGCAAAGGACTCCGGCCCGCAGGCATCGTGCGTCTGCGGGGAGAAGGTCACCATCGCCGACGCGCGCGAGCTGACCCTGCCCAACGGTCGTCCCGGCTGGCAGGGCCGCTGCCCCGAGTGCGGCGCCCCGCTGTTCGCGATCCGCCGCAAACCGGCGGGCGGATGATCCACCACAGCTAGGGCGCGTCTCGCCCGGCCGGCGCAGCTACCCTTCGGGCGTGGACGCCTACGTCGCGGTGGCGAGCAAGCGCGACCAGCGCGAGTACGCCGAGAGGCCAGCTCCGAACGACCCAGTAGAGCGGATCCGAGATCGTGCTCCCGTTCGGCTATCGCGCGCGCCGGCGGGAGGGGGAGGCGCGCCCACCCGAGGAGTGGATCCGCCGCGCCGACCGCCGGTCGCTCGAGGAGCTCGCGCGGCACCCGTAGGGGCGCTCGTGCCGGCGACGGGCCGCTACGCGGTCCAGGGCGCGCAGGTCCGCGCCGGGCTCGAGCTCTGGGCAAGCCGCGCCGGGACGCGGCTGGTAATCGAGGACGACCGAAGCCACCCCGAGCGCGCCGCGCGCCTGCATGCGGAGCTCCTCGAGCGCGGCTGCCGCTTCGTGCTCGGGCCCTATGGCAGCGACTCGGCGCGGGCGGTCGCCGCGGCCCGGGCCGGCGCGGTCGTCTGGAACCACGGCGCCGCCGCGGACGACGTCCAGCGCCTCCCCGGCGTCGTCTCGGTGAGTTCCCCGGCGAGCCGCTACCTCGTCGCGCTCGCTCGGGCGGTCGCGGCGCTTCGGCCCGCCGCCACGATCGCCCTCGTGACCGCGAGCGGTCGCTTCGCCCGTTTCGCCCGGGAGGGACTCGAGCGGGCGGACCCACCGCTTGGCCTCGGCATCCTCGCCCGCTTCTCCTTCCGCGACCCGCCGGCCGCGATCGCCGCCGCCGGGGCCGATGCGATCCTCGCCTGTGGGCCGGTCGGGGCCGAGGTCGTGCTCCTCCGCGCGCTCGCCCACCTAGCGCCCGGCACGCTCCGGGGTGGCGTCTCGCCCGGCCTCGCCACCTTTCCCGCCCTGCTGGGCGGCGATCCGGAGGGCCTGCTCGCGCCCGTGCAGTGGCATCCGGAAACCCGCACCTCGCCGGAGCTCGGGCCGAGCTCGGCGGAGCTGATGGCCGACGCCCGCGCGAGCGCGCTCGGCGAGCTCGACTACGTCGCCGCCCAGGCCTATGCTGCCGCGCTGATCGCCGGCCGCTGCCTCGAGCTCTGCCCGGGCAACCCAGTGGGCGCCGCCCGGCGACTCTGCACGACGACCCTCTTCGGCGCCTTCGAGCTCAATCCCGCCACCGGCCTGCAGATCGGCCACCGCCTTTCGGTCGTGCGCTGGGGCCGAGCGCGCCAAGATCTCCTGCTCGCCGATGCGGGCTGAGCGAGGGGCGCGCCATGCTATCGCCCACGGGCGCTGGCCTTGGCCCGGTCTGCCCGCGGTACCGCAGACGCCGTCGGCGATACGGTGCTCGCCGCGATCGGCTCTAAGGCTGACCGGGCGGCGGCGAGACGCGACGTGGAAGCTAAGCTGCGGCGCGTGAAAGTCGCCTACATCTTCTCCACCTCCGGGCACACGGCGAGCTACAAGCTCGGCAAGATGATCCTGCCGCAGCTCGAGCAGGGAAACCACGGGGTGGAGGTCGTCGGGATGTTCTTCTTCGACGACAACACGTATGTTCTGCGCGCGGGCGATCCGCTCGGCGAGCGCCTCACCAAGGTTGCCGAGGAACAGGGGATCATGCTGATGCTCTGCGACCAGTGCGCGCTCGAGCGCTCGCTCGCAGAGGGTGAGCCGGGCGACTGCCGTCCCAGCGGCACGGTCGCGGGGGTGCGGGTCGGCTGCTTTCCGGACCTCTACGGGGCGCTGTCGGGAAACCCGCCGGACCAAGTGATCACGCTGTAGCTGCGAAGCGCAAGGCGGTTTCAGGGCTCGGTCGAGCCCGCTAAGCGACCGCCTTGCTGCCGGCCACCCAGGCACGCTGGATGTTGGTGGGCTCGGCGCAGCAGAACCACGCCTCGGTGAGCCGCGGGCGCGGCTCGACGTCACCAAGTTCCGGGGGGGACTGGGGCCGAGCGTCCTCAGGGGTCCGCGAGACTTCACCCTCGCGGAGGCCCCGCGATCCCCTTGTTGATCTCATCCCGCGCGATAGTTGCGCGATAGTCCTGACCCCAATGTTGAAGCGGTTCGGCGGTTTGGGGCGGTTGGGCCGCCTCTGCAGAGCCCGGCCCGAGTCCGCATGTTCCATGCGGTCTGTGGCGGATCCGTGGAGCGCGCCCGACAGGATTCGAACCTGTGACCTTCGGTTTCGTAGACCGACGGTCAC
>CAXMST010000170.1:0-7104 GCA_964196325.1 uncultured Acidimicrobiia bacterium
GTCTTCGTGCGACCCTTTGTTCATGGCCGCGGTCAGAGCGATCAGGTTCGCCAGGCCCGGTGAGCAAGAGGCCCTGAGCGAGCTGCACCGGCGATCCTCCGCGGTCTGGGAGGAGGATGGCACCGCGCTCGCCGCCGAGCCCGATGTCCTTGGCGTCGAGCTTGAGGTGATCGCCCAGCGACGGGTGCGCGTCGCCGTCGGCGAGGCTGAGGAGCTGCTCGGCTTCTCGGTGGTGGCGGATCGTGGAAGCGGCGTCTGTGAGTTGGATGACCTCTTCGTCGACCCTCACCTCTTGCGCCACGGTGTCGGCCGGGCCTTGACCGAGGATGCCGCGGCGCGGGCCGCAGCCGCCGGGTGCGAGCGGATGACCGTCGTCGCCCACCCCAGGAACTTCCCGTTCTACGAGAGTGTTGGGTTCGTCCCGGGTGAGCCCGTACAGACCCGCTTCGCGCCCGCGGTACGCATGTGGCGCGACCTCGCGAGCAGAGGCGGATAGAAGGGCTGTTCACGACCGCGCGAGCGGGCAGCGACCCGCTTCAAGTGGAGGCTCGCCATGCCGCTGACCGCGCAAAGGGGCAGCGTAGACTCTCGGTTGGTCGTGGTCGCCAACGCTCCGGGGAGCCTTGCTTGCGAAGACCGACAGCGCGTCGTGAAGCCGACTGGCTAGAACGGCCGGGCTCGGTTACGGGCTCGACTGTGGGCCGGCTCCGGCCGCGTCGACTTCCGCCTCGCCGCCTTCAACCTCCAGCCGCTCGACTCGGAGGCGACCGACCTCCAGATCCTCGATGCGAAGCCGCTTGAACGCGCCACGCCTGATCGCGAGACCGCCGATCGCGAGCCTCCCCACGGCGAGCGCTCCAATCGCTCCCGCCCCGGTGGCGAGAGCTCCGATCGCCGCCGCACGGACTGCGGCGCCGGGGGCCGTGACCGGCGCGGCGCTTCGTGCTCGGCATCTCCGCGCGCAGGCACGACACCGGCAGCGACGGGCGCATCCCCGCCTTCTTGCGCTCCTCATCATTGCCGCGCTCCGGGTCCTGAGGTCGTGGGGCCTCCCGAGCGGGATTCTCGGCGGGCAGGACTGCTGTTCACCGCCGGGACGTCCCAGACCTCGTGGATCTGACCGTCATAGACGCGCCACAGCACGAGCGCATCCAGCTCAAGCTCGGTGCCGCCAAGGGTGAGCGTGTTCGTGACGAAGGCAGCGACCAGCTCATCGCCGAACGGGGTCAGCGAGACCGGCCTGACATGGAAGGTCCCTTCGCTGAGCTGGTGGAGGCGAGCGAAGAAGTCCCGCATCCCCTCGAGGCCTTGGTAGTCACCGGCGAGCTCGGGGAGGCGGCTGTTGAAGTAGTGGAACACGAAGTCGTCGGCGAATAGGCCCTCGTCAGGCTCCCGAAAGCCGCTCGCCAACAGCTTGCCCGCCTGGGTGACGACGGCCAGGTTGGGGTGATCACCAGCTCCTGTCTCACCGCTCGGCTCCCGCATCGCACTCATGTAATCCACCTCCTGTGCTGACCCGTCACCGACGCCGACGACGCTACATGGCGCCCCTGCGGTGCGAAACCCGGTCGAAACCGTGGGTTGGCCTCCGAGGAAAATACTACCCAACCCCCAGGGCACTCCGCCCCTCGCGCGAGCCAGAAGCGCGCCGGCGCACCGCTCATTGAACGGCCTCACATCGGACCTTCGTTGCGGATCGGGCCCCCGTGCGGAGCCCTGATCGCGACGAAGGTCGGGTGTGGGAACGCGCGAGAGACAACGCCATCCGCGCTTCCCCTTCAGCGTGAAGCCGGAAGCCCACTCAGCCCCGGACGCGTGACCGCTCCACGATCCGCGGGTGCTAGCGAGAAACGAATCGGGCCCCCGCTATGTCCCTCGGGACCACACTCAGACCTCCTCTCGCCAGGAGGTCTTGTCTTTGGTGATTAAGGGACTCGGCGACGGCCTCTGAGGCAGTCGCCGAGATCTCCAGGCGGCCTTCGGTCTTATCGAAGGCGATCTCGTGGTCAAAGGCCTTGAAGATCTGGCGCTTGATCTGCGGAGATGCCTTCCGAAGCTGCTTGGTGAGGTCTGGAAGCTGTTCAAGCCGTTTCGGCGTTGCGGCTTTCGCACCACCCAGACGCTAGATCCGGGACCTAAACGGCCTCAAAACGCGAGCCCGATGACGACCCCGGGGCCCGGACAGCGGCGCTGCCCGCCGGACCGAAGCTGCTTTACTCGGGCGCATGAGCATTCAGACGCGAGTCGTGCAGGTCCCTGGCCCCGGTGAACCCCTGGAGTTGGTGGAGCGCGAGCTGCGCGACCCTGGCCCCGGCGAAGTTCGCCTCCGCGTGGAGGCCTGTGGAGTCTGCCGCTCCGATGCCTTCACGGTCGAAGGCGCGATGCCGGGCATCGAATACCCCAGAGTCCCGGGTCACGAGATTGCCGGGACGATAGACGCGGTGGGGGAGAACGCCGCCCCGTGGGAGGTCGGTCAGCGTGTCGGGGTCGGCTGGTTCGGTGGCAACTGCGGCCATTGCGATCCGTGCCGTCGTGGCGACATGATCAGCTGCGAGAACGGTCCGGTGCCGGGCGTCACTTTCGACGGTGGCTACGCAGACCATGTGATCGTGCCGAAAAGCGCCCTCGCATCGATTCCCGAGGAGCTCTCCGCCGAGGAGGCCGCGCCGCTGCTCTGTGCGGGCATCACGACCTTCAACGCATTGCGCGAGAGCGGTGCCGGCCCCGGCGATCTGGTTGCAGTCCTCGGCGTCGGCGGACTCGGCCATCTCGGGATCCAGTTCGCCCGCCGGATGGGCTTCGAAACCGTCGCGATCGCCCGTGGCACAACCAAGCAGGAGCTCGCCGAGCAGCTCGGCGCCCACCACTACATCGATTCCACCGCCACAGACGTCGCCGCAGCCCTTCGCGAACTTGGTGGCGCGGCCACGATCCTCGCGACGGTCACCGCATCGGACGCGATGAGTGCCGCCGTCGGAGGCCTGCGACCACGGGGGCGCATGATCGTGGTCGGTGCCTCAGCCGACCCGATGCAGATCTCGCCGTTCGCCCTGCTCCCCGGCAGTACGGGCGTCGTCGGACATTCCTCCGGTACCTCGATGGACTCTGAGGATACGTTGCGCTTCAGCGTCCTTCAGGACGTGCGACCCTCAATCGAGACCTACCCCCTCGAGGATGCCGCTGCGGGATACGCCCGGATGATGAGTGGCGATGCCCGGTTCCGCGTAGTCCTCACTACCGGGGCCTGACCCTTACGCCAAGGTCGGTGACACTGACACAAGGGGGCAGGTAGTCGCCTATGTTTCGACCCCGCCCGAGACAGTCATCGAAACTGGCCCCCCTGGAACGATCAGGGATCGAAACTGGCCCCCCTGGAACGATCAGCAGCACGGAGGCCACGTTCGCCTTCATCGGAACCCCCTGCCTTTGACGTGGCCAAGGTTATGTGCATGCTCGACTCTGGATCCTTCGGAGGCTGCACTAGCCCGGCCCTCTTCTCCGGGCTCGCCGACGGACTCCACACAGTGACCTTCCGGGCCGAGGACGCCGCCGGAAGCTGCGCTCCGCACAACCGCGGTCTCCGCTCTACGAAACCGAACCACGCAGGTTCGAATCCTGTCGGGCGCGTTGTACGGATCCGGCACAAACCGCATGGACGTGCGGATTCGGGCCGGCACTGGAGAAACCGGCGAATCGCCCCAAATGGCCGAACCGCTTCAACACTGAGGCGAGGACTATCGCGCAGGTATGAGATGAGCAAAGGGATTCCGGGGCATTCGAGGGAGGGAACCATCGCGCGCAGGCCGCCTCCGCTGGAGAGGTCAACGACGAACTTGCCCTTCGCGTGCCACCCAGATAGGCCGGTCGATCGAGTGATTCGATCGCTTGCCAAGGCCCCCACGCCAAGCCCTCCGGCGGCCAGCAGAAGTCGCTGCGATGCCCGAGGCCACTACTAGGATGGGAGTCGCGATGCCTGTAACGGTGAAGGTCGAGGTTGCCAGCAACGAGGGGGACGCGCTTAGCGTCGCCAACAAGCTCAACGGGCGCGATCGGAGCGCCGAGGCGAGCATGCGCGAGATTGGCTGAGCAGGCGAGGTCGTGCAGAGGTGACCTCTAAGCCCTGCGGGCGGGAACCGAGCAACCCAACCAGGTGGGGCCTGCGCGTCCTTGCTCTCTGCGGGGCGGCCGCTGCAACCGTGTTGCTCGTTGCATCGTTTGAGGCGCCGGTCGTGGCGGCGGATGTCACGCCGCCAGACTCAACAAACCCCGGTGCGAAGGGGCCGGTAGTGAACCTGCTTGCGGGTTTCGGACCTCGCGATTCCGCTGCCGGGAACCACCGTTTCAGCGGGACCGCATTCGCCCAGAACCCTGCGAGCAGCGGTGGGCCAGTTGGTGTCAACGTCGCACAGTCGCTGGATCGCGGCCCTGTGAGCATTGGGTCTGCTCAGAGCAAGGGCCGCGGGCGAGCACTATTCGTCGCCCTCGGCGTCCTGGTCTGCTTGGTTCTTATCGTTGCGATCGCTGGGGGGGCCGCCGGCAGGCTCCAGGCGATCGGGAACTCCGATATCGGCGAGTTCCTCACTCAGAGCTGGGTTACCAGCGTTCTCGCGTTCGCGATCGGCGCCTGCGCCGCGGCTGCTGCATACGCGCTCGACCTCGCCGGTACGCAGGCGGTCTTTGCAGCTCTCGCCGCGGCGCTTGTTGCTGCGCTGTTTGCCGCCGCGGGGACGGTGATAAGGCCCGGCCAGGAGGAGGAAATCACCACCTTGAGGTGGCTCGGCGCGATCACGAGCGGTCTGATCGCAGCGTTCCTCGTTGTCTCGTTGCTCGCCGCGAGCGCTCTGGCGCTCGATCCCAGCCTCGCAAGTACGTTCGCGGGTTGGGTGGCCGAGTTCGATGCGGAACCATTCCAGCAAACCGCGTTCGAGGAGGAGGTCGAGCGCCTCGTTCTTGCCATGGTCGTTGGGACCTTGTTTGCCGCCCTGACGGTGCTGTTGCTGAGGGGGGTTGCCGACAGCAAGCGGGCGGCGAGCGAACGGCGCCAACTTCGGCAGGAACTGCAGCATCTGCGGGAGCTGATCGAGGGTCAAGCCCAGGGCAAGAAGGGGCCACCAGAGTAGGCACATCGGTCCCCATGGTCAGCCAACCTGCGCCGCGAACCAGGCCGCGATTCGATCCTCTCAACCGCCTCACCGCAGAGGGAACTCCCAGCCGAAGTCCGCGCGGTGAACGCTAGTAGGCGAGGCGCGGCGCTGGGCGGCACCACTCGTCGGTCTGGCGGATCAGGCCTCGTCGGCGGTCACGATGCTGGCCGTGGACCGGCGGCGCAAGGCGCCCATTGGACAAGCACTGGAGCTCGGCGAAGCGCAAGGTGAAGCTGAAGAAGAAGTAGGCCTCGCTGGCATCGGCGGCACCGCCTGAGAGCGCCGGAGGGACGTCGAAATCCTCGGTAGGAGAGGAGTGGCGTTCCCGCGGTGATACGGTTTCGCGTCTTGGCCAAGCCTATCGAGAGGAGATCGGTGGATAGCGAGGGGAAACCGATGGGAGACGACAGCGCCGCGATCGTGAAGTGCGCCGACCTGCGCCGTAGCTTCGGCGAGGGCGACGCGGCCGTCGAGGCGGTCCGCGGGGTGACGCTCGACTTCCCAAAGGGGGAGCTGACCGCGATCGTCGGCCCCTCGGGCTCGGGCAAGTCGACGCTCATGCACATGCTCGCCGGCCTCGACCGCCCGACCGCGGGCCAGGCCTGGATCGACGGGATCGAGATCACCGAGCTCGACGACAAGGGGCTCACCGAGCTCCGCCGCGACGAGCTTGGCTTCATCTTCCAGTTCTTCAACCTCGTTCCCGTGCTCAGCGCGGAGGAGAACCTCGCGCTACCGCTGAGGATCGCCGGCAAGCAGGTCGACCAAGAGTGGCTCGACAGCCTGCTCGAGATCGTTGGGCTGACCGACCGCCGCACACATCGGCCCTCCGAGCTCTCCGGCGGTCAGCAGCAGCGGGTTGCGATCGCGCGCGCTCTGATCACGCGGCCGGCCGTCGTATTCGCCGACGAGCCGACGGGAAACCTCGACTCGAGCTCGGGGGCCGATGTGCTCGACCTGCTGCGCAAATCGGTGGACGAGTTCGACCAGACGGTCGTGATGGTCACTCATGATCCTCGGATCGCCTCTTATGCGGACCGCGTGATCACGCTTTCCGACGGTGAGATCGGCTTCGACGGGAAGGTCTCGTCGCCCGACGAGGTCCTCACGCTGATGCGGTCGGTCTGAGCCGTGCTGCGCTTGACGCTGCGCGGCCTGACGGCCCGCAAGCTGCGCGGAGTGCTGACCACGCTGGCCGTCTTCTTCGGCGTCGCGATGATCGCCGGCACGCTGATGCTGACCGACACCGTCGGCAGCTCGTTCGACAGCATCTTCACCGACGCCAAGCAGGGCGTCGACGTAAGCGTCAAGACGACCGAGACGATCGAGGACTCGCGCGACGGCCAGCCGCCGGCGTTCGACGCCGGTGTGCTCGAGGACGTGGAGGCGGTGCCCGGCGTGGCGGAGGCTGCCGGCAGCATCTTCGATCCGACGCTCGCGATCCTCGACGACGAGGGCGAGCGGATCGGCCCAGAGGGCCCGCCTCACTTCGCCGTCAGCGTGGTACCCGACCGCTTCAGCCCCTGGACCTACACCGAGGGGAGCGCCCCGCCCAGCGCCGACGAGATCGGGATCGACAGCATCACCGCCGAGGAGGAGGGCTACGAAGTTGGCGACACGATCCGGATCGCGGGTACCGAGCCGGCGACGGAATACACGGTTTCCGGCATCGCGGAGTTCGGCTCCGGCGTCTCGCTGCTCGGCGCCAGCCTTGCGATCATGACCCCGGAGGAGGCCCAGCGGCTGACCGGCAAGCAGGGCGAGTTCGACGAGATCGTCATCGCAGCCGAGGAGGGCGTCGCCCGCGAGGAGCTGAAGGGCGCCGTCGACGCGGCCCTGCCCGCCTCGCTCACGGTCCGCACCGCGGAGGAGGTCTCCGCGGAGGAGTCGCAGGACTTCAAGGATGACTTTTCGTTCCTCTCAGCCGTCCTGCTCATTTTTGGCGGCATCGCGCTGTTCG
>CAXMST010000171.1:0-18409 GCA_964196325.1 uncultured Acidimicrobiia bacterium
CGACATCGGCCTCGACGATTTCGGCGAGCTCGGCATGGAGGCGATCCAGCTGCGGATCCCCGGCTTGCCAGTCATAGGTGAGGCGGTCGCGATCGTAGTCCTGCAGGTGCGGTGTGATCTCGGGGCGGTCGAGTAGCAGCGAGCCCTTGGGCACGAGCAGGCGGATCGTGTACTGGATCGGATCCACGTTCCCCACCATCTCGTTGGCAATCACGAAATCGAGGATCTCGAGGATGTCCTGCGGTGTCGCCCAGGGCGTGAATGGCAACCAGGACGGGCGGATCTCGATCCCGTGCTCGCGCAGTAGGGCCACCGCCTGGGCGGCCTCGTCGGCGCTGTGGCCCTTGTCGAGATAGGTGAGGATCTCGGCGTTCAGCGACTCGAACGCCGAGATCACGAACAGGCACCCGTATTCGCTCAGCTCAGGCCAGACCTGGCGATGCTCGAGGATGTGCTCGACCTTGGTCGTGCAGTCGAAGCTGACCTCGGGAAAGTGGCGGTGAAGCTCGCGCGCCACCTGCAGGGAGTGCTTGACGCCGTTGAGGAAGTCCGGGTCGCCGAAGGTGATATGGCGCGCCCCCGCCGCGACCAACTGGGCGATATCCGCCATCACCACCGAGCTCCCGACGATCCGGATCCGGCCGTCGTAGGCGACGGGCACCGGGCAGTGGCGGCACTTGTGCACGCAGCCGTGGCTGGCCTCGACGTACCCCGCGAGCTGCTCCTCGCCATCGCGCTCCAACCGCGCGTAGCGGCGCAGGGCCGGCAGCTGCGCTCGGCTCGGGGTCTGAGACTCGTGGCGCCCCAGGTCGATCGAGCTGCTCGCGGGTAGGGGCGCCGGCGAGTCGCCGAGCGCCGCAACCCACTCCACCAGCTGCGGCTCGTACTCGCCCGCGATCAGCCGGTCGACCAGTCCACCGATCGTCGGGTCGTCGCTGACCGCGGCGTAGAGACCGTAGAAGCAGATCGGCAACCGTGGGCGGATCGCTCGAATCAGCTCACTGGCGCCAATCGCCAGCCGCATCGCGGTGTGCATCGGAACGGAGACGCCGACGGCCTCGGCCCAGTTGATCTTGTTTCGATCAAGTTGCTCGACGGAGAGATCGAGGCACCGAACCTGATGCCCGGCGGCCTCCAGGGCGGCCGTCGGCGAGGCCAGGTGCAACGGCTGATGACCAAGCTCGTAGGTTGAGATCAGCAGGACCTGCACAGCGCCAGGATAGCCCGCGCTTCGCTTCACTCCGACGGCTCGCCGATCACGATCTCGAGCTGGCCGTGGGCGGTTCGCAGCGTGCACTCGACCTGCTCGGGCGTCTCGCCCCGGGCGAAGAGAAAGCCGAGATAGCGGTCGGCCTCGGGCAGCGCCCGCACCGCCTTGCCGGGAGCGATCGAGATCTCGAGCTCGGTCACGCCTGGCACCGCCCGTGCCTCGGCCTGTCCGCGCACCTCCTTCAGCACCCCGGCCCTCGGGATCGGGAGCATCATCACCCCCGAGGCGGCGGCCTCGCGGCTCAGGTCCTCGAGCCGCAGCCCGAGGGCGTGGCGCAGGATCAGCTCCTCGAGGCTGACGCCCATCCCAAAGCGAAGCGAGCGCGAGCACAGCCCGCCGATCGAGCGGGCGCCGAGCTCGAGCATCGACACGCTACCCCCGTCGATCCGCAGCTCCGCGTGTATCGGCCCCTCGACCAGGCCCAGCGCGGCGGTCGCCTCGGCCGTGCGCAGGCTGACGGCCTCGAGGGTCTCGGCGGGCAGTCGCGACGGGGTCACGTAGATGGTCTCCTCGAAGTAGGGGCCCTCGAGGGGATCCGGCTTGTCGAACACCGCCAGGATCTCAAGGGCGCCGCCGCGCAAGAGGCCCTCGACGGCCACCTCGGCGCCGGGGACGTAGCGCTCGACCAGGAGCGGCGCCTGCGGATCCGCGCCGGCCGCGGCGAGGATCGTCCGGACTCGCTGCGCCGCGACCTCGGCCGCCGCCGGATCGTCGGCGCGGATCACGCCGCGGCTGGCCGACAGCGAAACCGCCTTGACCACGCAGGGAAGGCCGACCTCGCGGGCGAGTTGCGCGACGTCCACGTCGGAGCGGGCGACCCGGTAGTCGGGCTGGCGCAGGCCGGCGGCCGCGAAGGCTCCACGCATCGCGGTCTTCTCGGTGGCCGCCGCGACCGCCTCGGGCGGGTTGTGCGCGAGACCCAAGCGGGCGGCGGCCATCGCGGCGACCAGCACGCCCTGCTCATCGACGCCGACCACGGCGTCGAGCGGCTTGTCCTGCGCCCGGGCGACAATTGCGTCGGCGGCCGCCTCGGGCCGCCTCAGGTCCACGACCAGCGCCCGGTCTCCGATCGCCCCCGACATCGCCTGCCGGCGCTCGGAGGCGACCACCACCTCGGCGTCCAGGGCCCGCGATGCGGCGAGGAAATCGCTCGCGCGGTAGGTGGCTGTGGGCAGGAGCAGAAGAACGCGGGGCATAGGCGTATCGTAGGTAGAAGCGGGCCGGCGCCACCGGCGAACGACCAGCCATAAGGAATATGAGATGACCGCTGAAGACACACCTGAGCCGATGCTTGCGATCACCGAGCGGGCGATCGAGAAGGTCAGGGGGTTCCGCGCGCAGTCTGAGGACCCCGAAAGCCAGGCGCTGTGGGTCGAGGTGAGCGGCGTCTCGGGCGGCGAGTACGTCTATAAGATCTCCCTCAACTCATTGCATGCTGCGCGCCCGGACGACGTGGTGCAGCGCCACGGCGACCTGGCGATCGTGGCGCCCGGGTCGAGCGTCGAGAAGCTGCGAGGCGCCACGATCGACTGGTCGGAAGGCCTCGAGCAGAGTGGCCTCGCGCTCGTGAACCCGAACAAGCCGCCGGCTCCCGCGGAGCTGCCAATGATGAGCCCGCCGATCGCGCAACCGGCGAGCCCGCCGATCGACGCTCCTGCACCCGCCGACCTCAGCGGCGACGTCGCCCAGCGGGTCATCCAGGTGATCGACCGGGAGGTCAACCCGGCGATCGCCGCGCACGGTGGAAGTGCCGAGCTGGTCGCGGTCGAGGAGGACATCGCCTACCTGCGCCTGGGCGGCGGCTGCCAGGGTTGCGGGATGGCCACCGTTACCCTCGGCCAGGGCATCGAGGTCGCGATCACGGGTGCGGTTCCCGAGATTGCCCGCGTGGTCGACGTCACCGACCACGCCGTCGGCACCAACCCGTACTTCGAGCCCGCCAAGAAGTAGGGCGCCCGCCGCATACACCCCGGAGCCGCGAGATCCTGGGCTCAGCAAGCGTCAATTCTTCTTCAGGTACTGCTTCCCCTGCTTGCGGACGATCTCGACGAGGTTGCCAAGGCCGATGTTGACGTCGACGAGGTGCAGGCCCCAGGCAGGGACCGGGGAGGGGCTGAGCAGCTCCGCGCCGGCGATCGACGACAGCATCAGGACGTTGGCGCCGTTCGCGCTGACGCACTCACCGCGGTAGTGGGCCTGCGGAGTTAGCCATGGGGTGGGAGCCGTTGGAACCCCGTTCGCGAACATGAGCCCGATCCCGATTCCCAACGTCCCGGGGAACGGCTCGCTGCGGTAGACCGTCTCGAGCTTGCCGGAGCCGCCACCAAGCGAGGCAGGGTTGGTGCATGCAACCTGGTAGTCGCTGGGGTCGGCGCCGGACGGGAGCTCAACGAAGCCCGTGTCGACACGCCCGAACTCAGCGTTTGCGGGTGGGGTCGCGTTGAAAGTGGAGAAGGCGATCACGCAGCGGGTCTGCTTGGCCGACTGGCAGGTCGGTGTGCGCTCGAACGTGCCGCCCTTGTCGCTGCCCTTCTCGACTGTCACGTTGAGGCCGAGCAGGAGCGCCGAGACCAACTTCTTGCGCTGTGAGTTCTTCCCCTCGATCTCATCCGCGAGCAGCCTCGAGAGCATCCCCGTTCCTTGTGAGTGGCCGATCAGGACGACGCCGCGGCCCCTGTTGAACCTCTTCAGGTAGGTGCGCCATGCCGGGAGCACGTCGCCGTAGGCGATCTCGACCTCCTCTTCGCTGACATTGGCGGGATCGTTGATTCCTGCCAGCGTCAGCTGGCGGTAGACCGGCGCGTAGACACGACAGGTCTGGGAGAAGCGGGCGGCCTGATACTCGGCGATCGCGGTCTGCTGGGGGTCGATCTGTTTGTTGGCGTTGGCCGTCGGCTGCTCGCTGACGGTTGGGTAGACGTAGAAGCAGTCGTATTTGGGCTTGCTCGCGTTGCTCGGCTTCTCGACGGTTGAGGTCCCGGCAGTGTCGAAGACGGTCGTCTTCAGGCTGCCCTTGCAGGGATTGGGCTCGGCACCGGGCTTGCAGAGCCACTTGGTGGAGGCGGATGCCTCGGAGGGCTCCAGCGTCCCGGTCAGCGAAAACGTGGCCGCGGCGATCAACGTCGCGGCGAGGGTGTTGACCGCCATCGCGATCCGGTGCTTTCCCATGACCCCTCTCATCCCGTACATGCGGAGCCAGCCCAGGCGCCGAAACCCCGTCCCCGTCCCGCCTCCGCTTGCGGGAGCGAGGCCGACCGTAACAGAAGCCACAGACTCGCCGGCGGGTCTCGCTCGGGCCCGCGGTGCCGTGGGGAGCACGCTCGAACGCCACAGCCCCTAGGGCCGGGAGCGGCCGGGCCGAGGTCGGGCCGCGCCAAGCACCATCAGCGTCTTGGTCCCGGTCACCTTGCCGCTGCGACGCAGTAGGTCGATAACGCGCCGCAGATCGGGCACGTCCCGGACCCGGATCCGGGCGAGAGCATCGGGATCGCCGGCGATCGTGTAGACGGCCTCGACCTCGGCCAGACCATCCGCCACGGCTGAGATGTCCGCGACCCGCGTGTCGCCCGAGAACTGAAGCTCAGCGAAGGCCTCGATCGGGCGGCCGAGCTTGGCCTGGTCGAGCTCGACGGTGTAGCCGGTGATCACGCCGTCACGCTCGAGGCGTTCGATCCGGCGCTTGACGGCCGGGGCCGAGAGGCTGACCCGGCCGGCGATGTCGGCCAGCGTCCGACGCGCGTCGACGCCGAGCAGGTCGAGTATTTCGATATCGGTGCCGTCGAGTTCGATTTCTTCGCTCATGTGACGGAATCATACGCACATCTGGCGAAACACCTTGATTTCTTGCGAATAGCAGCCAGAATATCGTGATCGAGTGGCATAGACAGGGCAGATCAGATTGGATTCGATTGCACGATGGCCACCGCCGCTGCCAAAATCCCCGAGAGTCCGTCCCTGGCAGCGCTGGAGTCGGTGCAGCGGCGCGTGCTCTGGCTGGCGACCAGCATCGTCCACCACGCAAACAAGGTTCGCGAGACCCCCTCGGGCGTGAAGGTTGGCGGCCACCAAGCCTCGTCGGCGTCGATGGTTGGGATCATGTCGGCGCTCTATTTCGAGCACCTGCGCGCCCCTGATCGGATCTCCGTGAAGCCGCACGCATCGCCGGTTCTGCACGCGATCAACTACTTGCTCGGCTCGCTGAAGGTGGATCATCTGACCGAGCTCCGATCGTTCGGCGGCCTGCAGAGCTACCCGAGCCGGACCAAGGACCCCGATCCGGTCGACTTCTCGACGGGATCGGTCGGGATCGGCGCGACGGCGACGCTTTGGAGCGGCCTCGCCCACCGGTATGTGGCCGGGCACTTCGAGGTTCCCCGCGGCGGACGGCAGGTCGCCCTGCTCGGCGACGCTGAGCTCGACGAGGGCGCGATCTGGGAGGCGATCGTGGACCCGATGGCACCCGAGCTCGGCGAGATGCTCTGGGTCGTCGATCTCAATCGCCAGTCACTCGATCGGATCGTCCCCGAGATCGCGACCGGGCGGCTCATCCAGATGTTCGAGGCCGCCGGCTGGCAGACGATCTCGGTCAAATACGGGCGCTTCCTGCGCGAGCTGTTCGAACGCAAGGGCGGCGGGGCGTTGCGGCGACGGATCGATGCGATGACCAACGAGGAGTACCAGTGGCTGCTGCGGAGCTCGCCGCAGGAGCTGCGTGAGCGGATGCCCGGGAGCGGCCGCGGAGGGCGCGACGTCGAGCGCCTGATCGCGGACCTCGACGATCGCCGGCTACTGGCCGCGATCCGGGACCTGGGCGGCCATGACCTAGCCGATCTGCTCGATGCGTTCCGCGCCGCGGATGAGCAGGCCGACCGGCCTTCAATCGTCTTCGCCTACACGATCAAGGCCTGGGGTCTGCCCACAGCGGGCCACCCCGCGAACCACTCGGCGTTGCTCTCCCCGGAGGAGTGGCAGGGGCTGGCCGGGGAGCTCGGCGCGGACGCGGCCGACCCGTGGGCGGCCTTTCCCGACGACTCCCCCGAGGCCGAGCTCTGCGAGCGGGCCGCGGAGCGCCTGCGGCGACCGGAGTTGGAGCGGCGCTCGCCGCCGCCGGTGCCGCCGGACGTCGGCCGCGATCACCGCGGTCGCGCCTCCACCCAGCAGGCGTTGGGCCGTCTGCTCGTCGACCTCTCCCACAAGGTGCCCGAGGTCGCCGGCCATGTCGTCACGGTCAGCCCTGATGTGGCCTCCTCGACCAACCTGGGAGGCTGGATCAATCGGGTCGGTATCTGGAATCCGGGGGACCGGATCGACTGGTTCGCCGACGACTCGGACACGCTGGTTCACTGGCGCGAGTCGGAGCAGGGCCAGCACATCGAGCTTGGGATCGCCGAGAACAACCTGGTCGGCCTGCTCGGCGAGCTTGGGGCGACCTACGGCCGCGACGGGCAGCCACTGCTGCCGATCGGCACGATCTACGACCCGTTCGTCAATCGGGCGCTCGAGCCATGGTCGTTCGGAATGTATGCGGGGGGCCAGTCGATCCTGGTCGGAACCCCGTCGGGCGTCACCCTGGCGCCCGAGGGTGGTGCGCACCAGTCGATCATCACCCCGTCGGTCGGGATCGAGCAGCCGGGCTGTGTCGCTTGGGAGCCGGTCTTCGGGCAGGACTTCGAGTGGGCGATGCTCGAGGCGCTCGGCAGGCTCGGTCGGCCCGGCGGCAGCTCCGCCTATTTCAGGCTCAGCACGCGCCCGATTGATCAGGATCTCGCTGAGCTTCCGCAGGATGAGGGCGGCCGCCGGGCGCGTCGCGAGGCCGTGCTGATGGGCGGCTATCCATTGCGGCGGGCGTCAACGGCGCCCGAGGTGACCTTGGTGGGGATGGGGGTGGTGATTCCCGACCTGCTCGAGGCTGCCACGGAATTGACCGAGTTCGGAACTGCTACCGACGTCATCTGCCTGACCTCGGCCGACCTGGTCTTTCGTGCCTTGCGCGCCAGGCAGGGCTTGGCGCCGGGCGATGATCGCGTGCTCGAGCAACTCTTCCCCGTTGACCGACGGAGCCCGATCGTCGCGGTCTGCGATGGGCACCCGCACACGCTGGCCTTCCTCTCGGCGGTCACGAGTACGCCGATCGCGCTGCTCGGCGTCGACGACTTCGGGCAGTCCGGGGACGTGGAGGACCTCTACCGGCACTTTGGGATCGATTCGGAAACGATCGTCGGCGCCGCGACCGACCTGACCGCCGCTGGGCGGGGCGGCGGCTGAGCTGACGATGGCGATCAGTGAGATCACGATGCCGCGGCTCTCCGACTCGATGGAGGAGGGCACGATCCTGACCTGGCTGGTGGCCGGCGGCGAGCCTGTGGCCGAGGGCGATGAGCTGGTCGAGATCGAGACCGACAAAGCCACGATGACCCATCCGGCGGAGGCCTCCGGTGTCCTCGAGGTGCTCGTCGCCGAGGGCGAGACCGTCCCGGTCGGCACGCCGATCGCTCGGATCGGCGAGGGCTCGGCCGCCGCGCCCGCCAAGGGCGCCGAGGCAGCGCCCGCCAAGCAGCCGCTCGCCGACCCCTCAGGGAACGGGGGGAACGAGCGACGTGAGCCGATCGTGGGCGCCGCGACCGGGGAGGGCGTCCTGGCCGAGCCTCCGGCACGATCCGCTGACCGCGGCCCGCTCGCGACTCCGCTGGCGCGGCGGATCGCCTCCAGCAACAGCGTTGAGTTGGCCGGAATCGAAGGCAGCGGTCCGCGCGGTCGGATCACTCAGGCGGACGTGCTCGCCGCCGCGGGCCTGGCCTTCCCCCCTGCCCCGACGCCCCGCGCCCGTTCCCGCCCTGAGGCGACCTCGGCAGCTACCCAGGAACCCGCGGGGGCCAGGGGCGAGACCCGGATCGAGGAGCTCACCCGGGTCCAGGCCGCGATCGCCCGGCGGATGACTGAGTCGAAGGCCACCGTGCCCCACTTCCAGGTTCAGGTCGAAGTCGCGATGGATGCCGCGGTCGAGCTTCGCGCGGGCGTCAAGGAGGTGGCAGCCCCCGAGATGCCGTCCTTCAACGACATGGTGGTCAAGGCTGCCGCGCTGGCGCTACGCAACCACCCACGTGCCAATGCGAGCTTCCGCGACGGCGCCTTTCATCTGCACGAGCGGATCAACATCGGCGTGGCCGTAGCCACCGAGGGAGCGCTGCTCGTTCCAACGATCATGGATGCCGACGTCAAGTCGCTGGGTCAGATCGCCCTGGAGACGAGGAGCTTGGCGGAGCGGGTGCGGACGGGCGAGGTCACCCCTCCCGAGCTGGAGGGAGGCACCTTCACGGTCTCCAACCTGGGCATGTTCGGGATGACCGCGATCACCCCGGTCGTGAACCCGCCTGAGGCGGCGATCCTCGGGGTCGGCGCACTCCGCGACGTCCTCAAGCGCGGCGAGAGCGGCGAGATTCTCGATGCCTCGATGATGACGCTGACGCTGAGCTGCGACCACCGGATCCTCTACGGCGCCGACGCGGCTCGATTCCTGGCCGAGATCCAGCGCCTGCTCGAGGTCCCCTTGCGCCTCTTCCTCTAAAGCTCCGAAGGGTCGTCCCGACCCGCGAGCAGTCCCACCGCACGCTGCACCGGATCTCCTCAACCGAGGCGCCCTAGCCTGACTCACGCTCGCACCTTTGCTGTTGGGTCAGCTGCGGTCGAGGCGGCCAAGGGCTGTCCGGTGCTGAGCAACGGTGGTGAGGTCGAGGTCGGCGAAGCAATCGAGATGTGATCGCGGCCGGTGGGGGGCGCCGGCGGCGTGACCGCTGCCGGCGCCCCCGGCCGTCGCTGCCGACGGGGGGCGGGCCCCGCGCCCACGGGGTACTTCGGCAGCTAGGAGCATCGGCCGGCAGAGGACCGAGGCCCTGTTCGATGTGGAGTCGGCTGAGGCTCCTGCCTGGGGGACAGAAGGCTGCGGCTTGAACGGACAGCGGGTAGCCTGGGGTAAGGAACCCGCAGTGAGTTTTAGCGCCGTGCCAATCGGATGAGAAGTGGAGCAGAAGATGAGCAACTACGCAGTCGTTAACCCGGCAACGGGTCAGACGGTCAAGGAGTATCCGCAGATCTCAGACAAGGACCTCTCGGCCGCGATCGCGAAGGTGGAGGACGCCCATCGGAACTGGTCGCAGAAGACGTCCGTCTCCGAGCGGGCCTCCATGGTCCGACGGGTTGCCGAGCTTCACAGCGAGCGCAGGGAGGCGCTGGCCGAGATCGCCGTGCGGGAGATGGGCAAGCCGATGGAGCAGGCGCTCGGCGAGGTTGACTTCTGCGCCGACATCTACGGCTACTACGCCGACAACGCGGAGGACTTCCTCAAGGACGAGCCGATCTCGCTCCTGGCGGGCGAGGGCACGGCCCTGATCCGGCGGACATCTGTCGGCCCGCTGCTGGGAATCATGCCCTGGAACTTTCCCTACTACCAGGTGGCCCGCTTCGCGGGTCCGAACCTGATCGTGGGCAACACGATCCTGCTCAAGCCGGCGTCTCAGTGCCCCGAGTCGGCGCAGGCGATGCAGTCGATGTTCCGGGACGCGGGCTTCCCCGACGGTGCCTACGAGACGATCCTCGCCTCGACGGACCAGATCGCCGAGGTGATCCCCGATCCGCGGGTCCGAGGCGTCTCGCTGACCGGCTCCGAGCGGGCAGGGTCCGCGGTCGCCGAGATCGCCGGTCGCCACCTGAAGAAGGTCGTACTCGAGCTCGGCGGCTCCGATCCGTTCATCCTCCTGGGAGCTGAGAATATGGAGGATGCGGTGGAGGCCGCCGCCGGCGCGCGCCTCGACAACAGCGGCCAGTCCTGCAATGCCGCGAAGCGGTTCATCGTCGCCGACGAGCTCTACGACGACTTCCTCGAGAAGTTCACGGCCAAGATGACGGCCGCCGAAGCTGGCGACCCGACATCCGAGGGCACCGAGATGGGGCCGCTTTCGTCGGCTACCGCCGCTGAGGGTCTCCAGAATCAGCTCGATCGCGCGGTCGCCCAGGGGGCGGAGGTCGTCGCCGGCGGGGATCGAAACGGCAACTACTTCCCCAGCACCGTGCTGGTCGGAATCGCCCCGGACAACGACGCCTACCGCGAGGAGTTCTTCGGTCCGGTTGCGAGTGTCTACCGGGTCGGCTCCGAGGCGGAGGCGATCGAGGTCGCGAACGACACGCCGTTTGGACTCGGCTCATACGTCTTCTCCGACGATCCGGAGCAGGCGCTCCGGGTGGCGGACGGCCTCGACACGGGGATGGTCTTCGTCAACGGGGTCCTCGCCGACGGTGCCGAACTACCCTTCGGAGGGGTCAAGCGATCGGGATTCGGCAGGGAGCTCGGCCGCTACGGCATGGAAGAGTTCGCCAACAAGAAGCTGATCCGAGTCCTCAAGTAGTTCGGAGGATCGAGTCGACAGGTTCTGGCGCTTGGAGGCGGGGCTGAGGTCGAGCCCATGATCCTGACCGCGAGGGTCCGGAGTTGGAGTGAGGCGGGCACCCGCGAGCGGGTTCACGGCCATGAGTTGTTCGTCCTGCGTCGCAGCGGCGCGGGGCCGACGCTGCTGTTCCTGCACGGCTTCCCGTCGAGCTCCTACGACTGGCGCGCTCTACTCGCGCTCAACCCGGGCCGCGAGGTGATCGCCCTCGACTTCCTCGGCTTCGGGCTCTCCGACAAGCCGGCGGACCATCTCTACGCGCTGGCCTGGCAGGCCGATGCGGTCGAGGAGCTGGTCGCGCGTGCCGGCACGCCGCCGGTCTACCTGGTGGCCCACGACATGGGCACTTCGGTCGCGACGGAGCTGATGGCGCGTGAGCTCGAGGGACGAGCGCGAATCGAGATCGCCGGCGCACTGCTGTTCAACGGGAGCATCCTCCTCGACCGTGCGAGCCCAACCATCGGACAGAAACTGCTGCGCAGCCCCCTCGGTCCGGTGTTCGCCCGGCTCACCACGGAGTTCGGCTTCAGGAGCCAGTTCCGGCGGATCTTCTCCGACGCCCATCCGCTCAGCAGCGAGGAGGCCGCCGATCAGTGGGCGCTGATCTCGTATCGCAACGGCCACCGGATCGCCCACCGCACGATCCACTACATGGAGGAGCGCGAGCGGCTCACCGATCGCTGGCATGGGGCCTTTCGGGACTGGCCCGGGCCGCTCTCTCTCACCTGGGGCCTAAAGGACCCGGTCGCGACGACCGACGTACTGAACGGGCTCCGTGAGCTACGTCCCGGGGTGCCGGTCCACGAACTCCCCGGGCTCGGCCACTACCCCCAACTCGAACGCCCCGAGCTCGTCGCCGAGGCGCTGACTAGCGCTCTGGCCAGGGCGGCGTGAGGCGACGCCCGCACGGTCAGTTTCGACCCGCGCTTGCGCTCAGAACTGCGGACAGTTCTCCGGAAAGATCGTTCCCAACGTGCGGCCTTGGGGAATCCCTTGTGCTTGGGCTGCTTCGCAGCGACCTTTGCGTAGAGCGTGACCGCCTTCATCTCGCCCTTCACCTCACAGGTGAGGAGCGTGGGCTTCGCGGTGCGATCTGGAACCGGCTCACGCGGAAGTCCCGGGACCGCTGCGGCGTCGTCTTTTGCCCCGATCCACGCCGAGATCATTCCCCTCCGAAGGGGCAGGTAAGAGTGTTGCCCACGGTTTCCTGTGACAAAATCGCGGGCCATGCGTGGATCGCTCCGAAGTCGACTCAGGCACCGCCGGCATGCAGTCGGTGCCGGCGAGGGGCTGGCGGCCCTGGCGGAGAGGGTGACCAGTGCCTCGATCGTCGACGCCATGGGCCGGCTTCACCGCCACCGCTGCCACATCCTCGATCTGGTCTCTCCGGACCCCAAACGCCATTTGTTTGGGCCGGCGGTGACGATCCTGTTCTTTCCGTCCTGCTCGGACGCGCTCGATCCCGACCAGCACAGCTTCGGGCGGCTCTTCTATGAGGCGGTCGGGGAGCAACCGGCCGGCAAGGTGCTGGTGCTCGCAAGCAACGGGCACCCAGAGGCCTCGGTGGGGGGAGGGACGAAGCTTTCGCGACTTCACAACCACGGGCTCGCCGGTGTGATCACGGACGCAAGGCTGCGCGACTTTGACGAGTTGCGCCGATTCGACTTCGCCGCCTACTGCCAAGGTGAGGCGACCCGCTGGGGCGGCGACGTTGTGACACTGTTCCAAGCGAATGTCCCCGTCGTCATCGACCGAGTCGGGGTCATGCCCGGCCAGTACGTGTACGCCGACAGCGCAGGCGCCGTGATCATTCCGGAGCCGCAGGTCCGAGAGGTCCTCGAGACCGCGCTCACGATCGAGTCCGACGACGCGCGCTTCATTGGCGAGATCAGGGCTGAGAACCCTGAAGCGGTAGTCCACGGTGAAGGGGCGGGCGAGGCGTAGCAGCACGGGAGGCCTCAGTCGCCGCTGGCCTGCTCCGAGGGAGCCAGCTCAAGGGCGCAAGACTTCGGCAGAGCACGTGTGTGCGATTCAGGGTGAGCCCGGCATCACCGCACATCCGGAGGCTCGGATGAACCAAGGGGCTCAGGAATACAGCCAGCCCCGGATCGCGGGCCGACGGCCGGCTCCCCTAGCTTTCCGAGCTTTCCGCGCCTCCCTGATCCGCGGCCTCGGCGCCACCTTCGCCGCGGAGCTGCGCGCGACGCTTGTTGAGCTCCTCCTGCAGATCATCGACGGCCTTCTGGATCTCGTCTACGACCTCGCTGGAGGAGCTGCGGACCCAGTCCCTCGCTGATTCCAGCTGGCTCTGAATGTCCGAGGAAGCGGAGCTCGACCACTCGCGAATCGACTCAGACGCCGAGTCGATCTGGGCGCGAACCTCGTCCGTCGCCTTGTCCGCGGCGCTGCGCAGCTCATCGAGCGCGCTCTGCAGATGCTCGCTGATCTCGCTCTCGGTCCGGGGCTCCTGGCTGCCGCTTGCTTCCATCTCGATCTACCTCCAAGTCGATTGTGTCTGGAGGCTGAACACTAGAGGACCACTGTGGCCCCGCGTGCGTAGGAGACCCGGCATTCCGAGGAGGAGAAACCCTGGTCGCTTCACCGGCCAGACGACTCGGGGCCAAAGTCCGGGCCGTGGCTTACGTTCGCAATGATGGGCATCTACGAATGGGTCCTGGTTATCGTCGTCCTCTATACCGCGATCGGCTCCGATCTGCTGCTCAACTGGGGGGCCGGCTTGATCACCGGCAAGCGGCTGCTCCCAGACTCCCCGAATCCCCTCGAGCGTCAGTTCTACAAGGTCCACGCGGTCAACGATCCCAACATGCGCGGGACGCCGCCTTTGATCGGCCCTGGCGATCGGATCCAGCCCTGGAACCACGCGCTGGCGGTCGCCAACGGCACGATCGTGCTCGCTTTGGAGGTCCTGATCGTGATCGGCTTCTTCCGCATGAGGACACGGGAGCCCTGCCGAAGTTCGCGCTGCTCGCCGCGTTCGCGTGGTTGATGCGCAGCACCTGGGGCGAGATCTCCTACTGGCACACGTTGACCCGCAATGAGGTCGCTCCCCTACGAGGCCGCGCGCTCGCCTGGTACTGGGCGATCGGCATTCCACAGGCGTTCATCCCGTTCCTCGTCGCCGAGCGCTTCTATGACGAGACCGCGGCCTACGACTTCGAGCTGCTCCGCTTCTTGGCCTTCCTCGCGATTCCGGTCGCGCTGATGGTGCTCACCCGACTCTCTTACCGAGGGCGGGTCTGGTAGACACGGGGACCCTCCCGAAGTCAGCTGCGCTGCGCCTTCTCGAGGCCGTCGAGGACCAGATCGAGCCCGAACTCGAACTCGTCGGCGTAGTCGTAGCCGGGCCGGAGGACATGCTCGGTGGTCATTTCGGTGAGGTGTGGGTACTCATCGGCGGGGAGCTGCGCCAGGATCATCTGCGCCACCTCCGCTGTCTGCTCCGCACCTTCGAACGGCAGGCTCGCCTCCTGCAGTGCGAACCCATACATGTAGCTGTCGAGGGCCGAGAAGGCGTGGGCGGCCATCTCGATCGAGAAGCCGGCTCCCCGAAGCGTGCCGATGACGGTGTCGTGGTGTCGCAACGTGGCGGGACCGGGGCTGGTTCTTGAGTCCATCAGCCCGGTCGCCCAGGGGTGGCGGGAGAGAACCTCGCGACCGGAGATCGCTCGAACACGCATCGCCGTTTTCCAGTGGTCTGCGCTGGAGGGCAGCTCGATCTCGCTGAAGACGATGTCGATCATGCCGTCGAGGAGATCGTCCTTGTTGGCTACGTGGTTGTAAAGCGACATCGCTTCTACCCCGAGCTTCGCGCCGAGCTTGCGCATCGTCAGAGACTCGATCCCACTCTGGTCTGCAAGCGCCATGGCGGCGCTCAACACTCGTTCCCGGTTCAAGCGCAAGCGGGGCGCCGCGGTTGGATCGCTTCGAGGTGTGATCGGTTTCTCGCGTCGCGTCACGTTTGACAAGCTTACGGCGTATGTCTAGTGTTTACAACGTAAACTTCAGATAGGAGACACCGTGAAGACCATCGAAGGGGACCGAGGACCGCAGGCGGCCCAAGTGCATCAGAGTCGGGGGAGGATGCGGGCGATCGTCCAGGACGAGTACGGCGAGGACCCAAGCGTCCTGCGACTGGAGGAGATTGAGAAGCCCGAGATCGGCGATCACGAGGTGCTTGTCCGCGTTCATGCGGCCGGCATGGACCGGGGCGTCTGGCACCTGATGGCCGGCCTGCCCTATCCGGTGCGAGTCGCGGGCTACGGGCTGCGTGCGCCCAAGAGCCGCGTTCGGGGCCTGGATGTCGCCGGGCGCGTGGAGGCGGTCGGCAAGGACGTGACCGAGCTCGGGCCGGGTGATGAGGTCTTCGGCATCGCCGACGGCTCCTTCGCCGAGTACGCAGCCGCTCGGGAGGACAAGCTCGCACCGAAGCCGGCGAACCTGAGCTTCGAGCAGGCGGCGGCCGTCCCCGTCTCGGCGCTCGCCGCGTTGCAGGGGCTTCGCGACCACGGGCGCCTGCAGGCAGGGCAGAAGGTTCTGATTATCGGCGCGTCGGGAGGTGTGGGTTCCTTTGCCGTGCAGATAGCCAAGGCGCTTGGAGCGGAGGTCACCGGCGTTTGCAGCGCGACGAAGGTCGGTCTGGTCCAGGCCCTCGGCGCAGACCACGTGATCGACTACAGCCGCGAGGACATCTCGCAACCGGGTGAGCGCTACGACCTGATCCTCGACATCGGAGGGAACCGATCATTGTCAGCCCTACGCCGCGTGCTCACGCCCCGGGGAACCCTGACGATCGTCGGAGGCGAGACCGACGGCCGCTGGCTCGGTGGGACCGATCGGCAGCTCCGGGCGATGATCCTGTCCCCGTTCATCCGCCAGAAGCTCGGCTCGTTCATCTCCTCGGAGAACAACGAGGATCTGATCGTGCTCACAGAGCTGATCGAGTCCGGCCAGGTCACCCCGGCGATCGACCGGACCTACCCGCTGGGCGAGGTCCCTGAGGCTCTCAGGTACATGCAGGAAGGGCGCGCTCGCGGCAAGGTGGTAGTCACCGCGTAGAGCCTAGGCCGCGGCGCGCTCTTGGGCAGGCCGGATCGTCCGGTGTTCGCGTGGGGTGATGCCCCGGATCCGCTTGAAGGCGGTGCTGAGAGCGAAGGCGCTTCCGTACCCGACCTCCGCCGCCACCGACTCCACCGTTGTTCCGGGCTCCAGCAGTAGGTCTGCGGCAAGTGTGATCCTCCATTCCGCGAGGTATCTCATTGGCGGCTCACCGACGAGCCGAGTGAATCGGCGCGCCAGCGCCGCCCGTGAGATCCCGACCTCTCCAGCCAGCCCGGCCACAGTCCACGGCTCAGTCGGGTTGCCCTCGATCAGGCGCAGCGCGCCGCCGACGATCGGATCGCGGTAAGCGCTGTACCAGGCCGGGCCGCCGGCATCGGCCTGCGTGAGCCAAGCCCGCACGAGGGCGACGAGCAGCAGATCGAGCAGGCGGTCGAGGACCGCGGCCTGCCCGGGTTCGTCCTTTACGACCTCCTCGGCGAGGACCGCGATCAGTGGCGAGTTCCAATTCTCGGCGTCGAGCACCACCAGCGCCCGTAGTGCCTCCAGCAGGCGCCGGCCGACGTGACCGCCGAGACCATAGGTGCCGATCAGCATCACGTCCTCGCCGTCCTCGGTGTTGCCCCAGGTGCGGACCCCGAGGCTCATGCTCTCGTGCAACGGCTCGCCGCTGAGGCTGACGCACTGCTGCTCGGGGCCGACGAAGATCTGCGGGCTGGTGGCGGGGTCGTCGGCGATCAGGTACGGATCCGGGCCGCGGACGAGGGCGACGTCTCCGGGCTCAAGCGAGCGCGGCGGGCCGGCGCCGGCCACGACCCAGGCTTCACCTCGCACGACCGCAAGTACGGTGAGCGGAGCCTCGTCCTGGACGTCGATTCCCCAAGGAGGGTCCATGCTGGCACGCAGCAGGAAGGCATCGCGTGCGCGTGGCCCATCGAGCAGGCTGCCGACCGCATCCATACCGTAACTGTAGACGCTGGCTTATGTTTTTGCCCCGTTCAGCTATGGAAACGCTCTCCACGGTGCCGTTCAATGGCGGTGCAATCAACCTGAGGAGTGCGCGATGCAGACGCTAGGAACAGACGGTGCGGCCGACGGTGGCGCTGAAGGGCCGATCCTTGTGATCGGTGGGACCGGCAAGACCGGGCGGCGGGTGGTGGAGCGCCTGAGGGCGCGGGCAGTCCCTGTCCGTGTCGGCTCCCGCTCGGCGGAGCTGCCGTTCGACTGGGAGCACCCGGAGAGCTGGGGTCCCGCGCTCGACGGCGCCAGCGGCGCCTGCATCTCCTTCTACCCGGACCTCGCGGCGCCAGGGGCCGCTGAGGCGGTCGGCACGGTCGCCGAGCTCGCGGCAGCGTCGGGCTTGCAGCGGTTGGTGCTGCTCTCCGGCCGCGGCGAGGAGGAGGCGCAGAGGGCGGAGGCGCTGGCGCGTGAGGCTTTCGGGTCGCTGACCGTGCTTCGGTGCAGCTGGTTCGCGCAGAACTTCAGCGAGGGCTACCTGCTCGACCCGGTGCTCGAAGGCTGCGTGGCACTTCCGGTTGGCGAGATCGCCGAGCCGTTCGTCGACGTCGACGACATCGCCGAGGTCGCGACGGTGGCATTAACCGAAGCGGGTCACGCCGGGGAGCTCTACGAGCTGACAGGCCCACGGCTGCTGAGCTTCGCCGACGCAGTCGGGGAGATCGCTGACGCCACGGGCCGCCCGGTGCGCTTCGAGGCAGTGCCGATGCAGGGCTACAAGGCGGCGCTGCTGGGGGCCGAAGTGCCCGAGGGGGTCACGGCTCTGCTCGAGTACCTGTTCACGGAAGTCCTGGACGGGCGCAACGCCCACCTCGCCGACGGCGTCGCTCGGGCGCTCGGGCGTCCGCCCCGCGACTTCCGCGAGTACGCGCAGCAGGTCGCCGCCGCAGGGGCCTGGAACCAGCCCGCCACGGTCCGATGAGCGGCCTGACCCAGGGGCTCGTTTTGGCCTGCGCACTTGGCTGCGCGCTGTCGGGCGGCGTGCTCTTCGCCTTCTCGACGTTCGTGATGGCGGGCCTCGATCGGCTCCCCGCGAGCGGCGGGATCGCGGCGATGCAGTCGATCAACGTCACCGCGGTCAGGCCGCCGCTCATACTGACCCTGCTCGGAACGGCGCTGGTTTGCCTCGCGGCGGTCGTTGTTGCGGCGGTCTCGCTCGACCAGAGTTGGGCCGGCTGGGCGCTCGCGGGCGGGCTCACCTACCTACTCGGAGTGGTCGTAGTGACGGCAGCCGCGAACGTTCCCCTGAACGATCGGCTTGCGAGAGTCGATCCCTCGGCCGCAGACGCTGAGGGGGAGTGGGGTCGCTACGTCACCGTGTGGACGGCCTGGAACCACGCCCGCTCGCTGGCTGGGGCCCTCGCGGCGGGGCTGCTCATGGTCGCCCTGATTGCCGGCTGAGGAGGAAGGTTGGCTCGCTGATTCTGGCTGCGACCGCCGCATGCAGATGCCGGTGAGCGGAGCCATCCCGATCATGGTGTCGAGCTCACTCGCCCACGTCGGGCACGGGGATGCACGGCCCGGCAGGCGTGTAGCGTGTCCCGCGATCAGCCACGAGATGTCCGACGAACCGAAGCCCGATGCCACAGCGACGCCTGAGCAGCGCCTG
>CAXMST010000172.1:0-5725 GCA_964196325.1 uncultured Acidimicrobiia bacterium
GGTGTCGCATAGGGTTAGAAAGAGGCCTCCGAACAAGATGGTGGCCGGGGTAAGGAAGCGGTGGTCGGCTCCGACGGCGCCCCCAGCCAGTACCAATGACTGAGTCAAACCGCTTTCTATACCTCTTCGTCTTCATTGTCGGGACTGGCTCGCTCGGGGCCGAGATCGCGGCAGCCCGGCTGATGGCGCCGTTCTTCGGCGCTTCGACGATCGTCTGGGCGAACACGATCGGGATCGTTCTGGTCGCGCTCAGCGTCGGCTACTGGCTCGGCGGCAAGGTCGCCGACCGCCATCCCCACCTGCGCGGGATGTCGATGATGGTGATGGCCGCGGCGGCCATGTTGGCGATTGTGCCGCTGATCGCCCGGCCGCTGTTCGATATCTCCGTCGACGCGCTCGACTCGATCTCGGCCGGTGCCTTTGCCGGCTCGCTGCTCGGCGTGCTCTTCCTGATCGCCGTGCCGGTGACGTTGCTGGGGGCCGCTTCGCCCTACGCGATCCGGTTGGCCGTGCCCGACGTTGAGCACTCCGGGACTGTTGCCGGCCGCCTTTACGCGATCTCCACCGCGGGCTCGCTGGTCGGGGTCTGGGTCGCGGCGCTGGTGCTGATCCCCCTGGTTGGTACCCAGCGCACCTTCATCGTCTTCGCCGCCGTGATCGCGCTGGTCGCGGCGGTCGGGCTGGGACGTCGCTTCTTGCTCGTGCCGGTGGCGCTGTTCCTCGCGCTGGCGATTCCGGTCGGCACCGTCAAGGCGACCGACAACGGTGAGGTGATCTTCGAGGCCGAGACCGAGCACCAGTACGTACGAGTCGTCCAGCAGCCTGATGGCGACCGCATCTTGGAGCTCAACGAGGGTCAGGCCGTGCACTCGATCTACAAGCCCAACACGGTGCTCACCGACAACGTCTGGGACGGCTACCTCGTCCTGCCCTTCGCGGGCCGCTCCGATCCCCCCGCGAACATGGCGATCCTCGGCAATGCTGCGGGCACCACCGCCCGGGCCTATGGCGAGTACTTCCCCAACACGGAGATCGATGGGGTGGAGATCGACGGTGAGCTGCACGAGGTCGGCAACCGGTTCTTCGCGATGGACGAGAATCCCAATCTGACGACCCACACCGCCGACGCGCGACCGTGGCTGCGGCAGTCCGACGAGCGCTACGACGTGATCATGGTCGATGCCTATCGCCAGCCCTACATCCCCTTCTATCTGGCCACGAAGGAGTTCTTCGAGCTGGTCCAGGACAGGCTCGCGCCCGGGGGCGTGGTGGTCGTCAACGCCGGCCACCCGGAGGGCAACGACGACCTCGAGAAGGTGCTTGGCGCGACCATGAACGAGGTCTTCCCGACGGTGCTCCGCGATCCGCGCGAGGACACCAACACCCTGCTGCTGGGTTCCGACGGGCCCGCCTCGGCCGAGCAGCTGATCGACTCGCTCCCCGACCTGCCGGATGATCTGCGGGCGATCGCCGCCTCGGACGCGGCGTTGATCGAGCCGCGCCTACCCGGCGGCGACGTATACACCGACGACCGGGCGCCGGTCGAATGGCTGATCGACAAGTCGATCCTCGGTTACGCGGGCGATAACTAGGCGCTCGCCGGCTCCGCAGGAGCACCCCGCTCGAGCCCACGCCGGATCGCCCTGGCCACGGTCGGGCCCTGGCGGGTGACCTGCCACCAGTCGAACCGCCTCAGGGCGATCCCGGCGCCGTCGAGCGCCTCCTCCTTGCGGTGGTCGCGCCTCGTCTGGGCGCGCCCGCGATGGAATGTCTGGCCGTCGAGCTCGACCGCGAGCCGCGCCCGGGGCCAGTACAGATCCACCTCCCAGCCTGCGACGGCGGCATTGACGAGAGGCGCTGGGAGGCCGTGCTCGCGGAGTAGATCGAGGCAGCGGTCCTCGAGCTCCGAACGGGTCGGCGCCGCCCCTGAGTACTGGGCGATTTCACTACGCAGCGGCCCGATGCCAAGGTGGCCGCGAATCTCCTCGAGCAGCAGCAGAGTCGGTTCGATCTGCAGCAAGCCGAGCCGGTCGGCCTCCTCGACCATCCGGCGCAGGGTTCGGCGGGGCTCGGTGGCGGCACAGTCCAGCAGCGTCCGGGGGACGGCGGTCAGTGGGATTCCGTCGCGACTGGTGATGTCCTGGGGCCGCAGTGAGCGGGCGCGGTGGGTGGCGATCGCGGGATGGGAGCGTGCCTTGGCGGCCACCACGGTCACGTCGGGTAGGCCACGATCAGTGCTCAGGCCCCAGGCGGCCGACGCGGTCCGATGGCTGAGCAGGGAGTCGGCCCCGCAGGCCAGGTGGGCGGCGATCCAGCCGCCGCGCGTCGCGAGCGGAGCGGGGGAGAGCGCGTAGACGCCTCGGTGGACTCGGAACAGGCGCCCAGCCCGAGCCCGGTAGCCGATCGCCGCCGGCTCGAGCCCACAGCTGACCAGCTGCCGGTGGGAGATCACGCCAACCTGCCGCTGGACGAGCTCCGCGATCGCCCCCTCAACCCCGAGTCGTGGAGTCGCTTTGCTGGCCATGACGAACCTAAGGCACTCCACCCGCCGGGTTCGCCCCCGCGCCACCGCCTCGCCTCCCAAGACCCCCGTCGTGGAGTGCCTTACGTGGACATACGCCACTTAACCGACTCCACTGCTCGCTGCGCTGGGGTTGGGGGCGGGGGAGCGGCGCAGCGGGCGGGCAGGGCGGGCTGCAAGACTTGTGGCGCGCCGGGCTGCTCTCTGCGGCCGGCTTGCTTTCAACCCATAGGAGCTTCCACGGATGAACCCCGACACCGCTACCGCTGCGCCTGCCGACGCCCACACCGACTTCCAGGTCGCCGACCTCTCGCTCGCCGCTTTCGGGCGCAAGGAGATCGAGCTGGCAGAACACGAGATGCCCGGCCTGATGAGCACGCGGAACGAGTTCGCGGCCGCGCAGCCGCTCGCCGGCGCCCGGATCACCGGCTCGCTGCATATGACGATTCAGACCGCGGTCCTGATCGAGACCCTGACTGCGCTGGGCGCGGAGGTCCGCTGGGCCTCCTGCAACATCTTCAGCACCCAGGATCATGCCGCGGCAGCGGTCGCGGTGGGCCCCGAGGGCACGCCCGAGGCGTGCAACGGGATTCCGGTATTTGCCTGGAAGGGGGAGACCCTGGAGGAGTACTGGGATCTCGCTGAGCGGGCGCTCGTATGGCCCGATGGCGACGGTCCCAACATGCTGCTCGACGATGGTGGTGACGCCACCCTCCTCGTCCACAAGGGGACCGAGTTCGAGGCCGCCGGCGCGGTCCCCGACCCCGCGAGTGCCGACTCGGAGGAGTTCGCGATCATCCTCAGGCTGCTGCATCGCTCGCTGGGCCAGGATCCGAGCCGCTGGACGAAGATCGGCCAAGCGATCAAGGGTGTGACCGAGGAGACGACCACCGGCGTCGGCCGCCTCTACCAGCTGGCCGAGGCCGAGTCGCTGCTGTTTCCCGCGATCAACGTCAACGATGCCGTGACGAAGTCGAAGTTCGACAATCTCTACGGCTGCCGCCACTCGCTGATCGACGGGATCAACCGCGCCACCGATGTTCTGATCGGGGGCAAGGCCGCCGTGATCTGCGGCTTTGGCGATGTCGGCAAGGGCTGCGCCGAGTCGTTGCGCGGGCAGGGCGCCCGGGTGATCATCACCGAGATCGACCCGATCTGCGCGCTGCAGGCGGCGATGCAGTGCTACGAGGTGCGTCGCTTGGAGGATGTGGTCGAGACGGCCGACATCTTCATCACCGCGACCGGCAACAAGGACATCATCACCGGCGATCACCTGGCCCGGATGAAGCACCAGGCGATCGTCGGCAACATCGGCCACTTCGACAACGAGATCGATATCGCCGGTCTCGAGAGCCGCAGCGATGTCGAGCGGATCAACATCAAGCCGCAGGTCGACGAATGGCGCTTCGACGACGGCCACGCGGTGATCCTGCTCTCCGAGGGCCGGCTCTTGAACCTCGGCAACGCGACCGGCCACCCCTCGTTCGTGATGTCGAACTCGTTCACCAACCAGGTGATCGCCCAGATCGAGCTGTTCACGAAGACCGAGGACTACGACAAGCAGGTCTACGTACTGCCAAAGGCGCTCGACGAGAAGGTCGCGCGACTCCACCTCGCGGCGCTCTCGGTTGATCTGACCGAGCTCAGCGAGGAGCAGTCCGTCTACCTCGGGATCCCGGTCGAGGGCCCTTACAAGCCCGACCACTACCGCTACTAGGCCTCGGGGGGCCCTCCGCAAGCGGGCCCTTACGGGGCCTGGGGGGCTAGGGGACTGGGCGGCGCTCGTCCGGATGGTCGGGCCGCCCGCGGGCGGCCCGCAACAGCGCGCCCGCGAGATCAATCGAAAACGCGAGGCCGCGACCGATCGGCCCGCTGACCAGTCGCACCCCGAGGCGCTCGAGCCGACCGGATTCGAGCCCGGCACCCATCTCAGCGGCCGCTGATCCGAACCAGGTCGCGTTCGGGGTCAACGCCCCAGCGGCGCCCGGCCGCGGTCAGCTCCTCGCTCAGGCCCCAGCGGTCTGGTAGCGGCTCGCCACTGTGCTCGGGGCTCGCTCCCTTCAGCGCCATGCAGCCCGCGTTGTCACCGATCCTGCGGATTTCGGCCAGATCCTGATCGGTCAGCGGGTTCTCGTTCGGCAACCCCGCAAGCTCTGCCCGCTTGTCCTCAACCGACTGGGCCCCGTCGCCGATTTCCTGGATCAGCGTTGGAGCGACGCACTGCACCGCGGGTTGCGCCAGGTTCCAGTGGCAGGCCAGCTGGATCGGCGTCAGCCCGGTGCGCTCGAGGATCGGGGTGAGGGCGGCGAGACGGTCGGCGCCCCGCTCGACCCAGCCCTCGGGCCTGAAGCCGCGGTGGTCGCGTTCCGCGAAGCGGTGGCCGGGCCTGACATCGCCCCAGAGCACGCCGCCGAAGTCGACGACGCGCGTGATCAGTCGCACCTCGTGCTCGGCGGCGGCAGCCAGCACGAGCTCGCCCGGCCAGGGCTCGAAGGGATTGAGGATCACCATGCCCCAGTCGATCAACGGGCCGTACCGCTCCAGACATGCGAGCAGGTCCAGGGTGAAGCCGTTGGCGGGCCCGGGTGCGACCCCGATCGCGTCGGTGAGGCCCGCGTCCCGCAGCGCCGCCATGCCCTCCCAAACCTGTCCGGAGCTGTAGCCCGTGTGGTCGGGGTTGTGCAGCAGGAGCAGGTCGAGCCGCTCGGCCCCGAGCCGCTCGAGCAGGCGCTCGGTCGCCATCCGCAGGTAGCTCCCATACTGGTCGGACCCGCGCAGACCGGGGTCGGTGAAGCGCGGGAATCCCTTTGGCCCGTCGCGCTCGCCCTCGTAGAAGTCGTGGCCGACAGCCCCAACCAGGGAGTAGTCCTCGGGCGACAGCTCGGCGATCCCGCTGCCAAGCAGCCGGTCGGCTTCACCCTGCCCGTAGGCGTCGGCGCTGATCACGGTGTCGATTCCGTTTCCGGGGGTCAGTAGGGCGGCAAGTCGCTCCTGGGCCAGGGGCTCGCCGTAGTGCATGAAGCGGCCGCCGCTCCAGGTGCCGATCGCTGTCCGGGTCGGTTCCATGCCCGTCGTCAACGTTAGCCGGATCGCGCGGATGGAGGCTAAGCTCCCGCCCGTGAACACCAACCTCGAGAGCATCAACCCGTCCCGCGTCAAGATCAACGCCGAGGTCGGGGCCGACGACCTGGCCAAGCAGCTCGA
>CAXMST010000173.1:0-7149 GCA_964196325.1 uncultured Acidimicrobiia bacterium
AGTTCGGTCCGTGGCGGCTGTCAACTCCGCTGGCAAACATCACCGATGCCGCGGTGACGGGGCCATACGCGTTCTGGAAAACCGCGGGCCCCGCGCGCCTGGCGATCACCGACCGGGGCCTGACATTCGCGACCAACGGGAAGAGCGGCGTCCTCATTTCATTTCGCACCCCGGTCCGCGGACTCGAGCCACTTGGAGTCATCCGTCACCCTGAGCTGACCGTCACCGTCGCTGAGGTGGATAGGTTGGCGAAGCTGTTGCGAAGCTAGCCCGAGAGTCCCAACAAGCCTCAAGAAATCCCTGCAAATCGATAGCCCGGATCGGGGGCCCGATTCGTGTCTCGCTGCGACGTACGGATCGTCGGACGAGTTCGTCTGGGTAACGCGCCGAACCGTGGCTCATCGGGCGACACGGAATCCCCGGTCCGCCGGGCTTTTCGTCAGTCCTTCCATGTGCCGGAGAACCCGAACGAAGAGCTGTTTCGACTCTACCTCGATCACCACGGTCTGAGCTACGAGTTCGAGCCTAGGCTTCCGACCCTAAAGAAACCGGATTTCAGGATCTGGCGCGATGCGAGGCACCCTGTCGTAGTCGAAGTGGAGGGCTTCTCTCGGAAGGCGCGGCCTCCGAAGCCGTTTCAACGCGTAGGAGCTTCGGATCCGGCAGAAGAGTTGAAGCCGCTCCGCAACGCGATCAAAGCTGGGGCAGCGCAGCTTCGAGACCTTGCTGGTCAGGGAATACCGCTTGTCGTAGCGCTTGGAAACGCCGAGGGCGCGGAAGTGAGCCTTAGCGGGGCGGACCTGCAAGGCGCCATAGAGTGGAATCCTCGTGTGGTGATGCTCATCAATCCAGGGACCGGCGCGGCTGAGGACGAGTTCTATGACCCGCGAAGTGGTAAGGCTCGCGATCACCGCTACCTCTCGGCGGCGCTCACGTTTTACATCCACCCGAGCCAACAGGGGCGGGCGCAGGAGGAGTTCGTCGGACTCTGGGCCGACGCCATCCAGAACAAGCAGCCGCGCCCATGCGTTGATGTAGTTCGTTTCGAGCGCGAGAAGGCGGTCGCACTCCCTGAGATCTTCGTCGGGGAGCACGACCGGATATGGGACTACGACGGGTCCGGCTTTGAGCGGATCCGTTGACCACCCAGATCGAACGGCCGATTGCGATCGACGGTCCGAGCCATTTGGCTGCCGTGGAGCTGTGGACCGGTGCAGGCCCTTCACTTTCGGGGGGATCGTCCGATCCGTGAACGGCGCCGCCGCGCCGCTTGCATTCGGCCCCGATCGCCGCCCGTTGCGGGTCGAGCCCGGCGCCGATTGCGAGGACGTCGTGCGTCGGCACGCTCTACGCCGCCGACGCGCCGGGGTGCGCGGGTCGGGTCCGATGCGGGCGGATGGCCGGACACAGATCGATTCCATGGCGGCCCGCGGCCACGGCGGCGGCTGCGACTCGGCCGCTCACCGGTCGGCTCGAACTGGACCTGCCGGCCGGGTTGGGCCTCACGCCAGGATTCGCTCACCGGCCTGCACCCCGACCTCGAGCCTGTTCGGCGGCGGCGCCAGCGGGCAGACCCACCGCCCGTCATAGGAGCACGACGGGTTGTAGGCGAAGTTGAGGTCGAGCACGAGCCTCCCGTTCTCCTCGCCGAGGTCGGCGCCCTTGACCGTGTCAAGGACGTAGCGGCCGGCGCCGTAGGTTTCCTTTCCTGACGTTCGGTCGGCGAACGGCAGGAAGATTCCACCGCCGTAGGCCTCGAGCCAGTAGAGCTCGAGCTCCAGCGGCTCGCCGGTGAGCTCGAACCTCGCGAGCGCGAATCGCGTGAAAACGTAGGGGTCCTCGCCGCTGGTCGCGATCTCCAGCCTGCGCGGCTCCGCGGCATCCGGCTCGGCGAGGACCCGAAGCGCCGGGTCGTAGTCGAAGAAGGGGAGGCCGCCGAACGCCCCGCGCTCGGCGAGGGGAATCGGTGACTGGGGATGCTCGGAGAAGAGCCCGTCGCGAACCTCGCGCCACCGCCGCCATCCGACCTCAGGGTCCTCGATCTCTCGCACTTCCGCGTAGAGCGCGAACACCCTCCGTTTCCAGTCGAGGAGCGAGTGGGGCTTCCTCGGCGCCATTGCGGCGACCCTAGAGGATCACCGCGGCCCCCCGCCAGTTCGGCCAGGCATCGGTGGTCGGCAGGCTCTCCTGCCCGCGGGCTGAACACGGGCGGAACGTATCTCCGAGGCTCCCCGCGGCCTTGCCTCGTGGTGACGGACACGCTCCGCGCGATGGTTTGCGCGATGGTCCCCACAGGCGTGAGCGGCCGGACCGGGCTTTTGGACAATCGCCGGGCCTGCATCTCAGCCAGGCCGAAAACCGCCATTCCAAGCGCCATTACGGCCTCATTGCCAGCGCGCCCGACAGGATTCGAACCTGTGACCTTCGGTTTCGTAGACCGACGCTCTATCCAGCTGAGCTACGGGCGCTAGCGCGGGGTCAAGCCTCCCGCGGCGGGGAAGTGTAGAGGGAGGGGGCGGGGCTCCGCGGGGGCTGACCTCACGCTAGGACGGCTCCTCGTCGGCGTCCTCGAGCTCGGCTAGGCGGACGCGCACCTGCTCGAGTAGCTGCTCGGCCTCTCCCGGGTCGATCTCAAAGCCCGGCTCTTCCTGTTGCCCTCGGCGTAGGGCCCCCGCCCCGGCCAGCAGGGCGAGGATCTCGTCGCTGATCTGGTCGGCTCCCTCGATCCGATGGCTGCCGGTGCTGATCTGGGGCGTCCCGGCGGCGATCGCACGACCGATCATCTGCGCCAGCTCGGCGGGGCTCGCGCCGGGGAGAGTCATCGGCTCAGGCTCACCTGCGGTCGGCGGCTCGGCTCCTACGTCGTCGGGGTCGTCTTCGTCCCCGACTACCCGCGCCGCGATCGCCTCCAGATCCTGAGCGGAGATCGCGCTCTCTCGCTGGTGGCGCTCTCGCAGGCGCCGGCGCAGGTGGTCGCGGAGGCCCATCGAGCAAGGTTAGCCACGGCTCCACAGTCGACGGGCTCGAATACTGGCCAGCTAGCCAGTATTGTCCCCGGCAGCGCACCCGACGACCCTGGAGAGACCGCATGGAGAAGAGCACTGTCCCCGCCAAGCCCGAGGATCTGGCCAAGCGCCCTCTGGACGAGGTCCACATCTCCGACGCCGAGTACTGGGAGGGGGGCCCTCCCTATGAGGTCTTCAAGCGGATGCGCTCCGAGTGCCCCGTGCACTGGAGCGAGGTCAACGAGTACCCGAACGAGGACGGCTTCCACTCGCTGACCAAGGCCGCCGACGTTTACACCGTGAGCCGCGACTGGCGGACCTTCTCCTCCGAGATCGGCGGCTGCACGGCGCTCACCCATGCGATCCCGTTGGAGCTGATGCGGTCGATGTTCATCGGCATGGACCCGCCCAAGCACGACCGGATCAAGAGCCTCTTCCAGCGCGGCTTCACACCGAAGCGGATCGCCGGCCACGAGGATGAGATCCGGCAGTTCACCTGCGAGGTGCTCGACTCGATCGCCGACCGGGGCGAGTGCGACCTGGTCACTGACGTCGCCCAGCCGGTCGTCTCCCGGGTGATCGGCAGCTTCATGGGCATTCCGGCCGAGGACGACGCCGAGTGGGCCACGATGATGAACACCACCCTGGGCGCGAGCGACCCGGAGGTGAGCCCCGGCACGGTCGACGAGGTGATGCAGCGCGAGCTGCCCAAGATCTTCAGTCGCTGCATGGACCTGGTCGCCAAGCGCCGCGAGAACCCGACCGACGATCTGACCAGCGTCCTGGTTCACGCCGAGATCGACGGGGAGAAGCTCAGCGACGACGAGATCGTGATGGGATTCTTCCTGCTGGTCGCCGCCGGAAACGACTCGACCAAGGCCACCTACACCTCGGGCATGCAGGCACTGATGGAGCATCCCGACCAGCAGGCGATGCTGGCCGCCGATCCCGCGCTGATCCCCGGCGCGGTCGAGGAGGCTCTGCGGATGTTCCCCGCCTTCGCCCACTTCCGCCGGACCGCGACCCGCGACACAGAGATCGGCGGGACCGCGATCGCCGAGGGCGAGAAGGTGGTCATGTGGTATGTCTCCTCAAACCGCGACGAGGACGTCTACGACGACCCCGACCGCTTCGACGTGCACCGAAACCCCGAGCATCAGGCGTTCGGGGCCGGCGGGCGCCACTTCTGCCTCGGCGCCGCCCTCGCGCGACTCGAGCTGAAGATCCTCTTCGAGGAGACGATCAAGCGGCTCCCCGAGATGAAGATCGCGGGCGAGCCCGCCTACGTCGTCTCGGGCTTCCTCAATCAGCTGCGGACGTTGCCGGTCCGCTGGTAAGAGTCGCGGGTACACGTCGCGGCTTCGCTGCCCGGGCCGGATTCTCACGCTTAGGCAGAAACCGCGCGACGACCAACGCCAACGCCACGGGGACGGGAGCCAATAGCGCCCAGCGCACCGCCGGAATCGCCGCATCGGTGCCGGCCCCGAGGGCGTGCACCAGCGACAGCCCCCAGGCGACGACGATGTAGCGGTGGGCGTTGCGCCAACGCTTGGTGCCGACCCGCTTGCGGGCGTAGTAGCTGAGCCCGAGCGCCGCGGCCAGGTAGCCGCCGACGATGCCGGCCGCCACGAACCCGGGCCGGTAGTCGATCGCGAAGGGCAGCGCCACTCCGTCGAGACCGGGCCGCAGCCAGGGGTCGCCGAGCAGGGTCGCCCCATGGGCGCCGATCGCAACCAGGCCGGCCACGGCGAGCTGCTCATGCAGCGCGTTCAGCACCCGCGGCAGCCCAGGGCTGCGAAAGCGCTTGCTGGCCATCGCCAAGCCGAGCAGGACCGAGGCCGTGATCAGCGCGATCGCGACCAGTCCCGAGGCTCGGCTCGCGAGCCACCAGATGTGCTCGGAGGGCTGCGGGTTCATGCCGCCACCTCGGGCCGATCTCCGGCGCCGCGGGCGACCGCGACATGGGAGCCGTCGTCGAGTACGAACAGCCCTCCGTAGTCGCTGAGATGCTCGCGAGCGCCGGCCGGACCGGCGAGCAGGGCGGCCTTGGCGAGAGCCTCGGCGCGGACTGCGTCCGGCGCCAGCGCGGTGGCCGAGATCACCCCGGTCCAGGCGGGCTCGCCGGTCGAGGGGTCGAGCAGATGGTGGGCGTAACCCTGGCCCCGCCTCCAGATTCGAGCGTCGATCCCCGAGGTGGCGACGGCGCCGGAGCCGAGCAGCACCTCGCGGTGCAGGGAGCTGTCCAGGGGGTGCGCGACGGCTACCGCGTAGGGGTCGAGGCGGGTCGCGGCACCGCCGACTTGGATGTCGCCTCCGCAGTCGACCAGGTAGCGGCAGTAGCCGCGCAGCCGCTCGGCGGCGAGATCGGCGGCCAGGCCCTTTCCGATGCCGCCGCTGTCGATGCGCAGGCCCGGAGGGCGGGAGATCGTCCCGCGCCCCTCGTTCACCGATATCGATCGCCAGCGGCGACCCGGGTTTGGCGCGCCCGGTCGGCGCCGGGGGGCGCCGGTCAAGGCATCGCCCAGGATCCGATCGCGACGCGAGCTGCGCGAGCGCTCGTAGCCGGCCTCCTCGATCTCGGAGACGAGGGTCGGGTCAACCAGGCCGCCGGTCACCTCCGCCGCCTCGAGGGCGGCGCTGACCAACGTCCGTAGCAGCGGGGAGGCCTCGTGGACCGGCGCCGAATCGGCGTTGAGCTCGCAGAGCTCGCTCTCGTCTCGAAACCGGGAGAGGCGTCGGTCGTAGCTCTCGATCCAGGCGCGGAGCGCCGCCGCCGCCTCGGCGGCCGGCGGCAGATCCGGCCTGGTGGGAGCGCCGATCTGCACCCGTACCGTCGTTCCCATCGCCTCGAACGAGAGATCGGCCCGCTCGCCTGCGGGCGAGTCCAGCAGCTCGAGCGACCCGAGCGTGATCTCGGTCGGGCCGCTCATGAGCTCTGGGTGACGGGTTGTGCGGGCGCGGGTGGGGGTGCGGGGGCGGGGGCGGGAGCCGGTGCCGGGGTGCTGACCGCCGCCGGGGCGGGTGCCGTCGCGGTCGGCTTCGGCTCCTCGACGACCCGCACCTTGACCACCTTGCGGTGGACCACGGGGCGCTTGACCTTGGCGGTGGCCGCGACGGCCGCCGGCTCGCCGGCGCCGAGCGCCGGATCCTGGCCGCTGGCGAGGCGCCAGGAAAGTCCGCCGAGCAGGGCCAGAAAGACCGCGAGCGAGGCCGTCACGACACTGAAGCCACTGGGGCGCCGGGCGGGCCGGGACCGCGAACTCGCGGCCCCGGGCCCGTCGGAGCCCGTCTTCGACTCCTTCTCGCGCGGCGAGGATGGCTCGGAGGAGCGTGGGCTAGTCATCGTCCTCGTGCTCCTCGTTCTCGTCCTCGGACTCGTCGTGCTCACCCTCATCCTCGGACTCCTCCTCGGACTCGGGGTATTCCTCGTTTTCCTCGGCCTCTTCTTCCACGTAGGCCTCGGCCGGCTCCGATCCCTCGCCCTCGTAGGCGGAGGTCGATTGCGCGGCCACCGCCACCGATGCGGGGGCCGAAGCCTGCGAGCCGGCGCCGCCGGCGTTGCCGCCGGCCTCGGCCGGCACGCGCTTGACCCTCTTGACTACCTCGCGCTTGACGATCGGCTTGAGGTCCGCCTCGGCCGTCGGTGCCGCGGCCGCCTCGGCAGCGGCGTTGCTGGCCTGCGGCTGGCTGGCGAGCCCCAGGCCCGCCACCCCGGCCAACCCAAGCAGCGCTGCCGCCGCGATTGCTTTGCCCTTTCCTACCTTCATTTCCGGCCTCCTTCAGACGCCGTCGATTGCTGTCTTTGCAGTCTCGGGCGGGTCGGGTTAGCGGCCGGGTAGCCGAAGGTAAGGGTTTGGCAAAGCTTGCCCTGACCACGCGAAAACGGCCCTTGACGCCTCTAGTCTGGGGCTGTGAGCAGCACCGCCGCGCAGCCCCCCCGTGGTCCCAGGATCCTCTTCGTCGAGGACGAGGAGGGGATCGCCGACCCGTTCACGCGGGCTCTGAAGCGGGCGGGCTTCGAGCCGATTCGGGCCGCCACAGTGGAGCGGGCGCTGGCCGAACTGGAGACGCATGAGCCCGATCTGGTCCTGCTCGACCTGGCGCTGCCCGACGGGGACGGCCGCGATATCGCCCGCGATATCCG
>CAXMST010000174.1:0-3596 GCA_964196325.1 uncultured Acidimicrobiia bacterium
TTCTCGCAGGCGATCGTCTCGACGCCGCAGTGCTGTCCATCGCGGGCCGGGTACCTGACCGGTCAGTACTCGCAGAACAATGGCGTCACCTCGAACCGCCCCGGCTTTCCCCTGCTGCGGGACAAGGGCGAGGTCCTGCCCGCCTGGCTGCGGGCCGCGGGCTACGAGACGATCCACGTCGGCAAGTATCTGAACGGCTATTTCGGGGCGCGGGGTCTGGTCCCCGGGCAGGGCTGGGACCGCTGGCTGACGATCGCCGGCGCCGACTACCTGAACGCGAGCCTGTCGATCGACGGGGAGATCAGGTTCAACACCGATCGCTACCTGACGACCACGCTGAACGAACTCACTGAGCGGACCGTCCGGCGGCAAGGTAACGAGCGCCAGCCGTTCTACCTGCAGGTCGACCATCTCGCGCCTCACGTTGGCTCCGGGGTTGAGCGAGGACCGTGCCAGGGGGGCGCGATACCGAAGGCAGGCGACGCCGAGGCGTTCGCCGACGCTCGCGCGCCTCGCAACGCCGCCACCCGGGAGACGGACCTCGACGACAAGCCCGCATACCTCGGCCTGACACCGGTGCTGACCCCGTCTGATCTGGCCGAGGCCGACCGGCTCTACGGCTGCGCCCTCGGCTCGTTGGCGGCTGTCGACCGGGGTGTCTCGGGGCTCGTCTCGACGCTGCGTGAGACCGGCGAGCTGGACCGGACGATGATCATCTTCACCTCCGACAACGGCTACGCATCGCTCGAGCACCGGATCCTCAACACGAAGGGCCTTCCATACGAGGAGCACCTGCGCGTGCCGCTCGTGATCCGACCGCCGCGCGACTTCCCCAGGGCGATGCGCTCAGGCGCGACCCTGGACGCCCCCGTCGCGAACGTCGATCTGGCGCCGACGATCCTGGCGCTCGCCGACGCCCGTCCCTGTCGAGCCGGCAAGCGCACCTGCAGGCGAATGGACGGTCGATCGCTGCTGCCGCTGCTGCGCGGCGCCGAGCCGGACTGGACCGATAAGCGGGCGATCAGGACCGGTTTTTCGATCAACGCTCCGCGCTATGGCTACAGCTGCAGCTGGGAGGGCCTGCGCACCCCGGCGCGTGCGCTCGTCCGCCACACCCTGCTGCCGGAGCCTGGGGGTCGGGTCTGCCAGCCCGCTGACGAGTTCGAGAGCTATGACCTGGAGCGCGACCCGTTTCAGCTGCAGGGCGACCTCGCCGTGTCGCCGCGCCTCGAACAGCGCCTCGACCGCTTGACCCGTTGCTCGGGCATCAAGGGCAGGGACCCGTCGCTGCCCGGCACGCCGTTCTGCGAGTAGCGCAGCCGGACTCGCCGGCCACTGTGCATCTAGGCGGGAACCGGCTCGGCCGCGCCGCAGATCTTGTGGATCCGCTCGGTGGCGCGCTCGAACTCGTCGGTCGCCATCACCGGTACGCCCTCGAAGGGAAGATCACGGTCGATCTCGACCCAGGAGTGACAGCCGTGGTGCTCGTCGCGAACACGGACCGTTACGGGGCGCGGGATCCGATGGACCCGCAGGACAAGTACATGCAGGGGATGGGTCCGCTTCCAGGCAAGCCGCTTGCGCGCGTAGTCTTGGGTCCACACGTGGAAAGGTGAGAGCGCGTCGACCGTGCGCGGGTCCTCAACCTCGAAGCTGTAGGCGACCTCCGCCCAGGCACGAATCCTGACGCGATCGGGCTGCGCGATGCCGCCGTCCTGGAGCAGTGCGCGTGGCGGCGGCTCCTCGTCGGGCCACACGCCCTCTTCCAGGGCACGGCGAAGCTCGGGGTGATGGGATTCACGGACGAGATCATTTCGCTGATGGTCAAACGTCGGGTAGAGGAAGAACTGCTCGTGCTCGAGCACGAAGTGACGGTTCTCCTCGCCGATTCCGCCCTTGCGGAGCGTGACCAGCTGTTCCCCCTCGGCCAGCGCACGCACCGTGACCGACCATTCCTTGAAAGCAATAGGCATTAGTGAGATTTCCTGTTCGGGTTGGGACGAGCAGGACGGCTTTTTCGAGACCAGCGGCCCCGGCGGGGCGTCCTCGACCCGGGCAGGAAGCCGAGTGTAGAGCAGCGCTCTCAGAGGTCAAGTTTGTTGCGTGAGTCACATGAAAGTTGCACAGCGCGGCCGGCCGGGACGCTCGCGAGGCCCGATTGAGGTTCCGTTGGCGCGCCGTGTCCGCCGCCTCCCGGGGTCTCGATTCGCAGCCGATCGCCGGCACGCAGCTCGCCCTCGGACTTGGCTTCGAGCGGCCTGCCGTTGAGCAGGTTGCGCCCGGGGGCGCCGTCGCCGCCACCGTTGCGTCCCCGGGGCCCGATCCGCCGACGCTCGCTGATCAGCGTGTAGCTCATCGGCTCCAGCGCCTCCAGCTCCCGGACCACGCCCTGCCCACCGGGGCGCAGGCCGTCGCCGCCGCTGCCGCGACGCAGACCGAGCTCGCGGACCCTGATCGGCAGCTCCGTCTCGAGCGCCTCGATCGGTGTGTTCAGGGTGTTCGACATGGTCACGTGCACGCCGTCGGGGCCGGCGGCGTCCGGGCAGGCTCCCTGACCGCCGCCGATCGTCTCGTAGTAGGTGAAGCGATCGTTGGCCAAGGTCAGGTTGTTCATCGTCCCTTGCCCCTGGGCGGGGGCCGGCAGGATCTCTCCAAGCGCCCCGAGGACGAGATCGGCGACCCGGTTCGAGGTCTCGACGTTGCCGGCGGCGACCGCGGCACCCGGTAGGGCGTTGAGAATCGTCCCCCGCGGCGCCTCGACGGTGATCGGCCGGTGCCCTCCTGCAGACGGTGGCGCGTCCGGATCGAGCATCACCCGGACCGCGAACAGCGCCGCCGACGCCGTCACCGAGAGCGGGCAGTTCAGGTTGCCCTCGACCTGCTCGGCGCTGCCCTCGAAATCGAGGGTCAGCGAGTCCCCTTCGACCCGGGCTGCGACTCGCAGCTCGATCGGCGCCGAGGCCCCCTCGAGCTGATCGGTGGCCGAGTAGAGGCCGTCGGGGACCGCCCGCAGCGCTGATCGCGTGCGTCGCTCGGAGTAGTCGAGCACCTCCACCATCCCCGCCCGGACCAGGTCGATCCCGACTCGCTCGACCAGCTCCCGCAGGCGGCGCTCCCCGAGCAAGTTGGCCGCGCGCTGGGCCCGCAGGTCGGCCAGTCGCTGGGATGGGTTGCGCATGCGGCCCGCGAGCGCGACGAGCTCGGGATCACCGACGCGCGTCGGCGCGATCACGATGCCCTCTTCCTCGAGGCGGGTGGAGAATGCCGGCATGCCGCCGGGAGTGGGGCCGCCGATGTCCGCGTGGTGCGCCCGGCTGGCGGAGAAGCCGAGTAGCGCCCCGTCGACGAAGACGGGGGAGATCAGCGTGATGTCCGGCAGATGGGTGCCGCCCCGGAACGGGTCGTTGACGATCCACAGGTCGCCGGGGCTCTGCCGCTCGCCGACGATCGCGCCCACGGCGGCCGGCATCGAGCCCAGGTGCACGGGGATGTGCTCGGCCTGCATCACCAGCTCGCCGGCAGCATCGAAGAGCGCGGTCGAGCAGTCCTGTCGCTCCTTGATATTCGGCGAGTGCGCCGAGCGGATCAGCGTCGCT
>CAXMST010000175.1:0-8064 GCA_964196325.1 uncultured Acidimicrobiia bacterium
CATAGATGCTCCGGGTGTGCTCGATCAGGGGGACCGCGACCAGGATCACGCCGACCGCGGCCGTGGTCAGCCCGATCTTCACCCGCCGGGTCAGCCCCCCCTCGAGCGGATGCGCCCCGACCCCGAGCAAGATCATCACGAGCGCCGCGGCGAGCACGATTCCCGCCATGTTGGTCAGGTAGAGGAGCAGCGCATCGGCGGCCAGATCGGAGCGACCGAGCTCCAGGGTCATGCCGACCGTGGTCAGCGGCGGCACCAGCGAGACCGCGATCGCGACTCCCGGCAGAGCCGAGACCGCCTCGCGGCGCACGAGGATGTAAGCGCCGGCGGCCCCCGCGAGCACCGCGACCGCGAGATCGAGGATGTCGGGCCGGGTGCGGTCCAGCAGCTGCTCGGAGCCCAGCGTGGTCAGCCTCGGATCCGGGAGCAGGTAGGTGACCAGCACCGCCAGCCCGATCGCTCCCACGCTCGCGACGACCAGCGTCGCCAGGGCGGAGAGCTGGCGGCGCGGATGGCCGAGCACGAGCGCTGTGGCGAGCCCGAGGATCGGGGTGGTCAGCGGCGAGATCAGCATCGCGCCGATCACCACCGGGCCCGAGTCGCGGGCGAGCCCGAACAGGGCGATCAGCACAGACATCGAGAGCAGCAGCGCGAACCTGGACAGGAACGGGACCCGATCGGGGCCCTCGTAGAACAGTTGGCTGAGCACGTCGCGACGCTGCTCGGGGGTGACGCTGCGGCGCTCCGAATACCACCAGGGACCGCGCAGCTGCTCGGCGCGATCGTCGCCGGCGCCCGTCCCCGCCTCTTCGCTGTTGCTCTTGTCCTCGCTCATGGAACCTGCGCCCACCATCCTGACCGATAATCCCCGCGGTGGCCGCTCCGGGCGAATTCCATGTAAGCGAGGTGCATGCGGCGCAGCCGCCGGCCAGTGAGCTACTTACGGCGATGGCGGAGGAGCTCGATGCGCTCTACGAGAAGGTCGACGGCTCGCTGGACTCGGTTCCGGCGACGCCGGACCAGATGCGCCCACCCAGCGGCTCCTTTCTGCTGATCAGCTCGGGCTCGGAGCCGATCGCCTGCGGCGGGGTCAAGCGGCTCGACCGGGAGACGGCGGAGATCAAGCGCATGTACGTACGCCCGGCGCGACGCGGTGGTGGTGTCGCCCGCCTGCTGCTGCGGGAGCTGGAGCGGCGGGTGGCCGAGCTCGGCTACAGCCGCATACGCCTGGACACCGGCCCCAAGCAGCCGGCCGCCAGACGGATCTACGAGAGCGCGGGCTACCGGCGGATCGACGACTACAACGGCAACCCGTATGCCGCTTTCTGGTTCGAGAAGCGACTCTCCTGGGGTCGGGCGAACCCGACCTAAACCTGAACCAGCCCGAGCCGCTGGGCGGACTCTCGCGCCCGAGCGACGAGCTCGACCAGGTCGTCATGCACGAGCCTGCCGCCGTGCAACAGCACCCGTCCCGCGATCACGGTGGTGTCGATCACGGTCGGGTCGGCTGCATAGGCAAGGCCCGCATCGAGGGCGCCAACGCCCAACTGGGGCGAGTCAAGGCGAACCAGTAGGAAGTCCGCCGGTCCGCCGACCGTCGGCGGACCCGCTGCACCGCCGGTTCCGGCCCAGGGCAGCGGCGAGCGCTGCCCCCGGGCGATCGCCAGGGTCTCAGCTGCCGTGACCGCGCCCGCTTCCCCGGCCCGATGCTTCTGCAGGAGGGCGAGTTGCTTGGCTTCGGCGAGCATATTGAGCGCGTTGTTGGAGCCGGCCCCGTCGGTCCCAAGCGCGACCGCAACGCCCGCGGCCCGGGCGGCCGGCAGGTCGAAGATCGCGCCGACGGCGAGCTTCATATTCGCCTGTGGACAAGAGACGGTGGTCGCGCCGGAGGCGGCGATCAGCTCGCGATCGCCATCGTCGAGCCAGACGGAGTGAGCGAGCAGGGTCTTGGGGCCGAGCACCCCACAACGCTGCAGATACTCGGCCGGCCGGATTCCGTACTGCTCCACACAACGCTGCACCTCGCCTTCGGTCTCGCAGAAATGAATCTGGATCGGGTGCCCGGACTCGGCGGCCTGCTCCCCGATCCAGCGCAGCGAGGGCTCGGAGACCGCGTAGATCGAGTGCGGCGCAAAGGACGGCTCGACCAGCTCGGCCCCGACCCGATCGAGGTCCTCGAACCCGCTCCGGGAGGCCTCGCGCAGCGACTCGGTCGCATCCGGGTCGCAGTTGTCGATCAGGGCGGGACCGGTCACCGCCCGCAGACCGGCGTCTCGGACCGCCCGCGCTGTTGCCTCGGGCTGCCAGTACATGTCCCAGAAGCAGACGGTGCCACTGCGGATCATCTCGGCGCAGGCCAACCGCGTCCCCCAGTAGACATCGTCCGCTTGCAGCCGGGCCTCGGCGGGCCAGATGTGCCCCTGCAGCCACTCCATCAGGGGTAGGTCGTCTGCGAAGCCGCGGAAAAGGGTCATCGCCGCGTGCGTGTGCGCGTTCACGAACCCCGGCACGATTGCCGTCCCGGCACCATTGAGTAGCTCATCCCCCGGCTCGGGCTCGACCCCGGGGCCGAGCTCGGCGATCAGGCCGTCGGCGACTCGGAGGCCGACGGTCTCGCCATCGACGGTTGCCCCCGTGACCGCCAGGGAGCTCAGGACGCGTCTCCGCCGAGCTCGGCGACCAACGGCTCCAGGCCGGCAAGCAACTTCCGGCGGTTGAGCTCCTTGCCCGCCTCGAAATCCTCGACCGTGAGGGGCACACCCTCGACCCCGTTGGCGAGATTGTCGACCACGCAGATCGCGGCGTATGCGATCCCGAGCTCACCGGCGAGCACGCACTCCGATGGAATCGTCATCCCGACGATGTGCGCGTGGGAGGCGAGCAGCCGGACCTCGGCCGGAGTCTCGAACCGCGGTCCGATCGTCTGCCAGTAGACGCCACCGTCGCGCATCTCGACGGGAGAATGACGGGCCCAGGCCGAGAGCAACCGTTGGCGCCAACTGCCGTCGAAGCCCGGGATCGACTCGCCGCCATGGTCGTCGGAGAACGAGACGCCGTGGTCGAGGGCGATGAAGTCGTCGGGGCAGATGAAGGTGCCGACGCCGAGCTCAGGGCGCAGGCCGCCGACTGAGCCGATCGCGAGGATCCGGTCGCAGTCCAGGGCGGCCAGGGCGCTGATGTTGGCTCGGTGATCAATGCGCGCGGCGGTCGTGTAGCGGTCGATCCCATGCCGCTGAAGAAGCAGGTGGCCCTCGGAGGCCAAGACGGTGACCTCGCCGTACTCGGTCGGCTGCACGACCCGCTCGAGCCCGGCCTCGGGCTCGTTGCCGAGGATCGAGTGTCCACCGATCAGCGCCAGTCGCCCCATCGAACGATCCTATCCGTCTCCGACCCACTCGCGCAGGAAGGAGCCCGCGCCCTGGGAGGCGCCGCCGGCTGCCTTGACGGCGGCGATCAGCCGGCGGTCGCTGGAGACGACGAGCACGCCACGGGGGGTCTCAGCGGCGCGGACCCGGGCTGCGATCTCGCGGTCCGCCGCATTGGCGCCGGCCCCCGCAAAGGAGACGTCGACCGCCTCGGCGGCGTCGAGCACCGCCTGATGCGGGCGCCCGTCGAAGACGACCTCGACGGTCAGAGCCGGGGGCGGCCCCGCGAGCGGCTGCAGCCTGCCGAGCAGACGCACCATCGCTCGCGGCCGGTCACGCCACCAACCGTCGGGCCGCGAGCCGAGCGCGTTCATGCCGTCGACGATCAGGCGTCGGTAGCCCCTCTCGCGGAGCGGGCTGCAGGCATCCTCGTCGATCACGCGGCCAGACGGTAGTAGTCCGTGAGCCGCGTGCCTACTGCCTGGCGCACCCGGCTGGATCAGCCCGCTGACTCGCAGGCCGCGGCGATTGCAGCCAGGTCGCGCTCCAGAGCCGCCATCAGGTCCCAGATCTCGGGCACCTGCTCGCGATCGGCGATCAGCCCGAAGTCCATCGATCCCCGGTAGCTCATCACCGTGATGTTGAGACCGGCACCGTCGGTGACAACCGAGACCGGGTAGTTGGCCTTGATCTCGGCGCCACCGAGATAGAGCGGGAAGTCCGGGCCGGGCACGTTCGAGATCACCAGGTTGTAGAGCGGCCGCATGCGCTGCTGGGTCCCGAGCTGCAGGGCGACCCGGGCGGCGCGAGCATTGATCGCCGGCGGGACGAAGTTGGCGATGTCCTGCAGCAGCTCGGCCGGCATCGCGCTGTGGCGCTCCTTCGCGGCGCTCATCGCCTCGTGGGCGCGGCGAACCCGCTCGACCGGGTCGGGCTCGTCGGTCGGGATCGGCACGATCATCACCGAGACCCTGTTGCCGAAGGTCCCGACCTGCTCCTCGGTTCGGACCGAGACCGGGATCTGGGCCAGGAGCGGCTCCGCCGGCAGCGCATCGTTGGCGAGCAGCCACTCGCGCAGGGCGCCGGCACAGAGGCCGACGACGACATCGTTGACCTTGACCCCGAGCTCGTCCTTGATCTCCTTGACCGTCTTCAGGGAGAGCGAGCCGAAGCTGAACCGGCGATGCGCCGAGATCCGGCCGCTGAACGGCGTGTGCGGCGCCCGGTGTCGGGGTCGCTCGATGATCTCGCCGTCGCCGCCGCCGCCGATCGCGTTGCGCGCTCGCGCCGCGTAGCGACTGATCGCCTCGGCACCCGGTAGGCCAAGCAACGAGGGCGCCACATCCAGGTAGGGAAGCGTCGAAGGCAGCTTGCGAGCCATCCGCAGCGGCTGCAGCGGCAGCGCCGCCAGGCCGCGGCCGAGCATCTCGAGCGAGCTCGGCTCGAGCCCGGACCGGGACTCCTGGTCGGGGTCCGGTGGCGGCACCTCCCGCCCCCCCGGCTCGAGGTCGTACAGCATCCCCATGATCTCGGCGCCGGAGACGCCGTCGATCATCGCGTGGTGCATCTTGGTCAGGATCGCGCAGCGCCCCCCCTCCAGCCCCTGGATCAGATACAGCTCCCACAGCGGCCGCGAGCGATCGAGGTGGCGCGAGCTGATCCGGGTTACCTGCTCGGCCAGGCGACGATCGTCTCCGGGCGCCGGTAGCGCCAGCTCTCGCAGGTGATACTCGAGGTCGAAGTTCGGGTCCTCGATCCAGTACGGCCGATCGAGTCCGTAGGGGACCTCGGCAAGCCGCCAGGTCATCACCGGCAGCAGATGCAGGCGCTCGCTGAGCAGCTCGTGCATGTCCTCGATCCGCAGCTCTCCCGACTCGCGGGTCGAGGGGTCGACGATCACCAAGCCACCGACGTGGCCGTAGTGGGTGGGGCTCTCGATCGCAAGGAACTGCGCGTCGAGGCTGGTCAACTGCCGGAGCATCTCTCCTCTCCCGGGGCGATCCCGTGGCTCGGGATCAACCGGAGCATATTCGAGCGCACCGCCTCGATGTCCCGGGGCGTCACCACGAGCGCCCACGGCAACCAATTAGCCTCGCCCTGTGCCCTCCTACGTCAGCTTCGATTCGCCCGCGGGTCGGTGGGTGCTCGGGGTCACCGTCGCCGGCTCCGGGATCGCCTTCCTGGAGTCGACGGTGGTCAACATCGCCCTGCCAACGATCGGCGAGGACCTCGGCGCCGGAGTGAACGGGTTGCAGTGGATCGTCAACGGCTACCTGCTCACGGTCGCGGCCCTGATCCTGCTCGGCGGCGCGCTCGGCGACCGCTACGGGCGGCGCCGGATGTTCATCGTCGGGATCGTCTGGTTCACGCTCGCCTCCGCCCTGTGCGCGCTCGCACCGACCGTCGAGGTCCTGATCGCGGCGCGGATCCTGCAGGGAGTCGGTGGCGCGATCCTGACCCCGGGCAGCCTCGCGATCATCGAGGCCAGCTTCGAACCCGGAGACCGCGCCCGGGCGATCGGCGCCTGGTCGGCGCTCGGGGGCGCGGCGGCGGCGGTCGGTCCGCTTGTCGGCGGCTATCTGATCGACGCGGTCGGCTGGCGCTCGATCTTCCTGATCAACCTGCCGATCGGCGCGGCCGTGGTAGTCGCAGCGCTGCGTCATGTGCCGGAGTCGTTGAACCCGGCGATGGGCGATTCGCTCGACCTCTCGGGTTCGCTGCTCGCAGTCGTCGGGCTCGCCGGCGTCACCTTCGGCCTGATCCAGTTCGGGGTCGAGGGGGCCTCCGAGCCGCTCGCGGCGGTCGCGATGGCGATCGGGGTCACGGCGATCGCGGGGTTCGTGCTGGTCGAGAGACGGGGGCGCAGCCCGATGCTGCCCCTGGAGATCTTCCGCTCGGACCAGTTCGTCGCCGCCAACGCGGTCACCTTCGTCGTCTACGGCGCCTTCGGCGCGGTCTTCTTCCTGCTCGTGCTGGTGCTCCAGAACGCGCTCGGCTACTCGCCGATCGCCGCGGGGGCAGCGTCACTCCCGATCACCGCGCTACTGCTGCTGTTCTCCGCGCGGGCGGGCGCCCTCGCCCAGCGGATCGGTCCGCGAATCCCGCTCACCGTCGGCCCGCTGCTGATCGCGGTCGGCATGCTCCTGATGACGAGGATCGATGCCGAGAGCTCCTACCTGGGCGGCGTGCTGCCGGCGATGATCGTCTTCGGGCTCGGCCTCGCGGCCACGGTGGCGCCGATCACGGCAACGGCGCTGGCGGCCGCCCAGGAGCGGCACGCGGGGGTCGCCTCGGGCGTCAACAACGCGGTCTCACGAACCGCCCAGCTGATCGCGGTGGCCGCCCTGCCACTGATCGTCGGGCTCTCCGGCAGCGACTACGAGAACCCGACCGCGCTCACCGACGGCTTCCACACGGCAATGGTGATCTCGGCGATCGCCGCCGCGCTCGGCGGCCTGCTGGCATGGCTGACGATCGATGACGACGTACTCGAGCGCGAGCTCGGGGATGGACCGATCATTCCCGAGCGCCACTGCGCGGTCGCCGGCACGCCGCTGACCGAACCCGTCGGTGCAACCGGACGAGGGACAGACCCAGCCGCGCCCTCTGGCGCCGAGAATCGATAGATTCCCGAGCAGCGAGCGAGGAGTAGTCGAGATGATCTCCAGACGGATCTCACATGCCCTGCTGAACCGGATCGAGGCCGGCCGGATCGAGCTGGTCGAGACGTTTCCCGGCGGCGAGTCGCTCAGCTTCGGCGATCCCGCAGACGAGCGCTCGGCGTCGATTCAGATCCATGATCCCGGCGTCTACCGGCGGCTCCTGATCTCGAAGAGCGTCGGCCTCGGCCGGACCTACGCGGCGGGCGGCTGGGACAGCGACGAGCTGCTCGAGCTGCTCGAGATCGTCGCCCGCGAGGTCGGCCGCAGCAACAGGCTGCGGCGCCGGATCGCGCCACTGCTGATTCCGTTCCAGCGGCTCGGCACGCTGAAGATGTTGAACACCCGGCGCCGCGCCCGGGCCCACATCTCGACCCACTACGACATGGGCAACGAGATGTTCGAGCTGTTCTTGGACCGCGAGACGATGATGTACTCGTCCGCCTACTACGAGCACCAGGATCAGAGCCTCGAGGACGCTCAACTCGCGCGGCTGGAGCGGATCTGCGAGCGGCTGGAGCTGGGGCCCGAGGACCACCTGCTGGAGATCGGCACCGGCTGGGGAGGCATGGCGGTGCATGCGGCGACCACCCGCGGCTGCCGGGTAACGACGACCACGATCAGCGAGCAGCAGCGCTCGTTCGCGGAGCGGCGTGTCGCCGAGGCGGACCTCGGCGATCGCATCGATGTGGTTGCTCTCGACTACCGCGACCTGGACGGCAGCTACGACAAGCTCGTCTCGATCGAGATGATCGAGGCGGTCGGCTGGGAGTGGTTCGACACCTACTTTCGTCGCTGTTCGGAGCTGCTGAAGCCGGACGGACTCTTCTTCCTCCAGGCGATCGTGATCGACGACGCGATCTACGACGCCGAGAGGCGGTCCCGTTCGTTCTCCAACCAGCTGATCTTTCCCGGCGGGTGCCTGCCGTCGGTCGAGACGATCCAGTCCTCGATCGCGGCCGGGACCGACCTGCGGACGCTCTCGCTGGAGGACATCTCGGCGAGCTACATACGCACCCTGCATGAGTGGCGTCGACGCT
>CAXMST010000176.1:0-12454 GCA_964196325.1 uncultured Acidimicrobiia bacterium
AGGAACTCGCGGCCCTCGCCGGCCCGAATCCAGCCGCAGACTCCAAGCTTCCGGGCGCGGCTGACCGTGGCATCCCGCAGGCCAACGCCCGGGATCTCTCCCACCACCGCACAGCGGACCGCATAGCCCGCGATCGGCTTACCGGGTCGTCCCATGCCGGAAGCCTATGTGTACGGTCCTGGCCCGTCCATCGAAGGAACCGACCACGGGCAACCGCATCGAGGTGCGCGTCGCAGCCTGGGCTAGCACCCGACTGTCGATCTGGACCGACGCCATTCGTAGCTAGGGTGAAGGCGGGAAGTGCCCGCCGATTACGAGAGGAGCACAATCGTGCCGCAGTACATGTTGTCGGTCCACAGCGTCGAGGGCGAGGTCCGCGAGCAGCCGACCGAGGAACAGATGAAGCAGTTCATGGGGCGCGTCGAGGCGCTCGAGGACGAGATGAAGGCGGCCGGGGCCTTCCTCTTTACGGGCGCCATGCACGGGCCCGACACCGCCACCGTCGTGCGTGTGAACGACGGTCAGGTGCTGACCACCGACGGTCCCTTCGCCGAAGCGAAGGAGCACCTGGGCGGCTTCTACATCATTGAGGCCAAGGATCTCGACGAAGCTCTCGGCTGGGCGTCGAAGACGACCGAGTGCGTGGGCAGGCCGATCGAGGTTCGACCGTTCAGGCACGCGGCCTCCGGCTGAGCCCAACGGTGGCGGTCGACGTGGCAGCCGTCGGCCGGATCTTCCGCGAGGAGTCCGGCCGTTCGGTGGCCACGCTGATCCGCGTCTTCGGTGACATCGACGTCGCCGAAGACGCCGTTCAGGAGGCGTTTACGGTCGCCTTGGGCAGATGGCCTTCCGAGGGCCTCCCCCCGAACCCGGGCGCCTGGATTACCACCACGGCCCGCAACCGCGCGATCGACGGCCTACGTCGCGAATCGCGTGGGCGCGAGCTGCTCGGCGAGGTCGCGATGATCGCGGGTGCCGCCGAGGACTCCGAGCTGACCGAGGAGGTCTCACGCGTGCAGGACGACCGGCTTCGTCTGATCTTCACCTGTTGCCACCCGGCGCTTTCCAGCGAGGCCCAGGTGGCGCTGACCCTGCGCCTGTTGGGCGGCCTCTCGACGAGCGAGGTGGCCGCCTCGTTCCTGGTCGCCGAGGCGACGATGGCGCAGCGGCTCGTCCGGGCCAAACGCAAGATCAAGGCGGCGCAGATTCCCTACAGGGTGCCCGAGGACCACGAGCTCCCCGACCGGCTGCGTCCCGTCCTGGCGGTCGTCTACCTGGTCTACAACGCCGGGCTCGGCTCCGAGGCGGGCGCGGAACTCTGCAGCGAGGCGATCCGCCTGGCCCGGATCCTGGCGAAGCTGATGCCCGACGAGCCGGAGGTCTGGGGGCTGCTGGCCCTGCTGTTGCTAAGCGAGTCGCGTCGCACCTCGCGACTCGGCCCCGACGGCTCGCTGATCCTGCTCAGCGAACAGGACCGCGGCCGCTGGGATCCGGCCTTGATCGAGGAGGGTCAGGCGATCGTCCGCCGCTGCATCGCTCGCGAGCAGCCCGGCAGCTACCAGCTGCAGGCCGCGATCGGTGCCGTGCACGCGGACGCGGCGAGCGCCGAGCAGACCGATTGGCAGCAGATCGTCACGATCTACGACCAGCTACTCGAGGCCTCCCCCACCCCCGTCGTCGCCCTGAACAGGGCGATCGCGATAGGCGAGGTGCAGGGGCCCGCCGCGGCCCTGGAGCTGGTTGACGGCCTCGAGCTCGAGGGCTACTACCCGCTCCACGCTGCACGGGCGGACCTGCTCCGGCGCCTCGGCCGCACGCGGGAGGCTGACGCCGAGTACGAGCGCGCCGCCGAGCTTGCGCCGACCGAACCCGAGCGCCGGTTCCTCAGCCTCGGAGGCCGCTCGGCGCGAAGCGCCGGATGACTAGACTCCTGGCTTCATCGCAAACACTTGGAGGGCACCCATGACACTGCAGATTGGACAGCAAGCACCGGACTTCGAGGCCGAGACGACCGAGGGCACGATCAACTTCCACGACTGGATCGGGGATAGCTGGGCGGTCCTCTTCTCCCACCCCAAGGATTTCACGCCGATCTGCACGACCGAGCTTGGCTACATGGCGAAGATCAAGCCTGAGTTCGACAAGCGCAAGGTGAAGATCATCGGCCTCTCGGTCGACCCGGTCGCGAAGCACGCGGACTGGGCCACTGACATCGAGGAGACCCAGGGGCATGCCCCGAACTATCCGATGATCGGCGACGCCGACTTCAACGTCTCGAAGCTCTACGGGATGCTCCCGGCCGAGGTCGAGGGCGATCCGGCCAACCGCACGCCCGCCGATAACCAGACCGTCCGAAACGTGTTCGTGGTCGGCCCCGACAAGAAGATCAAGCTGGTGCTCGTCTACCCGATGACCACCGGGCGCAACTTCGACGAGGTCCTGCGGGTGATCGACTCGCTACAGCTGACCGCTCAGAAGAAGGTCGCGACGCCCGTCAACTGGAAGAACGGCGAAGACGTGTTCATCGCGGGCTCGGTCTCCGACGACGAGGCCAGAGAGACATACCCGGACGGCTGGGAGTCCCCGAAGCCCTACATCCGGATCGTCCCGCAGCCGCGCTGACGGCGTCGCGAGCGCGCCCGCCCGCAACGGAACGATATGAACGACTTCGTCTCGCGCGGGTTCGCCGGCCGGCCGCGCGAGCCGGAGGAGCTCGCCGAGCGGATCCCGCCCGGGCAGCACCTCGAGCGCGACTTCCCGGTCCTGACCGCGGGGCCGACCCCGGAGGTCGGCACGGAGCCCGGCGAATGGAGCCTGCGGATCGACGGGATGGTGGCCGAGGAGCGGGAGTGGAGCTGGGAGGAGCTAGGTACGCTGGATTTCGAGGACGTCCCCTGCGACATCCACTGCGTGACCAGCTGGTCGAAGCTCGACACCAGCTTCCGCGGCGTCCCGCTCGACCCGCTGCTCGAGGCGGTCGAGCCGCTGGCGGCCTACGCGATGGTCTACTCCCATGGTGGATATACGACGAACCTGATGATCGAGGATCTGACCGACGGCCAGGCTTGGATCGTCACCGAGCACGAGGGCGAGCCGCTCGCACGCGACCACGGCGGCCCAGCCCGGCTGCTGGTGCCCCATCTCTACTTTTGGAAGAGCGCCAAGTGGGTCGCGGGGCTGCGCGTGATGGACCACGATGAGCCCGGCTTTTGGGAAGGGAACGGGTACCACAATCGTGGCGACCCTTGGAAGGAGGAGCGCTATTGGACGGACTGACCCCAGTCACCCAGCGCGCGCCAGGCCGCTGGCAGATCGCGACGGTGACCTCGATCAGAGAGCAGACGGCCGGGGTCAAATCCTTCCGGCTCGGGCTGCCGATGTGGATGCCGCACTGCCCGGGACAGCACTACGATGTGCGCCTCACCGCCCCCGACGGCTACCGCGCCCAGCGCTCCTACTCGGTCGCCTCCTCGCCGCTGGACGAGGGCGAGATCGAGCTGACCGTCGACCGGCTCGCCGACGGTGAGGTCTCGCCCTACTTCCACGACGTGCTCAAGGAGGGCGATCAGCTCGAGGTCCGCGGTCCCTTTGCGTCCTACTTCGTTTGGCACGGCGAGCAGCCGGCGTTGCTGATCGGCGGCGGCTCGGGCGTCGTGCCGCTGATCGCGATGCTGTCGCATCGGCGCCGCACGATGCCCGAGCTGGGCATGCGGCTGGTCTACTCGGTGCGCTCGGCCGAGGACGTGATCCACGCCGACGAACTCGGAGACGAGGCGCTCCTCACCTTCACCCGCGAGCCGCCGGCCGGATGGTCGGGCCCCGCGGGTCGGATCGACGCGGCACTGATCGAAGCGGCGTTGGCCCAGGGCGGGGATCGCTGGGACCCAGCCTCGGTCACCGCTTTCATCTGCGGCTCTACCGGCTTCGTCGAAGCGGCCAGCGGGCTGGCGCTCGAAGCCGGAGTCGAGCCGGGGCGAATTCGCACCGAGCGCTTCGGGCCGAGTGGCTGAGCGTGGCCGGGGGGTGAGCACCGCCCGGGCCGAGGGCGCTCACGAAGCGCTGTCTCGGACCAGGCTCGAGATCGCCGATCTGCAGTGTGTCTGCTGCGGCGAGTCGGTGGTGGCCGCGATCGAGGCTCTCGACGGCGTGGCCTCAGCGAGGCTGGACTGGCCCGCCGATACGATCGAGGTCGACTACGACCCCGACCTGGTCGGCGTGGGCGATCTCCGAGGGCCGATCCACGCCGGCGGCTACCGCTGCTGCGACGAGCCCGGCCGCCCGACGGCGTCCCAACTCGCCCACGTTGCCGAGCTGGCTCCGATCACCTGCGGCACCAAGCACGACCGGATGCAGTACGAGCTGCCCCACACGGCTGCCGACGCCGACCATTCCGAGCCGGGCTCCGACGAGCACGCGCACGGGCTCGAGCCGAGCGCCGCGGAGCCGGACATGGCCAAGGCGATGGCCGAGGACATGCGCAACCGCTTCTTCATCGCGCTCGTCCTGACGATCCCCGTGTTCTTGCTCTCACCGCTGGCGGTCAACTTCTTCGGACTCGAGATCGTCGACTCGCAGACGACCCGCAATCTGCTGATGCTGGTGCTCTCGGCTCCGGTGGTCTGGTATGCGGGCTGGATCTTTATCGGCGGGGCCGTCACGGCCCTGCGAAACAGCTCGCTGAACATGTCGGTGCTCGTCGCCCTCGGCATCCTCGCCGCCTGGCTCTCCAGCGTCTACCTCACCGTCGTTGGCAACGAGACCTTTTTCGAGGCGGCGGCGATGCTCGTCACTTTCGTGCTCTTCGGCCACTGGATGGAGATGCGGAGCCGGCTGGGCACGAGCGACAGTCTCAGGGCGCTGTTCGACCTCGTGCCCCCGGTCGCCACCGTGCTCCGCGACGGGCGGGAGCTCGAGCTGCCCACCGCCGAGATCGTCGTCGGCGACGAGATCAGGCTCAAGCCCGGCGGCAAGATTCCCGTCGACGGCGAGGTCCTCGCCGGCTCCTCGAGCGTCGACGAGAGCCTCGTCACGGGCGAGTCGGTGGCGGTCGAGAAAGGCCCGGGCGACGAGCTGGTCGGTGGCTCGATCAACCGCAGCGGCACCCTGACGATGCGGGCGACGAAGATCGGCGCCGACACCGCGCTCGGGCAGATCATCGATCTGGTCGAGGAGGCGCAGAGCTCAAAGGCCCCCGGTCAGCGTCTCGCCGACCGCGCCGCCGGCGTGCTCGTGATCGTCGCTGTATCCGCCGGGGTCTTGACCTTCCTCGCCTGGACGCTGTTCTCGAGCCAGGATTTCATCGGGGCGCTGACCTTCGCGATCAGCGCGATCGTGATCGCCTGCCCTGACGCGCTTGGCCTGGCAACCCCGACGGCGGTTGCAGTCGGGACGGGTATCGGGGCCCGACACAACGTGCTGATCAAGGACGCGGCGACGCTCGAGGGGATCGGCGAGCTCGATGCGATCGCCCTCGACAAGACCGGGACCCTGACCGAGGGCGAGCCTGTGCTCACGGATGTGGTCGCCAGCGGCGAGCTCGCCGAGGACGAGCTCCTGCGCCTGGTCGGCGGCGCCGAACGAGACTCCGAGCATCCCCTGGCGCGGGCGATCGTCGAGGGAGCGCTGGAACGTGGCCTGGAACTCGGCCCGGCCGCCGAGTTCGAGGCGGTCCCGGGATTCGGCCTGCGGGCGCGCGTCGGGGGCCGGGCCCTGCTGGTCGGCAACGCGCGGCTCCTGGAGCGCGAGGGCGTGGCGCTCGGCTCACTGGGCGAGCGAGCCGCCGAGCTTGCGGCCGCTGGCAAGACCGCGATGTACGTGGCGGTCGACGGCCGGCCCGCGGGGCTGGTGGCGGCCGCCGACCGGGTCCGGCCCTCCGCCCGGGAGACGATCGCCGAGCTGAAGCGGCTGGGCCTGGAGGTGGCGATGATCTCGGGCGACAACCAACGCACGGCCGACGCCGTCGCCTCAGAGCTTGGGATCGAGCGCGTGTTCGCCGAGGTCCTGCCGGAAGAGAAGGCCGACTACGTCAAACGGCTGCAGGGCGAGGGCAAAAGGGTGGCGATGGTCGGCGACGGCGTCAACGACGCCCCGGCGCTCGCCCAGGCGCAGATCGGGATCGCGATCGGCGCCGGCACCGATGTCGCGGTTGAGACCGCGAACGTGGTGCTGATGCGCTCCGATCCGATCGACATCGCGACTGCCTTCCGGCTCTCGAAAGCGACGGTCCGAAAGATGAAGCAGAACCTCGGCTGGGCCTCGATCTACAACGTGCTCGCGATCCCGATCGCCGCCGGCGTCCTGTTCCCGAGCTTCGCGATCCAGCTGCGCCCGGAGTGGTCGGCGCTGTTGATGTCGGCCAGCTCGATCATCGTCGCGACCAACGCGGTGCTGCTCAAGAGGGTCGAGCGAGAGCTACCGCAAGCCGACCCCGAGCCCGCCCCCTGACCCGCCCTCTAGACTCGACCCATGAGGCCGACGCCGGCGATGGTCGCGACTGCCGCAGTGGTCGGGGTTGCTCTGATGCTCCCTGCCGCAGGCGCTGCCCAGACGCCCGAGACAACGATCACGTCCGGGCCCGAGGGCCCCACCGGCGATCCCGCCCCGAGCTTCAGCTTCAGCTCCGACCAGGCCAACCCAAGCTTCGAATGTCGCCTCGACGGGGGCACCTGGACCCTGAGCGGGCCGCCCGCGGTGGCGACTGGGGCCCACGTCTTCAATCCCGGCTGGGAGCGCTGCACCGCCCCGCACACCTACGAGCACGTCGACGACGGCTCACACGGCTTCGAGGTGCGCGCAACAAGCCCATCCGGCGAGACCGACCCGACCCCGGCCACACGCTCATTCGAGCTCGACACGCGGGTCCTCGGCGACCTCGATGCAAAGGAGACCCAGCGACAGCCCCGACGCAGGATTCGCATTGAGCTTGGCGCGAGGGCAGAGGAGCAGCTCACGATCAAGGTCAGGGGCGCGGTCGTTGTCAGGCGGTCTGGGAGGAAGGGGAACGTGCGTCACGCCCTTGGGCAACGCACCTTGCGGCTCGCAGCGGGTCAGAGCAGGGTGCTGAGACTACGCCTCGAACCGGGAGCCGCGGAGGACAGGACCGTCGCCGCCCTAAGGCGTGGCCGCACGGTGACCGCGGCGGTATCCGCAACGCTCGTCAATGCGCTCGGCCACTCGCTCCCCCGCCGGCTCAGCGTCGAGCTCAAGGTCGCGGCCGGCTAATCAACCTCACGGGTGTGCCTGGCTGAGTTCCCCACTGAGCCCACGATCCCTCACGGTAAGCCGGCCCCCCGGCTCCCCCCTTCGGGTTCGCTGGATCGTATCGCCTGCTAGGAGAGCGGGCGAGGCCGGCTCAGGGCGCCCCTGCGCCCCGGCTCTCCCAGCGCTCCGCCCAGGCCCGCAGCGGCGGATAGAGCGCGAGCAGTTCGCGGCCCTCGACGCTGAGCCCATAACCGGCCTCCCCCTGCTCGGCGATGCCGGCAGCTCGCAGTTCGGCGAGCCGCTGATTGAGGACCGAGGAGCTGATCCCTCCACAGCGGCTCTGCAGGGTGCGGAACGTGAGCGGCTCGGCGCGTAGCTCCCAGATGACTCGCAGGGCCCAGCGCCTGCCGAGCAGATCGAGCAGCGCCATGACCGGGTGCCCGCCGGTCGAGCCGCGGACCGGCTCTCCTGGTCTAGGTATCTCTTCCATCGGCTTTTGACCCCGTCTCGAGCTTGCGCTTCTGTTTGCGGAGCGCTACGCTCGGCGCTCCTATTATCGAAGCGGGAGCCTAGCAATGAGTACAGCCGCCGACCACGGCCCCAGGATCGCCCCCTTGGAGCCGCCGTATGAGGCCGAGATCGGGGCGATGCTGCAGAAGTGGATGCCGCCGGGGGCGGAGGTCGAGCCGCTAAAGCTGTTTCGCACGCTTGGTGTACACGACGAGCTCGCCTCCCGGATGCGGCCGCTCGGCGCCGGCATCCTCGGAGCGGGCCGGGTTGAGCCTCGCCTACGGGAGCTGGTGATCCATCGCACCTGCGCCCTGTGCGGCGCCGAATACGAGTGGGGCATACACGCGGTCGCCTTCGGTCGACCGCTGGGCTTCAGCGACGAGCAGCTCGCCTCGACCGTGCACGGCGCCGCCGGAGACGGCCTCTGGTCGGAACAGGAGTCGGCCGTCCTCCGGCTCGCCGACGAGCTCCATGAGACGAGCACGATTGGCGACGAGCTGTTCGCTGAGCTCGCCGGCCACTTCGAGCCCGACCTGATCCTGGAGCTTGTGATCGCCGCAGGTTGGTACCGCACGCTCGCCTACGTGATCAACGCGGCCGGGGTCGAGCGGGAGGAGTGGGCCGCCCGCTTCCCGCCGGCGCCCTAAGGGATCTCCGGGGCGTCCGATATCTCGGGGATCTGGGAGTCGACCTCGTCCCGGATCTCGGCCTCGATCTCGTCGATCAGGCCGCTCAGGCTGTCGCTGGCGACGTCGGTTGCCGTGGTCACCGCGATCAGGACGATGATCACCAGGGTGGCGAGGATCGTGCCCACGATCCCGAAGACCTGGCCGGCAACGGCGAGGGTCCGGGAGCCCCCGCCCCGGTCAGCCCGGCTCTTGCCGGCGCTGCCCAAAGCGATCGCCAGGATTCCGCACGGCAGGGAAGCGTAGAACAACACTCCTGAACCGAACACCAGGAGCAGGATCGACAGAGGGCCGAGTACGGCGGCAGCAACCCCCTGCCAGACCGAGGCAATTCCACCGCCGGACGGGGACTGGGCCCGCGGCTGGAGCGGAGCCTGGGCCCTCGCCGGCTCACGAGCAGGCGGAGGCGGGCGGGACGGCGGAGGCGGCGGAGGCAAGGGCGGGGGCTCGGCCCGCTCGGTCAGCGAGCCGGCAGCGATGACGCCGGTGGCTGCCCCGGGCCCGGAGATGCCGAGGCTCGTCGCGCCGATCTGGAGCACGTCATCGGGCCCGAGCCGCGTCGGCCCCGAGATCGCCTGACCGTTGATGTAGGTCCCGTTCGAGGAGCCGAGGTCCTCGACCACGACTCCCTCATCGTCTAGCGAAAGGCGGGCGTGGCGGCGGCTGACCCCTGGATCGTCGACGACGAAGTCGGCCGGAGGGGCCTCACGGCCGACCGTCAGCTCAGCGCTGATCGTGGTCTCCGCGCCGGCGCCCGGACCATCGTCGGCCCTCAGCACGATCTCCCCATGGTTCATAAGCGGGCAGTCTATGCGGATCCTCCCCACGTAGGATCCGCCCATGGCAGAGTCGCGGAGTGTCGTCGGCGAGCGCGGAGAGACGCTTCCCGGGCCCCTGGAGCGGGTCGCCCGAATCGGGGCCAACGATGAGGATTCCGACGAGTTGCGCCTGCGCAAGCGCGTCCTGAACCTCGCTCCTCTCTGCGTGATGGTCGTCTCGCCCGCCTGGGTCGCCACCTACCTGGCTCTCGGTCTATGGCTCTCGGCCACGGTGCCTCTCCTCTACGGGCTGGCCACCGGGTGCCTGTGGTGGATCCACTCCCGTCGCGGGATCTATCGGCTGTTCAGAGGCGCCGAGCTGACGATGATGCTTGTCTTTCCGTTCTTGCTGATGTGGAGCCTTGGTGGCTTCGCGAATAGCTCCGTCGTCTGCCTGTGGGCGCTGATGGCCCCGCTGGGGGCAGTGCTCTTCATCGGGGGGCGCCAGGCGGTCCCCTGGTTCATCGCCTTCGCGTCGCTCGTGCTCATCTCGGTGGCGCTTGACCCGACCCTCTCCGACAGCCCCCCGGAGATCTCCGAGGCCGTGACCATCACCTTCTTCGCCCTCAACATCGGCTTCGTCTCCGCGACCACCTTCGTGCTGCTCCAGTACTTCGTGCGGGCTCGCGAGGCCGCGCAGGAGCGCTCCGAGGCGCTGCTACTCAACGTCCTGCCCGAGCTGATCGCGCGCCGTCTGAAGCGTTCCGAGGGAGTGATCGCCGATGCCTACCCGGAGGCTACGGTCCTGTTCGCGGACATCGTCGGCTTCACCCGCCTGGCCGAGCGGATGCCCCCTGAGCAGCTCGTCGAGCTGCTCGATCGGGTCTTCTCCCGCTGGGATCTGCTCGCGGCCGAGCACGGCGTCGAGAAGATCAAGACGATCGGCGACGAGTACATGGTCGTCGGCGGGGTCCCGGGACGCCGCGACGATCACACGGCCGCGGTCGTCTCGATGGCGCTGCAGATGGTCCCGGCGTTGGCCGAGACCAGCCCCGCGGACGGGCCGCCGCTCACGGTGCGGATCGGGATCGACACCGGCCCGGTTATCGCGGGCGTGATCGGCCGCTCGAAGTTCTCCTACGACCTCTGGGGGGACACCGTAAACACGGCCAGCAGGATGGAGTCGAGCGGAGAGCCGGGCCGGGTTCAGGTAACCGAGAGGGTCCGCAACGAGCTCGGGCCGGAGTTCAAGATGCAGGCGCGCGGCCCGATCGAGATCAAAGGAAAAGGGGCGATGGATACCTACCTGTTGGAGCCCTCCGGATCAGAGGTGGCAGGCAGCCCCTGAGCAGCGCTGTAGCCGGCGCAGCTCCCCCCGAAGCTCACGCGCGACAGCTGCCGGTGGGGCCGGGGTCGAGGGGTGCAGCAGGTTGTCGAGCTGGTAGGGGTCGGCGCTTAGGTCGTAGAGCTCGCGCTCGCCTGGTGGGCAGTGCTGGTCGCCGGGCACGGCGTCGTACTCGACATAGGAGTACTCCAGGGTGCGAACCGCCGAGAACCCGCAGGGCTTTCCGACCTCGGCCTCGACCAGCAGCGGCCGCCCGCGCAAGGGCGCCGGGGTCCCGGGCGAGAGCAGCGGCAGCAGCGAGAGGCCGTCGAGCTCACCGCAGGCGGTCTGTCCCGACTGCTCGCAGGCGCCGGCCAGGTCGAGAATCGTCGGGGTCAGGTCGATGTTCGAGACTGGCTGGTCGCTATGCGGTTGCTGCCGGCCCCATGAGGCGGGCACGTCGATCACCAGCGGCACCCGGATCGCCTCCTCGTAGGGCAGCGCCTTGCCGTCGGGAAGCCGGTGCTCGAGGTGGAAGAAGCCGTTGTCGGAGGTGAAGATCACCACGGTGTTCTCGAGCTCGCCCAGCTCAGCGAGCCGGCCGAGCAGGGCTTCGACGCCGCGATCGACCGGACCGAGCGAGTCGAGCCGGCAACGGAGGCTGTCGCGAGCGCCGCGACGATCTGCGGGCCGCAGTTGCCGCCGGTCCCGCAGGAACGTCGGCTTGTCGCTGATGTCGGCTTCGTCGATCGAGTCGATCTGCCGCAGTCGCTCTTCCGCAAAGGCCCCCGGCTCGCCGTCACGGGGGACCGCGCTGCCGCGGCAGGTGCCCTCGGTGGCCTCACTCAGCTCAGGGTGGGGAGCCCACCACGACATCCACATGAACAGCGGCTCCGGCGTCTCGGCGGCGGCGTCGAGCACCTCGAGGGCGTGGCCGGTCAGCACGTCGGTCAGGTAGTCCTCCTCCCCACTCCCGTACTCCTGCGACTCGCCGTTGACGTTGAGCTCGTAGTCGTAGTAGCCGTAGGTGCGCCGCATCTCGACCCATTCGTCCCAGCCCGGAGCCGGATCGCCGGCCGCACCGGCCTCGGTCCGATCCCAGCCGTTCATGAACTTGCCGACCAGCGCCGTCTCATAGCCCTGCGCCTGCAGGCGGTCCGCCAACAGCCCCTCCTTGTCGCGCAGCACCGGGTAGCCGGGGTCGTTGGCGAGGATCCCATTGTTGTGCCCGTATCGGCCGCTCTGAAAGGTCGCCCGCGACGGGCAGCACAGCGGCGTTGAGACGATCGCCTGGGTCAGCTCCGTACCCCCTGCGAGCAGCTCCCGGGTGCGCGGTAGGCCCCGTTCCCAGCCGGTCAGCCCAAGGTCGTCGGTCATCATCACGATCACGTTCGGCTGCCGCTCCGGGGCCTGCGAGCCGACGAACTCCGCTGCCTCCGCGGGCTCAGGCGTCGAGCCCGACTCCACGGTCGGGAACTCCGCCACGTCTACGCCTGCTCCGTCGTCGCCGCCGGCGGCGAGCAGCAGGACCACGACGCCCCCGGCGACCAGGACAGCCGCCGCGCCGGCCAGCAATCTGGCGCGTCCGGCGCTCACCAAGCGAGCCTAGCAGCGCCCGCTTGGGGGCCGGATCAGCCGGCCTCGGCCCGCGCCTTGAGTCCCACGGCGAAACGCTCGAACTCGGGGCCGAGATCCGGCATCGAGCGCCAGATCAGCGGCAGCAGCGGCCCACTGAACTCCTCGCGCATCTGAAACTGCGTACCGCCCTCCCGGGACTCGAGCTGGAAGCTGCGGACACCACGGAACAGACCGAGCGGCATCCCACCGGACCAGACCATCCGCGTCGGTCGCTCGAAGGTCGTGACCCTGACCGGGAACGCACGACCGGGGCTGATCTCGGCCTGGACCTTGATCCGTTCGCCCGGTGCGATCGTGCCCTCGAGGCCGCTGACCCCGTTGTCCCAGTCCTGGTAGCC
>CAXMST010000177.1:0-8041 GCA_964196325.1 uncultured Acidimicrobiia bacterium
GGCGAGCGCTGGACGATCTGCAAGGACTCCGAGGGCAATCCCTTCGGGCTTGCCGCTGCGGGGTAGCGGCAGAGTCCCTCATCGGACCCAGGTAACGCCAATTACAGTTATCGTAAAGGCTGATCCTAAGATCTAACGCTAGCTATACTTAGCGTTATGCGTATCAGTGGTGACAACAGCGATCAAACGATCCTGGGCGAGATCGGCGCTCGGATTCGGCGCGTGCGGCTGCAGCGCAACGTCACCCAGCAGGAGTTGGCCACCGAGGCGGGCGTCTCGCGGCCGACAGTGCAGGGCATCGAGGAGGGTCGGCCGAGTCAGCTCGTCAGCGTGATCCGTGTCCTCAGAGCGCTGGGGATCCCCGATGGCCTCGAGCAGCTCGTCCCCGAGCCGGGCCCGAGCCCGATCGAGATGCTGGAGATGCAGGGCGAGGAGCGGCAGCGGGCCGGGGGTGCCAGGGGTGGAAGAGGTGTCAAAGGAGCTGGACGATGAGCGCGCTGGCGGAGGTCCGCCTCTGGGGCGCCCGCCTTGGCGGCGTCTTCCTGCCGGAGCAGGGGGGAGGTGCGAGCTTCGAGTATGACCCGTCCTTTGCCGCCTCCGGCCTCGAGGTGGCGCCGCTTCGCATGCCCTTGGCGAGTGGGGTCACCTATCGCTTCGGAGAGCTCATCCGCACCAGCTTCGAGGGCCTGCCGGGGTTGCTCTCAGACTCGCTCCCCGACCGCTACGGCAACGCCCTGATTGACGCCTGGCTTGCGACTGTCGGGCGGACGCCGGAGAGCTTCGACGTCGTCGAACGGCTCTGCTACGTGGGCAGCCGTGGGATGGGCGCGCTGCAGTTCCGCCCGGCGCTCGGCCCCGAGTCGCCCGAGAGTGAGAGGGTTGATCTCGAGGCCCTGATCGAGCTTGCCTCGGAGCTGCTCGCTGCACGCGGCAGCCTGCGCGTCGATCTGCAGAGGCCGGATCGCAAGCGGGCCCTCGAGGAGATCCTCCGGGTCGGATCCTCGGCCGGCGGTGCCCGGGCGAAGGCGCTGATCGCCTTCGACTCCGAGACGGGTGAGGTGCGCTCGGGCCAGCTCGGCGCTCCGCCCGGGTTCCGGCACTGGATCTTGAAGTTCGACGGCGTCTCCGACCGCAGGCGGGAGATCGGCTCCCCTGCTGGATACGGGGCGATCGAGTACGTCTATGCCGAGCTGGCGGCCCGCGCCGGGATCGAGATGACCGAGTGCCGCCTGCTCGAGGAGGGCGGGCGCCGCCACTTCATGACCCGCCGCTTCGACCGCACCGACGACGGCGGACGAGTCCACATGCAGTCCCTCGCGGCGCTCGCGCATCTCGACTACGAGCTCGCCGGCGCGCACTCCTACGAGCAGGCCTTCGAGGTGATCCGCCGACTGCGACTGACGATGCACGAGCGCGAGCAGATGTTCCGCCGTGCCGCCTTCAACGTGATCGCCAGAAACCAGGACGACCACGTCAAGAACATCGCCTTCATCATGGACCAGACCGGCGCCTGGAGCCTCGCGCCGGCCTTCGACCTGGTCTACGCCTTCAACCCCGAGGGACGCTGGACGGCCCACCACCAGATGTCGATCAACGGCAAGCTCGACGACTTCCGAGTCGAGGACCTGCGGCACTTGGCGGCGTCTGCCGGCCTCAGGCGGGGTCGAGACTCAGAGCTGCTCGGCGAGGTGGCAGAGGCGGTGGCGAGCTGGCCCGAACAGGCCGCCGCGACCGGCATCGAGACCGAGCGCATCGAGGCGATCGCCGCGACCCATCGGCTGGAGCTGGGCCGCTCGTAGACGTATCCGCAAGCAGGTGCCGGCGGTCCCTACCCCCGACTGCACGGAAAGGCACCGCTGCACCACAGTACTGATCGCGGGCGGGTCTGGTCCCACCGGCTCGATCGAGGCGAGTCATTGGTCAGCAGCGTGTTGGCGGCCCGCGCGGACCAGCCAGGCGGGGCGAGCCGCCGAGGGTCGTGAACCCAACTCGTTCGCCGGTTCGCCAGCCTTGCTCTTGCCCGCCCAGCTGGAGGGCCTGGTTGAGCCTCTGGGCTGCCGCGCCGGCGAGCCGCACCATCGCGGTGATCCGGCGGCCCTGGTTGCGGAACCGCACGTTCGAGAGCGTCAACAGCGCCTCGTGGGCGGCAGTCACCTTCACAGCAGTGATCGCCCCCCGAGTAGCCGTTACGAACCCCCTCTGGCCACGTACGATAACCCTGAGTTTCGAGAACCCGGCGGCCTTGGAGTCGCCGTCCTTCCAGCGGAGGCCGCCGCCGAGGCGGAGGCTGGCGCGGTGGCGTAGCGGCCGGTCAATCTCCCTGAAACATCGTAGCGTGGTCCCCTGCGAAGTCGTCGATACTGCGCGGTGGGTGGCCCGTAAGGCGCTGCACGCCGTCCACGGTGCGGTCCCCACCGCCGCTGGCAAAGTTCTCAAACATCTCACCGTAAGCGTCAGCCACCCACTGAGGCAGGCCCATCGCCAGCATCGACTCCAAGGCGGCCTCCCTGGGCACGCTCAAATACTCGACATCCCTTCCGACTGCAGCGCCGATGGCCGCAGCGACTCGGTCCACGCCAACTGACTCGGGTCCCGTAAGCTCGATCGTCTCGCCCTGCGGACCGCCATCCCTGAGGACAGCGACCAGGCTGTCGACGATGTCACGAACGTCGATCATGCCCAACTCTCCGTCCCGCATCGGCAGATAGATCATCCCCTCGGCCGCCACCGTCGCGCCTGCCATACCGATTAGGTTCTGCATGAAGAACGTGGGACGCACAATCGTGTAGCGAAGACCAGAGGCACGAAGCACTTCGTCCATGTCGTGGACCTGCTTCCCCGCCCTGATCTCCAAGGCCGGCTCGGGAGCCAGCGCCGACATGCGCACGAAGTGCGCGTCGGGAGCGACGCGCTTGGTCGCCTCGACAATGTTGGCTGTCTGAGTGGCCTGCGCCTCGCTCAGGGTGGTGATGGACACCACCCTGTCGAGACCCGACAGCGCCGCGTCGAGGCAGCTCGGGTCGCCGAGGTCACCGGCGAATATGTCGGCTCCAGCCTCGGCCTGAGCCGTAGCAGTCGCGCCGGCCTTGTCACGTGTCAATACCCGGACCTCGTCTCCCGCTTCGAGCAAGGCAGCGACTACTCCTTGCCCAACGTTTCCAGTTCCGCCAATGACCAAGGTGCTGCTCATGAAGTACCTCCAAGCTCGAAAACTCGCATCGCAAACCGGCGACGCTCCGCGCGGCAACGGCCGGCAGTCCACCCCAACGTATCAGGACGCACCGGTCCGCAGCCAGCGTCAACCACGGGGCCAGCCCGGGCTACAGCGATAGAGTCGGTTGAAGCTCCACCGACACAACCTGAGGGCCGCAACGGGCTGATCGGGAGGCCGGGAGGCCGATCCGTTTTCCTCGGTGCCCAAATCCGGGGCGGATTCGTAGCTGCGGGGCGGTTTGCGCGACAGCCTCCACACAATTGCGGAGCTCACCCCGACCAGCTTCGAGGGCCTGCCGGGGTTGCTCTCAGACTCGCTCCCCGACCGCTACGGCAACGCCCTGATTGACGCCGGGCTTGCGACTGTCGGGCGGACGCCGGAGAGCTTCGACGTCGTCGAGCGGCTCTGCTACGTGGGCAGCCGCGGGATGGGCGCGCTGCAGGTCCGCCCGGCGCTCGGCCCGAGGCGCCCGAGAGTGAGAGCGTTGATCTCGAGGCCCTGATCGAGTACGTCTATGCCGAGCTGGCGGCCCGCGCCGGGATCTGGTTGAACCGTGGGTACAGCTACTTGCGTACCGATCGAATTGGTGATGTGGTCGACCGTCACCTGTACAAGAATCTCTGGTCCGGAGATCCGCCACGATGGCACGACCGGGCGCTCAGCCGCGAGTGCCAGATCGAGATGCGAAAACTCCTGGTTCGAGCTCAGGATGGCAAGCGCGGTGAGATCGATGCGTTGAATCAGGGCCGAGTGGCGAAGATACCTGCGCTCGTTATCAACGCCACGACGCTCAACACCGTGCATTGTTGGCGGTTCGAGACGATTCGTATGGGCGAGCACGTCGATCCGCCGGCGGGACCGGGCCAGCCCCGATCACGTGCTCCCGACGGCAATCGCGCGCTGCCAGGGGGCGCTGACAGAGAGGGGCGGCCGCTGGCCGCCCCTCTCCACCCCCCCTTCGATCGGCCTAGCGCCCTTTCGGCTTGCAGCCGAACGAGAAGCCGTCAGCTGCCGGCGACGCGTTGCTGAAGAAGGTCGTCGCCTGGAACTTCATCCTCCTCGGCTTGCACTTGGCCTTGATGTAGCCGCTGCTCTTGAAGAGCGTCACCTCGAAGAGGCTAATCGCTCCCGCAGCCAATGGCGGGATCGCGACATCGAGCGACTGCTTGAAGCCGCCGGAGGCGGTTCCAGGGGGACGGCCGCCGACCTTGCTGAACTTCTTCAGCTTGCCGACCAGGATGCTCGCGGGGATGCCCGATGCTGCGCCGACCGGCTTGGTGTAGAGCAGCAGCTTCTTGCCGTTCTCGTTGAAGCCGCTGACCTCGACGTCGATCACCAGCGGCGGAGAACCTGCAACGGTGACCTGAGCGGAACTGGCGCTCAGGTCGGTGACCAGCGACCTCTTGCCGCAGGCCCTGATCGCCTCCTTGGTCACGGCTGCGGCCTGGAGGCCGGCCGCATCGGTCCTGCACTTGTTGACCGCGTTGGTGTTGATCTTGAACTGCTTCGGCAGATCAAGGATCGTCCTGGTGGCGCTCGGCGGCTGTCCCGTGCTCGCCTGGTTGAAGGTCGTGATGATGTTCGTGAACTTGACTTTCTGGTGCTTGCTGTTCGAAAGCTTTCTCGGCTTGACCAGCCCGACCTCGGTCTGGACGCTCTCATCGGCGGTGGCCAGACTGACACCGCCGAACGCGAGAGCGACCACCACTACACCTGCGATGTACTTGCGCATCATTCCTCCTACTCCTCCGCTCTTCCGGCTGCCTCCCGGCACCGGACCGCTTCAGCAGCACACTAACGCGCCGCCGCGCTCGGAGGCGCCGCGAAGCGGATAAGGGGCCTCAGGCGAGGCCGCACTTCGGCGGCGGGCGCGGTGCACGAGCGGAGCATCCTCTCTCGAGCTGAGGCCGGGTGAAGGCCTGGACGGGAGGGGAACGGCGCCTGCCGTACACCAATGAGTCCCTTTGTATATATCGGGGTCCGATCGGGGCCCCGAGGGCTACACGGTCAGCAAGCTCTGGAAGTGACTGCAGTGAAGGATCAGGGGCCGACCGACCCCGGAAGATCAGAGGCAGGCGTACGCCCAAGGCGCACCGGTTCCATGATCCGCGCGTGGTAGCGAGAAACGAATCGGGCCCCGCTATATCGAGAAGCCCGCCTGGGCGCGATCGCGCCCGAGCCGGAGGCCAACGACTAGGCCCGGAAGCGTCTCTCGCGAGCGTTCCCGGCCTGATCCAGCGCGACGATGCCGATCCGCGTGCGTTTCGGGACGCGCTTCTTGAACGAGATCGAGCGGCGCTTTCGCTTCGGGTCGCGCTCGACGTACTTCCCCACGGGCTTGCCGAGATCGACTATGAGGCGGTCGAGGTGCTTCTTATCGCGGGCGCGGACGCTGATCAGCACCCGGCCGCCGCGGCGCGACTACCCCCAGGTAATAGTCTGATTCCGGTGTCGCAGCCGCGCCTTGCCGCCACCGGTGATAGCGGTACCGGCCAGCTGAGAAACCGAAGGTCACAAGGTTCGAATCCTGTCGGGCGCGTTAGGGAAACAGCTGCAAATCGGGCGTCCTGGCGCGTGATGAGTCTCCGGGCCTGACGCTGCCGCCCTTGTCCCGCCCTTAAGCGGGTCGGTGGCGCCTAGCCCCGGTAACCCGTAACCAACCTGCTCGACTGATCGGCACCGCCGGGTCGCGGGGTATAGACTGGCCGCCGGCATGGACGAGGAGCATCGGACCAATCGAGACGACGAGCCGAGCCCGCGAACGGGCTCGGGCGATCCGATTGAGAGCGGGGGGGGTCGGGGCGGGATGAGCACGGGCGCCAAGGCTGTGATCGGGATCCTCGCCGCAATAGCGGTCGTGCTGCTGATCGTCGTCATCGTGGTCGCGGTCGACGACGGGGGCACGGACGATCCCGCACAGACGACCATCGAGCCTGACGTGACGGTCGAGCCGCCTGACGTGACGGTCGAGCCGCCCGCCGAGGCGCCGAGCGGTTCCGACAGCGAGTAAGGGCCTCCGCCGCGGCTGATCGCACCAGCCTGGCCGGCGCTCAGCCGTCCACGACGCCAGGTTGCCTTCTTATTCGCCTTGGTGCCCTCCTTCAGCGCCGCGACGGTCTATTCGGCGTCCTTGCTCGTATTCGCCTTCAGAGCGACTGACGTTCCGGAGCCGTCCGCTCAAGACTGGCTGAGCCGTACGCGCTCAACTATCCGCGCGTCGCACCGAGAAACGACTCGGGCCGCGGTTATGTTTGTCACTACCACGCTCGAGCCTCCGCCAGGAGGGTTTCTGCGTTCCGGAAGGCCTCGGCAACGGGCTCCGACATCTGCACCGAGGCGGTCCGGAGGACTTCGGCCGATCGGAATAAGGGAGGATGACGCCGTGGATTTACCGGCTTCAGCAACAACCGCACACAACGCAGCCGACTCGGTAGCGCACCCGAGGTCGGTCAGCCGATGAGCCGACTCGTCGATCCCGACGACTTCCCAGGGTCGAAGCACAACGCCTACCTGGACGCCGCGAACATCGCGCTGATGTATCAGGGTGCACAACGGGCGATCGTCGACTGGCAACGCGACGTCGCGGACAACGGGAGCCTGGCATTGAACGAGGCCGCCGAGGCTGACGTTTTCGACGATCTGCATCGGGCGGCCGCCGGGTTGTTCGGCGCGGAGCCCGAGGACATCGCCGTGGGTTCGAGCGCGACGGAGCTACTCGGCTCACTGGCGTGGGCTGTCGAACCCGAAGCGGGTACGAACGTCGTCGGTACTGCGCTTGCCTTCCCGAGCACGATCTACCCCTGGCAACGCGTTGCGGCTCGTACCGGTTGTGAGATCAGGCTTGCCGAGGGAGCTGCCGGTTATGTCCGCCTTGACGACATCCTCGGGCTCATCGACAAGGACACCGCCGTCGTCTGCATCTCACATGTCGAGTATGGACGCGGCCAGCGGTTCGATCTGATCAACTTGGCGGAGGCGGCGCATGAGCACGGCGCCCTGCTCATCGTCGACGCCACTCAATCCGCGGGCGCGATCCCGATCGACGCTCCCGCCGCTGCGCTCGATGCCGTGGTGTCGGCTGGCTACAAGTGGCTTTGTGGGCCGTTTGGCGCGGGCGTCATGTACCTCGCCCCGCACCTGCAAGCCGGGCTGGTGCCGGGCTTGGTCGGGTTTCGGAGCCACCGAGACATGTGGGACCTTCGGGCCGATCGGCTTGAATACCCGCCGACGGCGCGGCGATTCGAGTTCAGCACGATGGCATACGGCTGTGCGCTCGGCCTGTCGCGCTCGATCGAGTTCCTGCTCGAGGTTGGGGTGGATCGCGTATTCGCCTACAACCGGCAGCTGGCCGATCAGCTGATCGAGGGGCTGCGTCGCCGAAATCTGGAGATCACCTCTCCGCTCAATGATGCAGAGCGCACAGCGATCGTCACCGCACGCCTCCCGGTGGCCGACCCGGCCGAGATCGCCGCGAGACTCAGGGAGGCTCGGGTCGTGGCCTCGGCTCGGAGCGACGGGATCCGGTTCTCTCCGCATCTCTACACCGCCGAAGCGGACATCGAGCGAGCCCTGGGCTGCATCGACGAGATGCTGTAGTGGCCGCGAGCCGGTCGAGATCACGCAGGCTCGAGCGCCGTCCCTCCCGCCAAGGGGCCGTCGCCGGACTCCCCGCCCAGGCCGCCCATCGATGGGGCAAAGCACGGCAGAGCCCCAACCGCGGCCGCCGTGACGTCGGCTCGTCGTACTTCGGATGCCAGATTGCGCTCGCTGGCCGAGGGGCGGTCGACCATCCTCACGCCGCTAGTCCCATCCGCTCCAAGAATCCGT
>CAXMST010000178.1:0-10266 GCA_964196325.1 uncultured Acidimicrobiia bacterium
TGCCGATCGCGTCGACGTCCGGGGCCTCAGGGCCGGCCATGACCTCCTCGATGAAGGGCACGAAGGGGATCTTCTTCGGGTCCTCCGCAGCCTGTTCAGCGGTCGTCGGTGACGGCCCGGCCATCACCACCGGCACCTCGCTTGCGGAGGAGTGGACCGCCTCGGCAGTCGCTGCGAGCAGCTGCCGATACAGGGAGGGGTCCGGAGCGGGTCGCCAGAAGTTCGGGAGGTTGGGCTCGTTCCAGACCTCGATGCCGACCGCATCCGGGTAGCGCTCGGCGATCGCGGCAGCAAAGCTCGCATAGGCCCCGACCGCCTCCCGGGATGGAGCGAGCGACGGCTGCGGCGCCTGGCATGGAAGCTCTGAGGCCCAGCAGGGCGCGCTGGTCAATACCCACAGCGGCCTCAGCCCGACGCGATCGAGCTGCTCGGCGATCGCGTCGGGGAGCGTGTAGTCGGATGCGCCCGGCGCCCGCTCGACCGCCGACCAGTTGATCGGCACCCGGACGAAGCTGGCGCCGGCCGCCGCGAGCAGTTCGTTGCCGACCCCGCCGCCTGCGAGCGGCTGCTCGAGGGTGCCGGCGGCGCCGAGGTCCTCGTTGAAGCCGAGCAGCGACGGCTCCGTCGAAGCCTCAGGGTCTTCGTTCTCGCCGCCCCCGCACCCGAGGGCCAGCAGGCCGAGCGACATGACCAGGCAGGCCGTAATCAGGGCCCTCACGCCAGCAGCTCGGCGACGCTCTGCACCGTGCGGTCCCAGCCCAGCTCCGAGCGCCACTGGCGGGCCCCGCGCTCGAGCCGCTCCCGCAGCTCCGGATCGGCGAGGCGTTCGATCGCGGCGGTCAGATCGCCCTGGTCGACTGTGCGCGCGGGGATTCCCGAGTTCGCCTCACCATCGTGGTGTGAGCCGACCAGCAGGCCGTTGACGCCGTCCTCGATTAGCTCGTTCATCGGCGGGTCGTCGTTGCAGACGATCGGCTGTCCGAACGCGATCGCCTCGTACAGATGCAGGCCTAGCCCCTCCCAGCGGGCCGGGGCCATGCAGACGTTGGCGTCGGCGCACATCTGCAGATGCTGGTCGGTGGGCAGGTCCTCGAGCACCAGCTCGATCCGCGAGTCTTGCCCGGCCGCCCGCTCGAGGAACTTCATCCGCCGCTCGATCTGGGCCTTGACGATCAGGCGCAGATCCGGGTTTCGGGTTGCGCTGAAGGCGTTGATGATCTCCTTGAACGGCTTGCGCTTGCCGAGCAGGCCCGCGTGGTAGTGGAAGCTGACCGGCGATTCGCTCCGGTTGGGCACGATCGCCTCGTACTCGGGATGGATCCCCCAGCGCAGGAGCGGCGCCTCGATCCCCATTCCGGCGTAGCGCCGCTGCTCGGCCGCGGTGATCGCGTAGACGGTCTCGTACGCTCGCTCGGTCCCGGCCAGGTGCTCGTCGCTGAAACGCTCCCAGACGAACCGCCCGATCGTCCGGACCCCGCTCGCCCGCAGCCCCGCAATCGCGTCGAACTCGTAGTTCTGATCGAAAAAGCAGACGTCCAGCTCGCGTTCGGCCGCCCAGCCGACCAGCTCGTCCTGTGGAATGAAGAAGTCAGACGCGGCGGTCACGCCCTGCTGGGCCCAGACGTCATCTTCGCGCGCCTCCTGTGGCATCGGAAAGCTCTCCTTGGTCGGCCGCCCGAGCACGTGCGTCTCGTGCCCGAGCTCGTCCAGGGCGGAGCGCAGCTGGCGGGCGACGACGCCCTGCCCGCGGTTGAACCAGAAGGCGCAGATCCCGACTCGCATTGGACCGGAGAGAATGGCAGGGTCCGGGCGTCGCCGGCTCCGCCCGCACACGGACACGGAAACGGGCGCGGACCCGAAGGCCCGCGCCCGTCGGCCACCTGCGGCGGCCTTTTGCTCAGGAGTGGCTGGGCTCCGGCTCGAGCTCGTGCTCGACCCGGGGCAGCCTGCCGAGCGCACTCGGCAGGTACCAGTTCCACTTGCCGAGCAGCTTCATCGATGCGGGGACGAGGACGCCGCGAACGATCGTCGCGTCGATCAGGACCGCTATCGCCAGTCCGATCCCCATCTCCTTCATGTCGATGATGCTCAGCGTCGCGAAGACCGCAACCATCACCACCGCTGCGCTCGTCACGGTGCCGGCCGTCGAGCTGATCCCATGCCGGATCGCGTCGTCGGTGCTCATCCCGCCATCGACTGCCTCGCGGATCCGGCTGAGGATGAACACGTGGTAGTCCATCGACAGTCCGAACAGGATCACGAACAGGAACAGCGGTAGCCAGGCTGCGATCGAGCCGGGCGTATCGAACCCCAGCAGATCGCTGCCGAGGCCGTGCTGGAAGACCAGCACCAGGACGCCGTAGGCGGCGCCGACCGAGAGCAGGTTGAGCACGATCGCCGTCAGCGGGATCACGATCGAACGGAACGTGACCAGCATCAGCACGAACGCGAGCCCGAACGCGAACGCGAACACCAGCGGCAGGCGCTCGTTCATCAGGTTGTTGAAGTCAACCGTGCCGGCGGTCTGGCCGGTGACGTTGACCTCGGCCGCATCGACACCCGTGAACGCGTCCGCAACCAGTTCATTGCGGACCGTCGACAGCGCCTGCTTGGAGGTGCCGTCGGTGCCGGTCCCCGCGATCGGAATCATGATTGCGGCCGCCGTACCGGCGTCGTTGTAGTTGACCTCCGGTGATCCGACCACACCGTCGGCTGCGTTCGAGTCCGAGACCAGCCGCTCGATCGCGGCGGCCACCTCGCCGCCGCGCACGTCGTCGGCCTCGACTACGACGACCGCCGGGATGTTCTCGCCCGGGAAAGCCGCCTCGATTCGATCGTATGTCTGCACGATCGGGATATCCCGTGACAGCTGCTCGATTCCACCGATGTCGGTCTTCAGACCTCACCCCGCGCGAGCGCGGGGTGCTCGGATTGATGGCTGAGGGCCGCTCGAACGCCGCGATCGCCGAGCAGATGGTGGTGACCGAGGGCGCGGTCGAAAAGCACGTAACCGGGATCTTCTCGAAGCTCGAGCTGACCGCGACCGCGACCGATCATCGGCGGGTGCTCGCGGTGCGGGCGTTTCTCAGCGCTGAATAGGAACCTGGTAACCCGGCCGCAACCGAACCTACGACCGCGTGTACTAAGCGGCGACGAGCCGGGCTGCCGACTCGAACAGCTTCAGGCCGTCGACCGAGCCGGTCAGTTCGTCGACGGCGTGCTCTGGGTGCGGCATCAAACCGATCACGTTGCCCGGCTCGTTGCGGACGCCGGCGATGTCGTTGAGTGAGCCGTTCGGGTTCTCCCCGGGCGCGTAGCGCAGCGCCACCTGGCCGCTTGCCTCGAGCCGCTCCAGTAGCTCCTCGGGGGCGAAGTAGCGGCCGGTGGTGTGCTTGACCGGGATCGAGAGCCGTTCGCCCTGTTCGCAGGCCGAGGTCCAGATCGAGTCCACGTTCTCGACCACCAACTCGACCTGACGACAGAGGAACTTGAGTCCCTCGTTGGGGAGCAGGGCCCCGGGCAGCATGCCGGCCTCACAGAGCACCTGGAAGCCGTTGCAGATGCCGAGCACGGGGCCGCCGTCCGCCGCGAAACGGTCGACGGCCTCCATCACCGGCGAGAAGCGGGCGATCGCGCCGGCCCGCAGGTAGTCGCCGTAGGAGAAGCCGCCGGGTACGACGATCGCGTCGACCCCCGCCAGCCCCGGATCCCGATGCCAGAGCAGCTCCGCCTCGCCGACCCGCTCGCAGGCGAGCACCGCATCGGTCTCATCGCAGGAGCCGGGAAAGCGAATCACGCCAAACCGGGTCATCGCCCTTGCTCCGGAACCGGCGGCTCAGGCACCGGCGTTCGTGCCCGGTTCCTCGCCTGCGGGAACGAGCTCGATTTCGTAGTCCTCGATCAGGGGGTTCGCCAGAAGCTTCTCGCAGAGCTCCGGAAGCCCCTCGGGATGGTCGGTCTCGAGCTCCACCAGTCGTCCGATCTTGACCTCGCTGACCGTCTCGAAGCCGAGCGTGGGCAGCGCCCTCTCGACCGCCTTGCCCTGCGGGTCGACGACGCCGGATTTCGGACGGATCAAGACGCGGGCCAGCATTGGCTGAGCCTAGCCGATGGTGCCGCCGACATCGGCTGCCGCGAGCTAGCCTACGACCCGTTCGTCAGGGAACGTCGCGTTCGCGCTGGAGCAGCGCCGCAACCAGCACCAGGACGACCGCCCACGCGGTCAGCACCAGGGCGGCCTGCCCGGCTTCGACGCCGAAGGAGAGCTCGTCGACAGCGGTCTCACTGCCGAAGCGCTTGCTCACCGAGTCGATCGAGGTCACGAGCCTGGGCATGGGCTTCCCGGCTCCCGGATGCGCCCCGCTGGTCTCACTTACTCCGCGGCTCGGGCCATTCGTGCTCGGGCGCGCCCCACCAGGCCGGTGAAACGCGACGGGGATCGGGCGGCCGCGGCGGCGTCGGCGAGCACCGGGTATCCCGCCCACTCGAGGCTGTCGCGGAGCCCCAGCCGGGCGAACGCCTCGGTCCAGCGCGGGTCGTTCGCGGCGTAGGAAACCTCCGGCGGTTTGATCGCCCCCTGGGCCCAGCGCGCGACCGCCTTCGGGGTCGATCGCCCTGCGGCCCGGTAGACCCGGCCCAGGGCGCCGATCGGATCCGCGCGCAGCTCCTCGTTTCGGAGCACCACGTACCGATCGCCGAACAGGCGGCGACCCTCCAGGTAGGTGCTCTCGAAGGTGTGGCGCCAGACCAGCAAGATCCGCATGAAGTTGGCCGGCCGGCGGATGTGGGCGTACTCGGGGCGGCGCAGCAGCCTGGCCGAGATCTGCCGGCTCGACCAGAGCTTGCGCTTGGTTCGCTCCTCGAAGAAGGTCGTCGGGTCCTCGTACTGCTCGGCGCGCCGCGAGCCCCTGCCCATCATCATCGAGGCGGCGACTGCGCGGGGATCGCGAACCACGTGCACGAGGACCGCCTCAGGCGCGGCCGCGGCCAGCGCCTCGAGCTTGTCATAAGCGCGCGTGAACTTGATCATCACGTCCTCGGGACGGTCGAGCAGGTGCTGCAGCAGCCCGGTGCACTGCTCGGGAAGCTGCGGTCCGACCTCCAACTCCGGACGGCGCGGGCCGCCCCAGTTGAACTCCTCGATCGCCAACGCCGGATAGTGCTCCGCTGCGTACGCCTCCCGCAGGGCCCTGGTCTCGGCGAACGGGTCGCTCTCCCGGGCGCCGCTTCCCCCTCCCGGCGTCTCGGTATTCTCCCGAAATGGCTCGTAGAAGCACTTGAGCTCAGGGTCCTCCAGCAGGGCGTCGTAGAGGATCGTCGTCCCCGAGCGCCGCATGCCTTGGATGAAGATCGTCATGGACGGGCAGGTTAGCCCTCCCTCTGCTGGAGCTGACTCAGGCGTTCGGGCCGGGGTGCAGGTCTTCGGGCATCGGCACCTCCGCCGGCGGCGCGCCTTGATCGTCCTCCCAGCTCGCGAATGCCTCGCCGTCGCGACCCTCGTGCCGGCCGGCGCCCCCGATCGCGACGAACAGCACCGGCTCGGTGGAGCCGTTGATCAGCTGCCGCCGCGAGGCGGCCGGCACCCTGATCAGCTCACCGGCGCTCAGAACCTGCTCGTCCTGCTCCACCGAGACGGTCAGGGTGCCCTCGGCCACCAGGTAGACCTCCTCCTGACGCGCGTGTCGGTGAACGCGTCCGCGTTGGCCGGGTTGCAGGATCATCTGGTTGAGGCCAAAAGCCTCGACCCCAAGCTGCGCGCGCAGCCCGTAGAAGCGTTCCGGCGAATCCGGGTCCAGCTTGGTGCGGGAGAAGCCCTCGGTGGCGCCCAGCTCAGCCCTGCCTCAATGTGCGCTCGGTGATTCGCTCATAGGCTTCGCGGTAGCGGTCCGAGGTGCTTCCGACCACGTCGGCGGGCAGCTTCGGGGCCGGCGGCGAGTGGTCCCAGCCGGACTGATCCAGCCAGTCGCGAACGTACTGCTTGTCGAAGCTGCGCTGGCCGCGGCCGGGCTCGTACTCGTCGGCCGGCCAAAAGCGCGAGGAGTCCGGAGTCAGCACCTCGTCGCCGAGCACGATCTCGGCCCCGGCGCTGGAACCGAACTCGAACTTCGTGTCGGCGAGGATGATCCCGCGCTGCAGGGTCCGTGCCGCGGCATGCTCGTAGAGCTCGATCGAGATCCACCTGAGATCGTCCATCAGCGCGCGTGAGCCGACGGCCTCCGCGGCACTGTCGAAGTCGATGTTCTCGTCGTGGTCGCCGATCTCGGCCTTCGTCGCGGGCGTGAAGATCGGCTCCGGCAAACGCTCGGACTCGCGCAGCCCGGCGGGAAGCGCGATTCCACAGACAGAGCCTGTGTCCTGGTACTCGCGCCAGCCCGAGCCGGTGATGTAGCCGCGGACCACGCACTCGACCGGATACATCGAGAGCTTCCGAACCCGGATCGCGCGTCCCTCGACTTCAGGCGGGACCGCCTCGTCGAGAAGATGATTGGGAACGATCTCCTTGGTCGTCTCGAACCAGTAGATCGACATCTGGGTCAGGACCCGGCCCTTGTCGGGAATCGGGTCGGGGAGGATCACGTCGTAGGCGCTGATGCGATCGGAGGCGACCATGATCAGGTCCTCCTCGGAGTGGTAGATCTCGCGCACCTTGCCGCTCGAGTGCAGGGTCAAATCGCTCAGGGTTGATGCCATGTCACGAACCTACCAATGTGGGCGAGCGCGGATTGGGCCCGATCGGATCGATTCGCCGCAAGGAGCGACTTTCCAGCCGCTCGGCTCCCGATTAGCCGGCGGCGAGCCGCTCGAGCCGCTCGAAAACCTCGCCGGCGTTGCGCAGGTAGGCGCTCGGGTCGAAGACTGCGTCGAGGTCGATCTCGGGCAGTTCCTCGTCCCCGGCGATCGCTTCCGCAAGCAGGTCACGGAAGGGGGTGCGCGAGTCCCAGGCCCGCTGCGCGTTGACCTGAATGACCCGGTAGGCCTGATCGCGGCCGACCCCGGCGTCGAGCAGCGCGGTCAGCGCCCGCTGCGAATAGACCGCACCGTAGGTGAGCTCGAGGTTCTCCCGCATCCGGTCTTTGTGCACGACCATCTCGCTCGCGACCCGGCGCCCCAGGTGCTGCATGTAGTCGATCCCGATCGTCGAATCAGGGAGGATCACCCGCTCGGCGCCCGAGTGGGAGATGTCGCGCTCGTGCCACAGCGCCACGTTCTCCAGGCCGGCCTGGGCGTAGCCCCGCATCACCCGGGCCAGGCCCGTGATCCGCTCGGTGGTGATCGGGTTGCGCTTGTGGGGCATCGCCGAGGAGCCCTTCTGACCGGCCGCGAACGGCTCCTCGACCTCGCGCACCTCAGTCCTCTGGAGGTTGCGGATCTCGGTCGCGAAGCGCTCCAGACCGGCCGCCGCGAGCGCAATCGCGCTGAGCAGCTCCGCGTGGCGATCCCGCGGCACGACCTGGGTCGAGGCGTCCTCACGCCGTAGGCCCAGCGCTTCCATAACCCGGCGCTCGACCGAGGGGGGCAATGACGCGTAGGTGCCGACTGCGCCCGAGAGCTTGCCGATCGCGGCCTGCTCGAACGCCCGGCGCAGGCGCTCCACGTTGCGATCGGCCTCGAAGGCGAATCCGGCGAGCCGCAGGCCGAAGCTGGTCGGCTCGGCGTGGATTCCATGGGTGCGGCCGACCGAGACGGTCTCGCGATGCTCGAGTGCTCGGCCGATCAGAGCGTCGCGGAAATCACGGGCGCCGGTGATCACGATCGTGCCCGCCTCGACCAGTTGGGTGGCGAGCGCCGTGTCGAGCACGTCGGAGGAGGTCAACCCGTAATGCAGCCAGCGACCCGGCTCCCCGATCGATTCCCCGACGACGTCCACGAAGGCGGCGAGATCGTGGTTGGTGGTCCGCTCGCGTTCCTCGACCGCCTCGACCGTGAATGTGGCCCGCTCGCGGCAGGCGCGGGCATCCTCGCTGGGCACGACGCCCTCAGCGACCAGGGCGTCGAGCACCGCCAACTCGACCTCGAGCCAGCTCTCGAACCTGCGGCGCTGGGTCCAGATCGAACCGATCGCCTCTCGTGTGTAGCGACCGATCACCCGTTGATGATGCGGGCGGCGAGAATGCCGGCGTTCTTGGCGTTGTCAATGCCCACCGCGGCGACCGGCACGCCCGGCGGCATCTGTGCGATCGAGAGCAGTGCGTCGAGCCCGCCCAGGGTGCCGGCGGAGACCGGTACGCCGATTACCGGCAACTCCGTGTGCGCGGCGGCCACCCCGGGCAGCGCCGCGCTCAGTCCGGCGCCGGCGATGATCACCCGCAGCCCTCGGGTCTTCGCCATCTTGCAGTACTCGGCGACCATATCCGGTGTGCGGTGCGCGCTCATCACCCGAACCTCGTAGCGAATCCCGGCCTCCTCGAGCGCGATCCCGGCCTTGCGCATCGTCTCCTTGTCGCTGGCTGAGCCCATGATGATTCCGACCAGAGGCTGCTCGACCTCGATCTCCTCGAACGCGGTTTCCACGTTGGGCATGGCCTCGGTCTCGCTCTCACCTGGGCTCTGGGTCATCTTGGGCGTCACGCTCCTACGCGTTCGACGGCTCGTAGCGCGATATCCCCGCGCAGCTGCCGTCCCTCGAAGTTGATTCTGTCGGCCGCATCGTACGCCCGCCTGCGGGCGCTGGCGGGACCGTCCCCGAGCCCGGTCACGCTGAGCACGCGGCCGCCGGTAGTGACGAGCTCACCATCGCGCTCCGCGGTGCCGGCGTGGGTGACCGCGGCGCCGAGCGCCTCGGCCGCCTCGATTCCCGTGATCGGGTCTCCCTTCCTCGGGCTCTCGGGGTAGCCGGCCGAGGCAAGGACCAGGGAGACGGCCCACTCGGGGGAGAACTCAGCGGTCATGCCGGCGAGGCCGCCTGGCTCACGGGCGGCCAGGCAGAGGTCGACCAGATCGGAGCGCAGCCGCGGCAACACGGCCTGGGTCTCCGGGTCGCCGAAGCGGACGTTGTACTCGAGCACCTTCGGTCCGTCCGCGGTCATCATCAGGCCCGCGTAGAGGACTCCGTGAAACGGCGTCCCGCGCCTTGCCATGAGCTCGACGATCGGCCGACAGACGAGGTCTGCCAGCTCGTCGAGCCGCTCGCTCTCGATTCCGGGTACGGGCGAGTAGCTGCCCATTCCGCCGGTGTTCGGGCCGCGACCGCCCTCGTAGATCCGCTTGTAGTCCTGGGCGGGCGCGAGTGCGACCACGTTCTCACCGTCGCACAGTGCGTGCAGCGACAACTCCTCACCCTCCAGGTGCTCCTCGAGTACGACGGTGGTCTCGCCGAAGCGCTGCTCCGTGAAGAAGATCTCGACAGCTCCGCGCGCCTCCTTCTCGCTGACCGCGATGATTACACCCTTGCCGGCAGCGAGCCCGTCAGCTTTGAGCACCGCTGGGTAGGAGCTGCGGCTGATCTCGGCCAGGGCCTGGTCACGGTTGGCAAGGACGACGTGCCCGCCGGTCGGAACGCCGGCCTCCTGCATCGCTTGCTTGGCATAGAGCTTGGAGCCCTCGAGCTGGGCCGCCGCGGCATTCGGCCCAAAGGCCGGTATCCCCGCCTCCTCGAGCGCGTCGACCACACCGGCGACCAGCGGTGCCTCCGGTCCGACCACGACCAGATCGACCCGCTCGGCCACGGCAGCGGAGACGATCGCGGCGGCATCGCCGTCACCGGCGATCAGGCGAGCCTCGCCGGCGATACCGACGTTGCCCGGCATACACAGCAGCTCCGGGGTGTGCCGAGATCCAGCCAGCGCCCGGACGATCGCATGCTCGCGGCCACCGCTACCTACGACGAGAACCTTCACTTGGTGGCGGGCGGTCGGGCTAGAGCCCGGACGCGAAGTCCTCGGCGGGAATCGCCGTCAGCGTGCGGTTCGTGGTGGTTCCGCGCGAGGCGAGCTCGACTGAGGCCCGGGCCATCGTCTCGGCGTCTGGCGCTTCGATCACGCTGATGAAGTCGTATTCGCCGAGCGTCGCCCATTGATGCAGAACCTTGATCCCGATCTGCTGCATCTCAGCGTTCACCTCGGTGATCCGTGCGGGGTTGTTCTTCATCGTCCTGACCCCGTCGGTGGTCAGGTTCGTGAGCAAAATGAAGTGAGCCATTTGGGTTCCCTCCTGGGAAATGGTGGGCGGGTTCTCATAGTGTTATTCCACTTCGTGTCAGCCAGCGCAAGCCGGGGTCGCCGATCGGCTCAGGCAGCCCTCGCGGCCCCCGCGATCACAGGTGCCACG
>CAXMST010000179.1:0-3772 GCA_964196325.1 uncultured Acidimicrobiia bacterium
CTTTCGACACTCCGGCCGTGCCGATTGGTCACAGCCGGACTCACACGCCGGCGCCAGCGCGCTCGATCCTCGGGCCGTGGGTCGCGAGGGGATCGAGTTGATCGGCGGTGAGCCGGGGTGCCGGCTGGATTGAGCGGGGCCCGGCTGGCCGTATACGCGGCGCTTGCGGTGGTGTTGCTGCTACTCGGCGTCAGGGCCATGCGCGGTGACGGGCAGGCAGCGGCGGGAGCCGGTGAGGCCGACGCCGGTATCGAGCTGGCCGCAGAGCCGGTTGGCGACGGCGGGGCCGAGGCGGGTGCCGGCTCAGGCGATCTGGTCGTGCATGTCGCCGGCATGGTTCGCAAACCCGGTGTGTACCGGCTGCCGACTGGCGCCCGCGTGAGCCAGGCGATCGAGCGGGCCGGTGGTCCGACGGGACGGGCCGAGCCGGACGGGATCAACCTGGCGGCTCGGCTCAGCGACGGCCAGCAGGTTGTCGTTCCCGGTGCCGCTGCTGTCGACGGGGCCGCCGCGGTGGGCGTCGGCGCCGGGGCCGAGGATGGGCCGATCAGCCTCGGCTCGGCCGTGGTCGCCGATCTCGAGCAGATCGATGGAATCGGACCGATCACGGCCGAGAAGATCATCGCTTTCCGCGACGAGCAGGGCGGGATCGGCGCGATCGAGGAGCTCGACGCCGTCCCGGGAATCGGGCCGACGACCCTCGAGTCGCTGAGCGCCCGCCTGCAGCCCTGATCTGGGTGTGACGCTAGCGGCGGGCAGGCCAGTAGACGCCGACGGATGGCAAAGCGATGCGCTGGACCATTCCGCGACTGCTCTCGACGAGTTCGAGGTTCTCGATCCGGTTCTCATCGAAACGTGCGAAGATCGCCTCCCAGTATCGACGGACCTCGTCCCTGCCCTTGATCTGCCGGCGTCGGGGAGTGGCGGTGGTGGGGCGTATTCAAACTCCGGGGAGAAAGCCGCAAAGACGACCTCGAGGTCGCGGCGATTGAAAGCGTCCTGTGCACGAGTGAAGGCAGAGCTAAGGATGGAGCGCCTGATCGGTCGCGGCAAGGCGAGTACGCCGCGTGTCAGCGTCCTCATCAGAGTCGGGTTGACGAGCTCGAGGCGATCGGCAAGCGGACGGTTCATCGCGACCAAACTATCGGTCGTCGATTGTCAGAGTCCTACGGTGAGTTCGAGGGTGGATCCGGCGAAGAGGAGGACGTTCCGCCCCCGACGGGTACTGAACTCGCCGGCGCCGGACTTCGGTCAAGCGGCGGTAGGGAGCAGCATGCGAACGGCCGTCTCCTCGCCGGCGACGCTCTCGACGACGATCGTGCCGCCGTGCGCCTCGACGATGTCTCGGGCAATTGCGAGTCCGAGGCCGACGCCGGGTGAGTCGCCGCCCTTTGCGAAGCGCTCGAACACTCGCTCGAGCAGCGCCTCGTCCACCCCCGAGCCGGTGTCGCGGACCTCGATGGCGACGGCACTGAGCGTCGTACCGGAGCCGGCGTCGCGACCCGAGACGCCCTCGCCCCCGGGCCCGGCGCTCAAGGTGATCGTGTCCCCGCTTTGGGTATACCGAAGGGCGTTGGCGAGCAGGTTGACCAGCACCTGCCGGATGCGCGCGGAGTCGACGTCAAGCGCCGGAAGCTCGGCGCTCACCTCGACCTGAAGGGCAATGCCCTCTCGAGTCGCGGCGCCGGCGAAGTCGGCGGCGCTTTCGTTCAGCAGGAGCGTCGCCTCGATTGGCTCCCGCCTGAGCTCCAGGCTCCCGGTCTCCGCAAGCGCGACCGTACGCACATCCTCGACCAGCCGCTCCAGCACAATGGCGTGCGCCAGCACCGATCCGAGTTGCTCGTCGTCGCGGGGGTGGACGCCGTCCAGCATGGCTTCGACCCGCCCTCTGATCACGGTGAGCGGCGTGCGCAGCTCGTGGGCGACGTCCGCGAGGAAGGCGCGCCGCCCGGCGTCGACCAGCTCGAGCCGCTCGCTCATCCCGTTGAAGGTCCGCGCCAGGCGGCGCAGCTCGCCCGGCCCCCGCTCGGGAACCCGGGCTGCGTAGTCGCCGTCCTCGATCCGGCTCGCCGCCTCGATCAGGGCGCCAACCGGGGCAGCGGTTCGACGCGCGATCCGGCTCAGTGCGACGAGTCCGAGCACGCCGATCACGAGCACGCCGATCGCTGCCCCGCGCAACCCCCCCGACGGCGACCCGACACCGACGGCGGTCGCAAGGGCCCAGACCCCGGCCGCGATCAGCCCCCCGGCGACCAGCAAGAAGGCCGCGAACATCGCGCCGTAGCGCCACATGACTCGAGCCGGCGGACGGCGACGTCGACCGGGTGGGCCGTGCCGAGGCGGTCGACCCCGCTCGGCCCCTCTCATCGGTCCGGCTCCTTGCTCCGATGGTCCCCGAGTGCGGCTGCGTCTGCGGGGCTCGGCTCGTCGGCAAACCGGTAGCCGACTCGGAACACCGTGACTATGTAGCGGGGGGCGCGCGAGTCCGGCTCGATCTTTCGGCGGATGTTCTTTACGTGCGCGTCGACCGCGCGCTCGTAGGTCTCGAACGAGACCCCCTGCACGGCGTTGAGCAGCTGAGAACGCGTGAATACTCTCCCCGGTTGCCGGGCAAGCGTGGAGAGCAACTGGAACTCGGTCGGCGTCAGATCGACCCGCTCCCCCCCTACGGTCGTCGTCATCTTGGCGAGGTCGAGCACGACGTCCGCGGCGCGAATCATCTCGACCGAGTCGTGTGCGCCCTCGGTTCGCCGCAGGACGGCGCGGACGCGTGCAACCAGCTCCTTCGGGCTGAACGGCTTGGTCAGGTAGTCGTCGGCGCCGAGCTCCAGGCCGATGAGCTTGTCGGATTCGTCGCCTCGCGCCGTCAGCATCAGGATCGGCACCGCGGAGTCGCGCCGCAGCGTCCGCGTGACCTCGAGCCCGTCCATCACCGGCAGCCCCAGGTCGAGCACGACCAGATCGGGTCGGTGTCTGCGGGCCAGCTCGAGGGCGGCCTGTCCGTCGGCGCCGCTCACGACCGCGAAGCCCGCGTCCTTGAGGTAGTCGCTGAGCAGCAGGACGATCTCCGGCTCATCGTCGACAACGAGGATCGTTTTCATCGCGCGCGCCTCACTCCGACGATCGTAGACCGAGCTCGTAGAACCTGGCAGCCGCGAGGGAACGTAGAAGCGAGGCGCCGCGGCGCCTCGCTTCCAAACAACCACCTCCGGCCTGTCTCAGGCCTGCGCGGTGGTCGGGGCGTCCCCGGGTTCCTGGCCCGGCTCCCCTCTTCGTCGGCAGCCCCGACCTCCACCGCCAGAGCGGTGGCGGGCGAAGTGCTTGCCGGGCTTGAACCCGAGCAGCCGAGCGATCAGCGCGAACGGGAGCAACAGGATCCCGACGACGAACGCGATCGGCGCCAGCAGCAGCAGTCCGATCCCGCGAGCGAAGCGCCCCAGTGGCCCCACGCTCTCTTGGTTCGGGCCTTCACGATGTCTCATTTCGACCTTCCTTGGTTGACAACTTTCGATGCTCACCACGGTAGGAAGACGAAGTGGAGAAGTCGTGAACGTGGGCGGGAGGAGTTGTGGAGGAGGTTCGGTGGGCTTCATCCGGCCGTCGCCCGGAGCCCGGGGGTTTGACACCCCCAGCCTCCAGGCGGACGAACGGCGTTCTGGGAACTACTACTGACCGGCCGCTAGGCCACGCAGCGGCCGCTTTGCTTCGGGATCTCGATCTTGCGATCGTGACTGAGCTTGATCAGCTCCTCGCGCCCCTCGCCGCCGGAGGT
>CAXMST010000180.1:0-3134 GCA_964196325.1 uncultured Acidimicrobiia bacterium
AGCGTGCACCTGGACCCGAAGTGGCGCGAGCGAGTCGCGGTCGGGAAACCGGATCTCGAGCGATCCCGACGGGAGCCCGTTGCGCGCTGCCGCCTCGCGGCCGGCCTGCTCGGCCCGCCTCAAGTAGTCCACCCGCGGCAGGTGAAGGGGGTTCGGCCTGTTGTTCACCACGGCGGGCTCGAACAGGCGCGGCAGGTCGTCTCGCATCGAGCGGGCAGCTGAGAGCGCTGCGAGATCGGCGGCCCGTTGCAGGCGGCCTTTGGCCGTGACACCGCCGCCGATCGCCACCAGCGCCGCCGCAAACACAAGGACCACGGTGATCAGCCCGAGCGTCATCGGCAGCGCCTGGCCGCCCTCGGAACGGCGCAGGCTGGTCAGGATCGCGCCGGCCCCCTCGCCACGAACGGCGTTCGAGGCCTGACGGCGTGACCGGGGGCGCTGGAGCCCGGCCAGCGCCACAGCCCGCCTAGCTCGCGCGGCCGTCTCACCGCCGGGGTCAACTCCCGCCAGCGCCCTTCGGGCTTGCAGAAGCCCCGGCCGCCGAGTCCAGATCTTGACCGCCACTCCGAGGCGCCTGAGCTCGATCGCCGCCGCGCCGGCGAGTGCCGGGCCTGTGGATCGCTCGACACGAAGGACGACGAGCGACGGAGTCAGCTCCAGCAGCTCGACGAAGCGAGCCGGCGGCGCGTGGACGGTGACGGCGCCCGCAAACCCCAACGCGAGCTCTTCAATGCGCTCGCTCGGGGTCGAGGGGCCGGGACAGCAGACACAGATCCGCCCTCGGGCCACGGTCGGCTCACCCCCACCCTCGGTCGGCCCGGCGGCAAGCGCGGCGGCCGCTCCGCGGGCAGCCTGGGAGGCGAGGATCGTGGGCCGGGGAGCCCGACTCGCGAGAAGGTCGATCAGCAGCGCGTGACGGCCCTCGGAATGTTCGGCGGCAACTACCGCGATCACAGCCGCCTCGGCGGCGGCCGAGCCGACATCGGGCCCGGCGCTGACCAAGACCAAGGGCGAGCGCTCAACCACCGGCCACGGTCCCCGCGGGTGCTCGGACCCAGGCAACGGAACGCGCGACGAGCCGATCGCCCAACCCGGGCAGCAGGGCCGGCGCTGTAAGCGCGACCTCAACCCGCCCTCCGTCAACCTCGACATCGACCGTCCCGCGCCCCCAGCCGGGCAGCGCCGCGCGGGCGGCCGCCTCCCCTTCGCGACCCGCGGCGATCGCCACGGCCCCCGCCTCGGCGGAGCCATCCGCCAGGGACTGGGCATACCCGAACGCCATCAGCTGCAGGAGCGCGAGACCGACCCCGACGAGAACCGGGATCATCGCTACCAACTCCAGCTGAGCCTGGCCGAGTTGCCGGCTTCCTCCTCGGCTGCCCCTAGCCCGGCGCATCGCCGGCCTCGGGATTGAGCGCCGCGCTGCCGCTGACCTCGAACGTGGGCAGCAAGGGCGCCAGGCGCGGCGCCCGCACCACGACCCGGACCGCGCCCCCGCCGCGGCCCTCGATCTCGACCTCAACCCGACCGCGATCCGCAAGTGCAGCCGGAAGCGCGGCTCGTGCAGCCTGAGCCACCGACTCGCTATCGCCGACCAGGCCTGCCCGTGCGGCGGCCCGAGCTGCGCCCGCGGCCGACCAGGCCGTGTAGCCGACCACCGCCGCCTGAGCCAGGATCAGCGCCGACGCAAGCAGGGCCGGCAGGGTCCCGAGGAAGGCGACGGCCGCCTGGCCGCCGGAGCGCTCTGGCGATCTGGGGCGCATGCCGCGAGGCTAGGCGCGGAAAACGCACGCCTGGGATACCGACAGTGAGAATTCGCTGACCCGAGCGGGCCGAATTGCCCCCACCCAGGCGGACTGATCTAGTAGCTGTTGGCCTCGCGCCAGGTCGTGTAGATCAGGTAGCCGGAGAGGCCGACCAGCACGAACCAGGCCACCACCCCCGGCCCCGTGTCGAGCAGCTCGTCCATCCCGGCGATCATCAGCGCGATCGTCCCGATCGCCCCGTAGAAGACCACCCGCTGACGCTCGGTCATCAGATCCCGGGTCAAGCTGTTGCGCTTCCAGAACTGCGCCCCGAGTAGGCCGATGGCGGTGACGAAGGCAAGGGTCAACGCCGTGAACAACGCCGTGACGAAGTTGTCGCTGCCCGGCGCGACCGTCAGGACGAGCGCCAGCAGGGCGACGATCGCGGCGTTGCGCAGGTGAACCGGCATGCACCGGACATGGTGGCGGATCGGCGGGCGCGAGGAGCGGCGGGGCGCACTCTCGACAATCTCAGCCGTTGATCACGGCAATCAGGCCGGCGGCGACCCCGGCCAGTGAGACCGCGAGCGCGATCAGCCCCAGGGCCAGCGCCAGCCCCGCCGACGTGCGCCGCCCGTCCCGGCGCAGATCGGCGGCCTGGGCGGTGCCGAAAATGGCGAGCGGGAAGGCGAGCGTGATCCCGGTACCGGCGACGAGCGCGGCGAGTGCCGTCTTCGCCAGAGCGCCCCAGTCGACGACCGTAGCCAGGATCAGGCCGCTCATGACTGGGGCACCGGCTGGCCCTCGCAAAGCCGTCTGTTGGAGAGCCACAGCCCCGCGGCCACAGCAAGCAGGAACGTAAGCACGGTCCCGACGACGCCGCTGCCGAAGATGCTCGTGAAGCCGTAGACCGCGGCGCCAACCGCGGCTGCCGCGGGCAGAGTCAGCAGCCAAGCCGTGACGAGGTTGCCGGCGACGCCCCAGTGCACGGCCGAGAGCCGGCGCCCGGCTCCGGCTCCGACCACTCAGCCCGAGATCACCTGAGTAGTAGAGAGCGGGAAGCCGAAGCTGGTCGAAGCGAGGATGGTCGCCGCGCCGGCGCCCTGCGCGGCAAAGCCCTGGACGATGTCCTGGGCCACCGTCGCGGCGACCTCGAGCGAGATGAAGGCCCCAACGAAGTTGAGCACCGCGGCGCTTGCGACGGCAAGCCGCGGCGAGAGCGCGTGCGTGGAGATCGATGTCGCGACGACGTTGGCCGCGTCGTGGAAGCCGTTGGTGAAATCGAAGACCAGCCAGTCACGACCACAAGGATCACCTCGCTATCCACCGACACCGACCCTCATGCGTTCTTGATCGCGACGCTCTCGATGATGTGGGCGGATGTCTCGG
>CAXMST010000181.1:0-6624 GCA_964196325.1 uncultured Acidimicrobiia bacterium
CTGCCGGGCGCAGCCCTACCCGGAGGGCATGGATTGTGGCGGCGAGCGTGCCGGGAACCTCTATCTCCAGTTCTGGCTGTACTACCCCGACAGCGCCACCAGGCCCTTTGGTGAGGACGGCTACCACGTCGACGATTGGGAGTGTCAATAGCGCAGGTCCCCAAAGTGCCAAGGCACCCTGGATCCGAGCGCTGGCCCTCGCCTTGGAGCCGTAGCATCCCGGTCTCGGCCGAATCCGGGGCAGGACCGGGCTCATAACCCGGAGGTCGCGGGTTCAAATCCCGCCCCCGCTGGAGGTGGGGGGCTGATGCTGCTGTCGGAGACGGTGCTCGAGGTCATCGTCGTGGGTCGCCGATGCTCAACGCCGAAGGCCGACAGCCGTCCTTCTGCGACGAATCCTTCAACCACCAGAGCGACACCTGCTCTCCTTTCGCGCTGCGAGGTAGAGGCCGCTATCAGCCTTCGGGCTCTTCGCGCCTGCTCGATCCCGCACCGCCACGCTCCCGCGTCGCGCCAGCAGCGACGCTCGGCGCCGGGAGTGTCGGAATTCGTGGCTAAGCGGCACTCGACCCTGGGCCAGCGGGTCGGCGCATCCGACTCTCTCTTCTTGGACGTTGGCTCCGGCACGAGCTCGCAGAAGCCCGACTCGAAGAACGGCAAGACGCCTACCGGGTGCGCGGCGTAGCCCGGGTACGATCCCGCCACCGGGCTCGGCTCACTGCGCGCATCAGCATTCGCTGACGAATGCGTTCCGAGCGAGCTCGATGCCGATCGGCGCTATCCCTCCGCGCCAAGTGCGACACTGCCGGCGCGGAGTGCCCCTTCTCCGATGGTTGCTCCCGTAGACGAGAAACGGCCTCGGGAGGACCGCCCGCCTTAGGGCGGCCGGCGGGACGGGTGGCTACCCGCCCGCCGCCGCCGCGTTCTTCGTCATCTGCTCGGCGGTCTGCCGCCACTCACCCGTGGGGCTGAACTCCACCGACTCGCAATCCTCGAGAACCTCGTAGATGTGTCCCGCTCGCAGGTAGTAGGCCTCCCCGCCCGAGACAACATCCTCGCTTCCATCGGTGTAGGTGACCTTGAACCTGCCCTTGAAAAGGTAGCCCCAGTGCGGGGTTTGGCAGGCATCCTCGGGCAGACCCTTGTACAGCTCGGGTCCTCCCGTCCCAGCTGGCATGAGCTCGAAGCTGACCGTGTAGCCGTCGGGCAACTCGGCCCTGCGTGCCTGGTAGTCGCCCGTCTGCTCGACCGACAGCTGATCTCGGGATACGTGGCTCGTGGCCATTGGTGATCTCCTCTCTGGGCAGATCTGTCCTGCGCTTGGCAGACTTTCGGATCATGACGAACTCGCCGTCTTTGCGACGCCCCGCCATGGCGAGGACCAGCGCGCCTCGACGACGACCACGCCCGCCGGGTACTCAACGGGCCGCCCACGAGGTGGTCAGGCGAGTACGGTTCCGACCGTACGAGCAACTACCAACCGCGGATTCGGGGCGTGCCGATGAGTTTCGATGCGGGCGCGGGGTTCTTGGTGTTTCTGCGGGCGACCAAGCAGAAGGCGATGGAGGCCGAGATCGTGAACACGTTAATCACCGATCTCGTTGCCGACGAGATCCTTTCAGGTGACGGCGAGGGCCCGATCAGGGTGCTCTTTCCCGGGATCGGCGAAGGGGCGCAGGCCGCTGACGTCGCGGCCGCGATCCTCCAGTCCACCGGCCGCAAGATCCACGTTCAAGGGATCGAGGCCAGCGAGGCCCTCGGTGCCACCGCCAGAGATCGGCTCTCCGCGGATCCGAACCTCGCCTCGACCGAGATCGAGATTGGCGACGCGTTCAGGCCGGGCGAGACCTCGGTCTCGGAAATGGACCTGGCGCTCACGTCGCACTTGCTCTACTACGCCCCCTCGGAGTCGGCCGTCGTTGCGTTCGTGACGGCGCTCGTCGAGGGGCTGGGAATCGGGGGCGTGGCAGTGTTCCTGCACGAGCCCCCGCCTCCGGACAGCGTCGCAGCGCTGCGGGAGAGATACGGCAGCGACGTGATTCCCTCCCCGGTGCCGTTGATCGACGCCGCGGCTGCCGAGGCGGCCGTTCCCGTCAGCCGGGTCGAGTATCGATCGAGGCTCCGTTACCAGCGGGTCGAGATTCCGGCGGTGCTCGATTCCGCCGATGCTCGCGGGAGCGCGGAGGCGGACGAGGCGATGAAGCTGATCGAGTGGGTGCTGTGGCGCGGGCTCGGCGATTTGAGAGAGAGAGCGGCGTGCTCGACGAGGCACTCGAGGACTTCTACTCCCGGCTCGACCCCGAGACGAACAAGCTCGAGCGGAAGATCCAGCTCCAGGCGCTCCCGTCAAAGGAGTTGGCCACGGACGCCACCCACCTGTCGAGCCTCGAGTCGGGCATCGAGAGGATCCGGGCCCGGATTCCCGAGCTCGAGGCTCGCTACGTCGACACTTGAGGGCACCAAGCGCCCTCAAGGCGCCGCCCAGCTGCCCGGCGGCTCGATCGTCGCCGCCGCAAGGCGTCTTCCACTAGGGGCCGCTGGCGATCGAGCTGAAGGCTCAGCTGAGCGCCAGCGCGATCCACGACCTGCGACGACGGCGTCGGCGGCGACGCGACTGCGAAGAAGAAGTTCCGGCTCAAGAAAAAGACGAGGGACAGGGCTCATCTGGGGGCGCTGCCCCGAATACGAATCTGGTACCTGAGATGAGCTGTCGACCCTCTCGGAGCATCCGCGCCCCGGCAGTGAGGAGCGGCGGTCTCCGTCCGTGCTCCTCGGTGCGCCCGGCGCGCTCAGGGGACCGGCGCACGGTATCTCGGCTCGGGTCGGGGCGACCAGCAGCGCAAGGCTGACGGTGGGTACTGGCGACGATGCCCAAGCTCCGCCGGCGCCGATGAGGGGCCGGCTCAGAATCGACGATGACAACCGCCGCTGGTGGATCCTCGCCGCCGCGGGGATGTCGCTCATCGTCGTCGTGCTTGACGAGACGATGATCGGCGTCGCGCTGCCGACGATACGCGACGAGTTCGGCATGTCGCCGACGCTCTCGCAGTGGGTCGTCAGTGCCTACGTGCTGGCCCTGACCGCATCTGTCGCGGCGGGCGGGCGCCTCGGCGACATCGTCGGACACCGACCCGTGTATGTCGGCGGTGCGGTAGTCCTGGCGGTCGGGACGCTCGTTGTCGCCCTCGCGCAGTCGAGCGTGACGATCCTCGCCGGGCGGGTAATCCAGGGACTCGGTACGGCGACCCTGTTTGCGATCGGGATCGCGATGATCGGGATCGCGTTCCCGGCCAAGCAGCGAGGCATCGCCTTCGGTATCTACGGTCTTGTGGGCACAACGTTCAACCTCTGGACGCCTCTCGTCGCCGGCGTCGTGACCGACCTTGCCTCCTGGCGCTGGCTCTTCTACGCGAGCCTCCCGATCGTCGCCGCCACGGCGCTGATCGTGGCGCTGGCCTGGCGCGAGCCCGAGCCGGCCCGCGCCCGAAGACCGTCATTCGACACCGTGGGCCTCGGGTTGCTCCTCGTCTTCTTGGTGCCGCTCGTCCTGGCCCTGATGCAGGCGCCGGACTGGGGCTGGACCTCGGCGTCGGTGCTCGGGTTGTTTGCGCTTTCCGGCGTCGGGCTGGCGACGTTCGTCCGCGCCGAGGAGCGCGCCCGCGACCCGCTGATCAATCTGAGCCTGGTGCGAATCCCCACCGTGGCCGGCTCCGACCTCGTCTACTTCTGCGGCCAGTTCACGAAGATCGCCGTGCTGCTCTTCGGCGCGCTCTATCTGCAGGACGACCTCGGGTTCTCGGCGCTCGAGGCCGGCGCCGCGCTCCTGGCGGCGACCGTTGGACTGCCGCTGACGGCGATTCTGGCCGGGCGGCTGACCGACCGCCACGGCCCTCGCATGCCGATGCTGGCCGGGCTCGTGGCGATGATCGCGAGCTTGGTGTGGTTGGCGATCTTCGTCCCGACGGACAGCTACGTGCTCCTCGCCCCGGGGTTCTTTGTCTACGGGCTCTCGCTGAGCTTCTTCTTCTCCCCGCCGCAGACGGCGATCATGAACGCGGTGCCGGCAGAAAGCCGCGGCGAGACCGCCGGGGTCGCGGCGATGACACGAACGCTCGGTGGCACGCTCGCGGTCGCGATCCTCGGCTCGGTGTTGGTGGCGACTGGGAGCTTCGCGGCCGTCTTCTGGATCGCGGCGGGAGTGACGATCGCCGCGTTTATCACCGCCTACCTTCTGGTTGAGCGGCCGTCTACGCGCGCTCGGTTGGCAAGCGCCGCGGATCTGTAGCGCCGGAGCACGCAGGAGCGGGCGTCTAGCTGACCCGCCCAGACACGTTGTGAACACCTGAGAGGCGGTCGAGCCGAAAGGACCATCCGGATCCGCCGAGAGGCTGTGGGTGTCTAGCTCACAACCAAGGACGACCCGGATGAAGATCCACCGTAATGCCCGTCTCGGACTGGCCGGCCGCCACGAGCTCATCAAGGCTGTCGAGAGCGAGGGCCAACGGGCTGCCGCCCGCTGCTTTGGCGTCTCGCCGGCGACGGCGAACAAGTGGTGGCAGCGCTGGAGGCAGGCCACCGATGCCGAGCGGCAGACACTCAGCTGCCTGGCCGATCGCTCGAGCCGGCCGCGGCGCTCGCCCAGCGAGCTGGCCGCCGACGAGCAGGCGCGGATCTGCGCGGTCCGCAACCACACCGGCTGGGGCCCACGGCTGGGCTGGGGCCCACGGCTGATCAGTGGCGTCGTCGGCCGGCCACACGCGACGGTCTCGCGGACCCTGCAGCGCGGCTGCTGCTCGCGGCAGCCGAAGCCTGCCCGCGAGCCCGCCAACCGCTACGAGTGGCCCTGCCCCGGTGATCTGCTGCACATGGCACCAAGCGCTACGCGCGCTTTGAGGTCCCCGGACCCGCCGTGACCGGCGATCGCTCGATCGTCTCCCGAGGGGCAGGATGGGAGTACTCGCATTCGATCGTCGACGATCACTGGCGCCTGGCCTACGCGGAGATCCTCGACTCCCAGGACGCCGAGGCGGTCGGGACAGTTCGACTACCGGAAGTACATCGGCACCGTGGTCCACGGGGAGCAGGCACTCAGCGACTACGACGACTACTTCGGCGTCAGCCGCAGCACTGAGATGACGATCGACGACTACTGGACGCAGGCGGTCGAGAAGCTGGCCATCGTGCACCGCGGCTTCGCCATGGACGCGGACACCCGAGCGACGCTGATGCGCGGAGACGCCGTCGTGCTCGCGGTGATCTCGGAGCTCCTCTCGGACGACTGAGCTATCTGGCCTACTGCTCGACCCACCCGCGGGAAGCGGGGCCACGGAGGACCGGACCCGTCGAGGTGCTGACGTGGCAGTCGCGGACGTCAGATGGAAGATCTCGTCGACGACGAGCTGGAACATGCTGGCGCTCAAGGTTCAGGGCACGAAGTGGCGCATCCGCTTCACGCCTTCGAGCGGGCCAATCGATTGCAGGAGGCGCAAGGCGCAAAGACCGGGCGCCGCTGGGCGCAAGGCGCTCGGTGAGGCGGTCTGAACGGACATCTTCGGAGCGGACCGCCGGAATGATCGGCGCCGGGCCATCGATCCTAGGACGCCGACGCCCCGCTACTGCCCAGCGCCAAGAGCGACGCTCCGGGTGTGGAGCGTCGGGCTCAATGCAAAGGTGGAGCGAAGGCGGGTCGCCGACTGCTTTGTCACCCGTCTACGAGCCTCGTGAGCGAAGCACGGCGCGGGCCATCGTCATGGGGTGGGTGAGCAGGGGCGTGAGCTTCCCGGCGACGCTGTCGGGATCGTGAGCGACGCCAAGCTCCTGCAGTAGCTCGAGGCGGTCGAAGAAGACCCGCTCGCAGACGAGCTCATCGTCCTCGAGGTCTAAGATCGCCACCAGTGGGATCTCGATCCGCCGGCCGGTCGGCGGCAGCCCGCGGAACGCCCCCTCTGGGTGCCGAGCAGAAGGGACTCGATGATCACCGCGTCGTCGACGTGGTGCAGACGGTCCCATCGCCCGGGTCCGGGAAGCTGAGCCTAGGGAGCGCCGTAGCGAGCTCCTCGCAGTAAGCGGCCACCGCGTCTGCGCCGTCGAAACGAGAGACCTTGCGTGAAGCTACGTGCGGCGCTACGGTCGCATCATCACGAGACCGGACGAGGCCGCCGTCGATGCTCCTCACGTCGCTCCCGACGCGAGCTTCGATCTGAGCCTCAGAGAGATTCTCGACCGGGGCGCCGGGACCTGGAGTCGCGGCGACCTCGATGCCTATCTGGCGGTGATGGCCCCCGAGATCGAGCTCTCGCTCGAGCTCGACGAGGCGGGGCATCCACTGTTCCCGGGCCTTCAGCCACTGTACCGGGGGCACAAGGGCATCCGCCAGTTCTGGGACGACTGGCACTCGGGGTTCGAGCGGGGCGTGCCCCTGGAGCTGATCGGGGTCGTCTACGGAACGGGTTGCTACGCGGCGCGTGCCCGCTTCCGCGCGGTCGGGCGTGAAGGCGTGACAGCCGAACGCGAGATAACCAGCGCCGTCGAGGTCCGCGACGGGCTGATCTGGCGCTTTCGCGACTTCGCCCACTGGGAGGACGCGCTCGAGGCGCTTGGCATGCCGACGGACCTGACCCCCGG
>CAXMST010000182.1:0-3316 GCA_964196325.1 uncultured Acidimicrobiia bacterium
GGGCGGCGGCTTCCACCGCATCCACCCCGTGTTCCTGGCCGCCGCCGCCGGGGGCTCGATTGATCGTTAGTTGCCTTCAGTGATCGTACAAAACCGGACCGCGCCCAAAGTTGCGGAGCGATCAGCATCGTCCTAAGAGACCTTATCATTTGCCGTCACGCTCCCCTCCACCACGGGCTCGACCTGACCACTCTCCAAGGCGCGCACGGCGACCAGCGTGACCAGCGACGAGAGCACGAACGAGGCGGCGGTCGGGGCCTCAGCCCGGCCGGCCGCGACGTCTGCAAGCAGGCGGTACTGGTCCGAGAAGCCCTTGTCCTGGCGCCGGCCCCCGAGCCTGCGCCGCTTACCCTGATCCCAGACCACAGCGCGGCGGAAGTCCTCAAGCACCGCGTAGCTTCCCGGTGAGCTGCTCTCGAACCGCTCCTTGCCGGGCCCGGTCGGCGCATCAGCCGCGTAGCCGATCGTCCCGACACTGCCGTCCGCGAAGGCAATCTGGAGGCTGAAGTTGTCCGTGGCGCGCAGCGGCAGATCGTCCGTCGAAGGGAAGCCCCGGGCGCTGACCGTGAGCGGGTCAGACCCAGCCTGGGCGCAGAGAAAGTCGATGAAGTGGCAGCCCTCCCCAACCAGCCTGCCACCGCCGAGCTCGAGGTCGTTGGTCCAGTGCTCGACCGGCAGCCGACCGGCGTTGACCCGATAGTGCATGAGCCGGGGCCCCGAGGCCTTCGCCAGTTCCCGCGCCAGCGGCGCGTGGCGACGGTTGAAGCCGACGATCAGCGGAGCGCCCGACTCCAGCTGGGCCTCTCGCACGTCGCGCAGGCCCTCCTCGGTCAACGCCAGCGGCTTCTCAACGTAGACGGCGTGGCCAGCCCGCAGGGCGGCCGCGGTCAGTGCTGCGTGGCTCTGATGCCGCGTCGCGATCGCGATCAGATCGAGGTCGTCGCGATCGAACAGCGCCTCGCCCTTCCCCAACACCTCTTCGAAGCCGAACTGCCGACGCGCACCCTCTGCCGAGAGGCCGCCGGCGGAGGCCACGGCGGCGGGGTGGAACCCTGCGGAGATCAGGCCGGGCACGAGCGTCCCGGTCGCGAAGCGACCGGCTCCGATCAACCCGAATCGCGGCGCGTCGTGCTTCGGCGCTCCGGATCGCCTCTCCTTGGGCCGCCGCGTCGCGACCGGCGCCGGCGGTTCCCGCACCGCCTCGTAGTCGAGGACTATCGCCGTGGGCGCGGGCTCTGCCGTGAGCGCCTCGAAGGCCCGCTCGGCCTCCGCAAAGGGGTAGCGATGGGAGACCAGCTCAGCAGGCCGTACCTTGCCGTCCGCGACCAGCGCCAGGAACGCCTCCATGTTGCGACGCTCGGTCCAGCGCACGTATCCGATCGGGTAGTCATGCCCGTGCAGCTCGTAGGCGGCGTCGTAGCGACCGGGCCCGTACGATCGCGAGAGTCGCAGGTCGAGCTCCTTCTCATAGAAGGGCCCGCGCGGTAGGTCGAGGTTCACGTCGCCAACGGCGACAACCGCGGCACGGTCCCGGGAGAGCTTGGCCGCCAGCCTGATCGGGTCGGTGCTACCTGCGGCCGACGCACAGATCAGCACCGAATCGGCAACCCCCTCCCGAGCCTCGCCGGATCCCAGCTCGCCCCGCTCGAAGGCTTCCGCTCCCGCGGCGCCCGCCAGCGCCACCAGCCGCCGATCGAGGTCGACGCCGATCACCTGGCATCCGGCGGCGCGCGCGATCCTGACGGCGAGCTGACCGATCAAGCCCAGGCCGATCACGGCGACGGTGCCGCCGACGGCTACACCGCCCTGTCGGAATCCCTGCATCGCAATCGCCCCCACGGTCGAGAACGCGGCCTCCTCGCTGGCAACGCCCTTCGGCACACGGGCGCAGAGCAAGCCGGGCACGAGATCGAGCTCTGCGTGATTGGCGAATCCGCCCCCCGCAATCGCGACCCGATCCCCGGGATGGATCCCGGGCACCTCGGCGCCGACCGCGAGTGCCGTTCCCGCCGCGCTGTAGCCAAGCGGACCGAGCTCGTCAAGGCGCTGGCGGACCACCTCGAGCGTCGACCGGAGCCCCTCGCGACGGGCTCGCTCGAGCACCTGCCGGGCTTGGTCCGGACGCGCACGAGCCTTGGCAAGCAGTCCCTTTCGAGCAACCTCCAGGGTGGCTCGCTCGGTGCCTGTGCTGATCACAGAGCGCTCCACGCGAACGGCCACTGCCCCAGGGCCTGGGCCGGGGTCCGGCACCTCCACCAACTCCAGGCTGCCGTCGCGCAGCCGACGTGCGACCTGACGCATCAGGACGCAGGCTCCGGGGGGTTGTGCGAGATAGGGGCCATCAGCTGCTCGTCGGGGACCTGCCGACCTGGTCGCGTCCCGCCGGTCGGCCCACGGGCGGGCGGCGCCGCAGGTTACCGCAGCCCTCCCGAAGGCCGGATGTATCTGCAGGTCAGGCCGGGATCGCCCGGTAGATCGCGGTGAGACGCTCGACCGCGTCCTCCGAGCGCAGCCGCACCGGTAGCTCCGTGGCTCCGCCCGCGCCGGGGGCCGGCCATTCTCCGTCGAGCACGGCGGCGAGCGCCCGCTGCAAGCCGGGATCGTCGTCGCCGCGCAGCAGCCATGCCAGCTCGTAGTCCCCGAGGATGTCGGCGACCGCGCCGACCTCCGTCGCGACCACGGGCACACCTGCAGCCCTGATCTCGACCAGCGCAGTCGGCGACCCCTCGGCCCGCGACGGCGCGATCACGGCCGTGGCGGCGGCGAGCTCGGCGAGCTTCTCCGGCCCTTCGAGCCAGCCGCCCAGCTGAACCTCCCCCCCGAGCCCGGCGAACTGCCTGGTCAGCCAGTCGCGGTCGCCGTTGCCATAGACGTGGAGCCTGTAGTCGTCCCGATCAAGCGAGCGCAGCGCGTCCGCGAGCCGGTCCGCCCCCTTGATGGGCGCCCAGCGGCCGTAGAACAGCAGTACAGCGGGGCCGGCCTGAGCAGGACCGGGGGCCAGCGCGCGATCAGCCCGCACGCGGGACAGGTCGGTCCGCTCCGCCTCCGGAATCCCGTTCGGGATGGTCTCGATTCGCGCAGACCCCAGCGCGCGGGCCGACTCTCGCCAGCGCTCGCCGAGCAGGATCGTGACCGCCGCCCCTGAGAAGAGGATCCGGGCCGCGAGGCGGTTGATCCAGTGGGCGCCGAGCCAGCGGTCAAAGCTGCCCGAGTGCATCTGTGCGACGTAGGGAACGCGGCCCAAGCGGCAGATCAGGGAAAGGGCCAGCTTCCGGTACAGGCTGCCCCCAACGCTCGCGTGGAGATGAACCACGTC
>CAXMST010000183.1:0-4562 GCA_964196325.1 uncultured Acidimicrobiia bacterium
CCGGGAGGAGTTCCTCGACGAGGTCACCGGTGAGCTGCGGGCCACATTCAGGGCCGGTTCCGAGTACCTGACGTTGCGTGGTCAGCTCGGCCACGCCGCGCCGGCCTGACACACTCAGAGCGCCTGATGGACGCCGATGCCAGCGCCAGCGTGACTACCCAGGTGCCGGGTTTCGAGCACCTGCCCGGCCACCACTGCGGCTCGACCGCACTCCGCAACCTGCTCACCCACCATGGCCTTGCGATCAGCGAGGAGCTGGCGTTGGGCCTCGGCGCCGGCGCATGCTTTTACTACGTCAGCGTCGAGGGGCAGAGCCCCTCCCGCTTCATTAACGGCCGCACCGCCCGGCTCGAGGAGGAGTTCCTGCGGCTGACCTCGGCACCTCTGCGGCTCCGCACGGCCGCCGATCCGGATGAGTCCTGGCGGCTTGCGGCCGAGACGGTCGAGGACGGTCGGCCGACGATCCTGCTCACCGATCTGTACTACCTCGACCACTACGGCAGCTCCGCCCATTTTCCCGGGCATGCCGTCGTTCTGGTCGGCTTCGACGGGGAGAGCGCCTACGTCGCCGACACCGGGTTCGCGGAGCTCCAGCGCACCTCGCTGTCCGGGCTCCGCAAGGCGCGACACTCAGAGCAGCCGATCTACCCACTGGCCGGCCAGATGGTCGATCTGCCCGCGGGTTCCGAGCTCAGCGAGGCGGGTCTGCTCGCGGCGGCGCCGCGAGCGATCGCCGCCGCCGTGGCGCGGATGCTCGAGCCAGAGCTCGCTCCCTACGAGGGCCTGCCGGCGCTGCGCCGGTTCGCCGCGGAGGTCGGCTCCTGGCCCGACTCGGTGCCGGACTGGCAATGGTGCGCCCGCTTCGGTTACCAGGTGATCGAGCGCCGGGGCACCGGTGGCGGCAACTTCAGGGCGATGTACTCGCGGTTTCTGAGCGAGGTGGGCCGTCCCGAGGCACCGCTCGCCGCAGGTGCCGCGGACGCTTGGAGCGCCCTCGCCGAGGCGATGTTCGCGGCGAGTGAGCAGGAGCACCCTGCGGCGCCCACCTGGAGTGCGATCGGAGAGCGTGCCTCGGTGGTGCTCGCCGCGGAGGAGCGTCTCTGGGAGGCCCTGGCCGAGGCGGGCTAGCCCGAGCCGAAGCCGACCGACTCGGCGCCGGACACGACGCGCAGAAACGCGACCTTGGCCAGGTCGAGATCGACCTCACCGTCGTCGGTCGTCACCGTCAGCCAGCCACCGGCGGATAGCTTCTCGCGCAGGCTCGAGAGTTGCTTCTCCTCGAGCCTTAGGGTGATCACCTGGTTGCCGAGAAAGCCGATCTCAACGCGCTTGGTCGTAGCCATCTTCAGTCCCCTTTCGCGGGTTGGACTATCTCGGTGAGAACGCCGCCGGTCGACCTTGGGTGCACGAAGGCGACGCTGCTGCCGGCGATCCCCTTCCGCGGGGTCTCGTCGATCAGCTTCAGGCCGCGCTCGGCCAACTCGGCCAGCGTAGCCGCCACGTCGCCGACGCTGTAGGCAACATGGTGCAGGCCCGGTCCGCGGCTGGCCATGAACTTGCCCACCGGCGTCCCCTCACCGAGTGGTGAGAGCAGCTCGATGTGACCCTCGCCGACGTCGAGCAGGACCGCCTCGACCCCCTGTTCGGAAACCACCTCACGGTGGGCGATAGTCATCTCCATCGTCCCGCCGTAGAGGGCAATTGCCGCATCGAGGTCCGCGACGGCGATGCCGATGTGATCGATTCGTTCGAGCATTGCGGGCAGTCTATTGCTCGGCCGCGGGCGCCCGGCGGCCTCTATGGTCAGCGGGCCGTGAGCGATCTGAGCGCCACCTACCTCGGCCACGCCACGGCGCAGATCGAGGCCCGGGGCGTGCGTGTGCTCACCGATCCCCTGCTTCGTCCCAGTCTGTTCCGCTTCCTGCGCAGGCGCCACCAGCCGCCGGAGCTGGAGCCTGCGGCGATCGACGCGGTGCTGATCTCCCACGTCCACTACGACCATCTCGACCTGCCCAGCCTGCGGAGTCTGGGAACCGATACGCCGATGATCGTGCCCCGCGGCGCGGGTGCGCTGCTGCGCCGCGAGGGCTTCAGCTCGGTGCGCGAACTGATCCCCGGCGAGTCCGTCGACCTCGACGGCCTCAACGTCGCGGCGACGCCGGCCGTGCACGTGGCGAGCCGGCGCGGCACCCAGGCCCCGGCTTCCCTCGGCTATCTGATCGACGACGGCGAATCCAGCGTCTACTTTGCCGGCGACACCGAGCTCTTCCCGGGGATGGCCGAGATCGGCCCCATCGACCTGGCGCTGCTGCCGATCTGGGGTTGGGGCCCGAAGCTCGGCTCGGGCCACATGAACCCCGGTCAGGCCGCTGAGGCGCTGCGGTTGCTGCGCGCGCGTCGCGTCGTCCCGATCCATTGGGGTACCTACACGCCCGCCGGTGCCCCGCGGATCTGGCCCTGGATGAGCGAGATGCCGGCGGCCGAGTTCAGCGCTCGCGCCCAGACCCTCTATCCGGAGGCCGCGGTCAGCATTCTCGCGCCGGGCGAGTCGATCGCCGCGGCGGGCTCGGGCGGGCCAGACTAGGAAGCCATGTCCTCGGCCGCCAGGAGCTCGTCCATTGCGGCTACGCCCACTTCGATCTGCTCCGCGTTCGGCTCCCGGGTTGCGAACAGCCGCTGGATCGAGTCGCCGGAGAAGTGCACGGCCCGACCCAGGGCGCTCTCGGGGTTGCGCTCGGCCAGGGTGAAGACCTCGACCGCCAACGAGAGGCTCGCCACGGAGGCCGTCAGCTGCCCGATCCGGCTGGGCCCGCCGGGGAGCCGGTCGAGGATCGCCTGCCCGGCCACCGTGAAGATGATCATCGGCGCGATCAGGTTGGAGCCGCAGCGTTGGTGCTCCTTGGGAGCAATCGATGGGTCACGGCTGCCCTGCTCGTAGGCTGCGATCGCCTTGTGCTCGACCCCGTGGTAGGCGGCGAGCTCGGTGCCGCTCAGGGCGACCAGCGCCGGGAGCAGCCCGAGCGTTGCGGAGAGCGCCTCGCGGCCGGAGTTGGATTTCTGCCCCCCGCGTCCGAGCAGTGCTGAATTGAGCAGGGTGACCCCGGCTCCCGCCGCGAGCACTCGGGGGTCCTCGAATGGCAGCCGCGCCGCGGGTAGCGCCCTTCGCGCGATCGGGATAACCGCCATCGCCTCCGCCATCCTGATCGGCCCCCGCAGCAGCGGGACCTTGATCACGCGCTTGCCGCCAAAGTCCGGCTTCGGCCCCGAAGCCACATCGACCGAGCCCGTCGTCGAGTTACGGACCGCGGCCGCCCACGATGTCGGACCGTGGACCAGAAGTCCGTTGCGGAGCGCCATCCCACCCAGCCGCATCGGCGCCTCGGGAGCATCGGCGCCGGCGCCGTTCGAGGAGAAGTCAGCGGCGGGCGTGTGGGCCTCGCCGGAGGCGGCTTCGCTCACCGGCGCTGCTCCCCGCGCTGCCTTGGCTGCAGATCGCTGATCATCGGCCCGAGCTTACCCGGCGGCTGGCCCGGGCAGGTCCCCTCGCCTCCGGCTCCCGGGGCGTCGGGCCGTCCTGGGGGCGCCCGATACTGCGGATCGTGAGCAATCAGCTGTTCGAGGATTCGGGGGCCGACGGGCCCCGGGCGCCGGCGGCGGGGGCGCCGCTGGCGGTGCGGATGCGCCCGCGGACGCTGGCGGAGTTGGTCGGCCAGGAGCATCTGCTGGGCCAGGGCACGGCCCTGCGCACCGCGATCGAGTCCGGCCGCCCGCACTCGATGATCCTCTACGGGCCTGCGGGCACCGGCAAGACGACTCTGGCGCGGATCGTCGCATCCGCGGCGGGATGGGCTTTCGAGGAGGTCTCCGCAGTCAACGCCGGACGGGCGGAGGTCCGCGCCGTGCTCGAGCGGGCTCGCGAGCGTCTGGCGTCTGCAGGCCGCCCCACGGTCTTCTTTCTCGACGAGATCCATCGCTTCAACAAATCGCAGCAGGACGCCCTCTTGCACGGGGTCGAAGACGGTACGCTGATTCTTTTCGGCGCAACGACCGAGAACCCCGCGTTCGAAGTAAATGCCGCGCTCCGTTCGCGGATGCGAACCGTCACACTGAATCTGTTGGAAGAGGACGCGCTGACCGCGATCCTTGACCGCGCCCTGATCGATCGTACTTTTGGATTGGGCGAGGCAGGACTCACGCTTGACGACGAAGCGCGCAGCGATCTGCTGGCGTTGGCGGCTGGAGATGCACGCAGGATGCTGAACGGACTCGAGCATGCAGCCTTACTCGCCGAAAGCCGCGGGCAACGCAGCCTTAACCATGCGATCGTCATCGAAGCAGCCGGGCAACGCACATTGCGCTACGACAAGGGCGGCGATGAGCACTACAACGTAATCAGTGCCTTCATCAAATCGATGCGTGCAAGCGACCCGGATGCTGCGATTTACTGGCTGGCGCGCATGCTCGAGGCAGGGGAAGACCCTGCCTTCATCGCACGTCGCTTGATCATTTTTGCATCAGAAGATGTAGGAAACGCGGACCCACGCGCACTGCCGTTGGCGGTC
>CAXMST010000184.1:0-26370 GCA_964196325.1 uncultured Acidimicrobiia bacterium
GATCGTCGGGCCTGGCAACGCGTACGTCGCGGAGGCCAAGCGCCAGCTTTTCGGGGAGATTGGGATCGACTTGCTGGCCGGCCCGACCGAGGTGTTGGTCGTCGCCGACGCGGATGCCGACCCCGAGACCGTCGCCGCCGATCTGCTCGGCCAGGCCGAGCACGGTCCGACGACTCCCGCGGTGCTGATCTCGACCTCGACCGAGTTGGCGGAGAACGTCCTGGGTGAGATCGAGCGCCAGCTCGAGGACCTGTCGACCGCCGAGGTCGCCGGCTCCGCCTGGCGCGAGCACGGGGAGGTCCGGGTCGTGGAGACGCTCGAGCAGGCGGTCGCCGAGGCGGATGCGCTCGCCTACGAGCACGTCGAGATCCACACCCGCGAGCCGCGCTTTTTCCTCGAGCGGATGCGGAACTACGGAGCGCTGTTTTTGGGTGAGGGCACGACCGTCGCCTACGGCGACAAGACGATCGGGACCAACCACGTGCTGCCGACGGCGGGCGCGGCGCGCTACACCGGGGGCCTGTGGGTCGGCAAGTTTCTCAAGACGGTCACCTACCAGGAGTGCACCCCTGAAGCCAGCGTGGCGATCGGGGAGGTCTGCGCCCGCCAGTGCAGGGTCGAGAACTTCGAGGCCCACGCCCGCTCCTGCGACGTCCGCGTCCGGCGATTCGCTTGAACGCGACGGCCGCCGACCCCGCGGAGCCGACCTGGCCCGCTCGGGCGGCGGTGATCGGCGGCGGGACGATGGGTGCCGGGATCGCGCAGCTGCTTGCGGCGCACGGGGTAGCGGTCGCCGTGGCCGACCTGACCCCCGAGCTGAGCGCTGCGTCGGTGCAGGGTCTGAAGGCCTCGGCGCGGAGCTTCGAAGGGCGCGGACTGCTGGGCGCCGGCGGGGCGGAGCGGGTGGATCGCCTGGCCCAGGCCGCCGGGTCGGTTGCCGAGGCCGTCACGGAGGCGCAGTTCGTGCTCGAGGCCGTGGCCGAGAATCCCACGATCAAACGCCGGGTCTACGCCGAGATCGAGGCCTCCGCCCCGGCGGAAGCGGTGCTGGCCACCAACACGTCGGCGATCCCGATCCGGGAGCTCGGCGCTGAGCTGCGGCACCAGGGCCGCTTCCTCGGAACGCACTGGTTCAACCCGCCGCAGTGGGTGCCCTGCGTCGAGGTGATCGCCGGTCCGAAGACCGAGGACCGGGTGGTTGATCGGGTCAACACGCTGCTCGCCGCCCTCGGCAAGCGCCCCGTGGCCGCCGGTGACGCCGCCGGGTTCGTCGCCAACCGGATCCAGTTCGCGATGTTCAAGGAGGCCGTTTCCTGCGTTGCCGACGGCGTCGCCGACCCAGAGCAGGTCGACGAGATCGTGCGCTCCTCCTTCGGCCACCGCCTTCCGTTCTTCGGCCCGTTCGCGGTCGCCGACATGGCCGGCCTCGACGTCTATGCCGGGGCCTATGAGGCGCTGGAGGCCGAGCACGGTCCTCGCTTCGCGGCCCCCGAGCGGCTGCTGAAGCTGGTTGACTCCGGTCGGCTTGGGGCCAAGTCCGGCGGCGGCTTCCTCGGCCCGCAGGAGGAGACCCACGAGCAGCGGATCGAGCGCCGCGATGCGGCCTACGTCGCCCTCTCAGAGCTGCTCGATCGACGCGAGGGGGAGGGGGAGGGATGAGCGCCGCCATCCCGGTCGCGCCGAGCCAGAGACTCGACGGCCGTCATGCGCTGGTCACCGGCGCCGGCCGCGGCATCGGGCGAGCCTGCGCGCTGGCGTTGGTGCAGGCCGGTGCGAGTGTGACCCTCGCCGCACGCACTGCTCCCGAGCTCGATGCGGTGGTCGCCGAGGCCGAGAGCCTGGGCGGCCGCGCCTACGCCTGCGAGACGGACGTGACCTCGGCCGACGATGTCGAGCGCGCCGTGGCCGCCGCTTGCGAGCACGGTGATCTGACGATCGCGGTGAGCGCAGCGGGAATCAACCGCCCCGGCCCCACGGTTGACCTCGAACTCGAGGACTGGGACCTGGTCATCGATACCAACCTGCGCGGCACCTTCCTTGTCTGCCGTGCCGTCGGCGCACATCTACTCGAGCGTGGGCAGGGCGGCAGGATCATTGCGATCTCCTCTCAGATGGGGGAGGTCGGCTATCCGGGTCGCGCCGCCTACTGCGCCTCCAAGCACGCGGTCAACGGCCTGACCAAGGCGCTGGCGGTTGAATGGGCGCCCGCGAACATCACCGTCAACGCCGTCGCTCCCACGTTCATCCGCACGCCGCTGACAGCGCCGATGCTCGAGGACCCGGATTTCCGCGCCGAGGTGCTGCGGCGGATTCCGGCCGGGAGGATCGGCGAGGTCGAGGACGTGATCGGCGCCGTGGCGTTCCTCGCCTCCGATGCTGCAGCCCTCGTCACCGGGCATGTGCTGACGGTCGACGGTGGCTGGACCGCCTGGTAGGTGCTCAGGCCCGGGGCTGGTCCCCGAGATCAGTGATCGAGCAGCTCGAGCATCTCCGCGAGCGGCAGCACGTCGCCGTACTTGGCGCCGATATCGGTAAGGGTCGCATCGTGGGCGCCGGCCGCCCGGTCGGCGACCGTCTCGGGCGCGACCATCACCCGGTAGCCATGCTGGAGGGCGTCGACGGCCGTCGCCCGTACGCAGCCCGAGGTCGAGGCGCCGGTGACGATCACCGTGTCGCAGCGAGCGCCGGCGAGCAGGGTCGCCAGCGGCGTTCCGAAGAAGGCGGAGGCGAACAGCTTCGGCAGCACCGGCTCGGGCCCCAGCGGCGCGACCCGCTCGTCGATTGCGGTCCAGTGGCTGCCGGGGATCAACAGCTCGCCCATCGCCGGGGCCTTGGCGATAAAGGCGCTGGCGACGTCACGTCCCGCCTCGTCGAATTCGACCGTCGTAAACACGACCGGGGCCTGCCGTCGCCGAAAGACCTCGAGCAGCTTCGCGGTCGCGGCGAGCGCGTCGTCGCAGTCACAGTGCAGCGGCGACTCGGGATCGGTGAAGCCGTAGCTGAAATCGACGACTACCAGGGCCGGGCTCTCGCCCATGCCCTGGCGCTTGCCGAATCCGCGTTCCTCGTAGAGGCTGTCCGTAACGCGCTCGGCCATTGCCTAGGAGCCGGCGTCGGCCTCACCGGCGATAGCTGAGTCGAAGTCGCGCCGCTCGGCAACGATCTGCGAGCGCAGCTCGTCCACCCCCGGTACCGGGCCGAACTCGAACTCCTTCTTCGGGCCGCGACTCTTGCGCAGCTTCTCCTGCGCCGCCTCGGTCGCCTTCTCGTCGACCTCGCCCCTGGCCGAGACAACCACCCCGTACTCCTTGGCCGCCGCCTCGACGCTGACCAGCCCGGCCCGCACGTCGGTTGCGGTCCGCTCGAGCTCGCGCTCGAGCGGATCGCCGAGCCCACCGGCGCCGGCGGTCGAAAAGACAAGCACGTCGCCCTTGCGGACCGGGAGATTCTCGACCTTCGAGGGCAGCTCCTGCGGGGTCTCGCTGCCGGCGCGAATCAACTGCTTCTCCGACGGGGCTCCATGCTGGCCCCCGTCAACGCCCCAGGGATAGGTATGGGCGCGATCGTCCTGGAAGGTGATCTGCCCGTCCTCGAGAAACGTGTAGGCCTTGGCGATCCCGTGGCCGCCCCGGTGGTAGCCGGCCCCGCCCGAATCCTTGCGGGCTCGGTAGGACTCGACCCGCAGCGGGTAGTAGCGCTCCAGGTACTCGGTCGGTACCGCCTTGAACATCGGCCACCAGGAGTGTCCGTCGAGGCCGTCGCCGACCGGGCGCGCCGGGATTCCGCCGTAGAGGATCTCGAGGATCTGGTACTCGTTTCCGTCCGAGTCGGTTCCCGCGTAGACGAAGTTCGGGCTGGTCCCGTAGCTGCCCGAGACCGAGAAATGGTTGAGCGCCTTCGAGAACACGGCGCCGACCACATCGAAGTGCCGCGCCATCAGCGTCAGCCTGTTCCCGAGCGGCGCCGGGAACTCCGGCTTCAGCACCGAACCCTCGGGGATCTCAACGTTGATCACATCCGAGTAGCCGTCGTTGAACGCGACATCGGGCGCGAACGCCATGATCAGAAAGACCCCGCAGAACATCTTGAACATCTCGGGGTTGAGATAGAAGTTGACCGAGCCGGGAACCTGAGGGTCGGAGCCGGCCCAATCGACGTTGAGGCTGTCCCCGTCCCGCCACATGGTCATCTTCAGCTTGATCGGGCCCGATCCGAGCCCGTCGTCGTCGGCGTAGTCCACGAACTCGAAACGCTCGCCGTCGGGGAGGTAGGTGCGGATCAACTCGATCACCGCGGAACGCGTGCGGTCGAGGATCGCATCGCAGGCATCCAGGTAGGTCTGCTTGCCGAAGCGCTCGCAGAGCTCCATTACGCGGGCCGCGCCGGCCATCGTCCCCGCGGCGATCGCCTTGATGTCGGCCTCGACCTGCGGGGCCGCCCGGGTGTTGTGGCAGAACAGCTGCAGCGCCTCTTCGTTCAGCACGCCCTCGGCGTAGAGCTTGATCGGCGGCATCCGGACGCCCTCGTGGTAGATGCTCCTGGCGCTGATCGGCATGCTGCCTGGAGCGGTGCCGCCGACGTCGATCAGGTTGCCCCACTGCGAGGAGTAGCCGACCAGGTCATCCTCGTAGAAGATCGGCCGCAGGATCATGAAGTCCGGCGTGTGAGACACCGATCCATCGCACATGTAGGGGTCGTTGAGCGCGATCACGTCGCCGTCGCGGAGGTCGTCGACGTCGTAGCGTGAGTGCTCGAGGATCGTGTCGATCGCGGAACCGAACTGGCCCATCACCATCCGGGCGTGACGATCGGCGATCAACGGGAACTGATCGCTCTGCTCACGGATCACGGGGCTGACCGCGGTCGTCTCCAGCACCCGATCCATCTCATAGCGGGTGTTCGAGAGCGTGTTCTCGATGATGTCGAGCGTGACGTGGTCGATGTCGTGCTCGCGGACGAAGTCCGGGGTCTGCTTGGTTTGATCGTTGGTGCTCATCAACGCGCCTCGCTTTCGGTCTCCTGGATGACGATGTTGGCGAACCCGTCAACGGTGCCCGTATAGCCGGGCTCGATGACGGTGGTGGTGTCCTCCTGAACGACGATCGCGGGGCCGGCCAGCTCGTGACCGGCGCGAAGCCGCTCCCGTTCGTAGATCGGTGTTGGCATCGCTTCGCCGCCGAAGTAGACGGGCTCCTCGCGATCGGAGAGCGACTCGGCGGAGCCATCGCCACTCGCGACGCCCCCCAGCTGCTGGTCCGGGGTCACTCCGCGGCCCACGACTCGTAGCGTCGCGATCTCGATCGGCGCGTCGAGCTCGAAGCCGAAGCGGCGCATGTGCTCGCCCTCGAACTTGGCCCGCAGCGTCTCGACGTAGCCGTCGGCGATCTCCTCGAGCTCCAATGAGCACGGGATCTGGATGTCCTGGCGCAGGTACCGGCAGTCGGCGAAGACCGCGAACGCCTGGTCGGACTCGGGGATCTCCTCGGCGGCGAGCCAGGTTCGACCCTCCTCGATCAGGCCCTCCACTGCCTCCCTCAGGTGGCTTGCCGGTGTCTCCTCGGCTACCCGCAGATAGGTCCGGGCGAACTCGTTCTGGACGTTGGCGGCGATGAAACCGAAGGCGCTGAGCACGCCCGGCGAGGCCGGCACGATCAGCTGCGTCGCCCCGATCAGGCGCAGCAGCGCGTTTGCATGCAGCGGCCCGGCGCCGCCGAAGGCGACCAGGCCGAGCTCGCGAGGGTCATAGCCGCGCTCGACGCTGACCACGCGGAGCGCCGCGTGCATGTTCTCGTTGGCGATGTCGAGCACGGCCTGGGCGGCGGCGACGACATCGATGCCGAGGCCCTCCGCGAGCTTGGCGACGACGGTCTTGGCCGCCCCGACATCGAGCTCCAGCGAGCCGGCGAGCTTCGAGCTTCCGGGGAGGCGGCCGAGGACCACGTTGGCGTCGGTCACCGTCGGTTCCTCGCCGCCCTGCCCGTAACAGGCCGGACCGGGCACGGCGCCGGCGCTGGCCGGTCCGACCCGCAGTGCGCCCGCCAGGTTCAGGTAGGCGATCGAGCCGCCGCCGGCGCCGACGCTGTGGATGTCGGCGGTGCGGGCCTGGAACTGGTAGTAGCCGAGCTCTGCCTCTCGCTTGACCGCCACCTCACCGCCGTTGCAGAGCGCAACGTCGGTCGAGGTGCCACCCATGTCGAAGGTCAGGACGTTCGGGACGTCGATCATCCGCGCCACGTAGGAGGCGCCGACAGCGCCGCCCGAGGGGCCCGAGAAGGCGATGTCGACCGGCTTCTCCTTGGTCGCCTTGGCGCTCATCGTGCCGCCGTCGGAGCGCACGATGTTGAGCCGCCCGGCGAAGCCCTCGCCGTCGAGCTGAGACTCGAGGTGGTCCAGGTACGTGATCACCTCGGGCTGCACGTAGGAGTTCAGGACAGCGGTCAGGGTGCGCTCGTACTCGCGGTACTCCGAGACCAGATCGGAGGCGATCGAGACGGGCAGGTCGGGCGCCACCTCGAGCGCCAGCTCGCGGGCGCGCCGCTCGTGGACCGGGTTCACGTAGGAGTTGAGCAGCGAGATCGTCAACGACTCGACCCCGTCGGCGAGCAACTCCTCGACCGCGGTCCGCAACGCGGCCTCGTCCAGGGGCGCGACCTCCTCGCCACTGGCGCTGAGCCGCCCGACGACGGGCTTCGTTCGCCACAGCGGAACCAGAGGCGGGGGCTTCTCCATACCCATCCAGCCGTATAGGGGCCCCGGAGTCCAGGCCCGCGCAAGGTGCAGGACCTGCTCGTGGCCGGCGGTCGTGATCAATCCTCCGGCTGCCCCCTTGCTCTCGAGAATCATGTTCGTGACCACGGTCGAGCCGTGCAGGATCAGCTCCAGCTCCGAGGGGGAGATTCCGCGCTTTTCGCAGGCCGCGGCGATCCCGGCGATCACGCCGGCCGACTGGTCTTCCGGGGTCGACAGGACCTTTGCGATCGTGAGCTCGTCGGAGCCCTCCGCGAGTACCAGCACATCGGTGAACGTGCCGCCAACATCAACTCCAAGCTTCAGCATCGGTCGCCCTTTCGGTAGCTCTCCATCCCAACCCTCTCCTTCTCGGGCACCCTACTGAGCCGCGAGCGGCTCGGAGCTTCCCTGTCTTTCATATCACGCCCTCCTCGGCGAGCCCGGCAATCTCCGCGTCGCTCAATCCAAGTAGGCCCCCGTAAACCTCGTCGTTTCGTTCCCCCAGCTTCCAGGAGCCGGTAAACGCGGCCGCGCCCGGCGTCTCCGAGAGCTTCGGGATGATGCCCGGCGATTTCAACTCTCCAAGCTCCGGGTCCTCCATCGTAACCAACATCTCGCGGGCCTCGAAATGCGGGTCCTCGAAGATGTCGGCGATCGTGTTCACGGGGCCGCTGACGACGCTCGCCGCCTCCATGATCCGGTCGATCTCCTCGGCGTCGTAGGAGGCGGCCCAGTCACCGATGATCTTGTCGAGCGCCTCCATGTTGTGGCCGCGGTCCCGGTGCGTCTCAAAGCGCGGGTCCTCGAGCAGGTCCGGCCGGCCGATCGTCTCGCAGAGGCGCTTCCAAAGGGTCTCGGCGTTGGCGGCGATCACCACCCATCTTCCGTCCTTGGAGCGGTAGATGTTGGAGGGGGCGACGTGGCCAAGGACCGTCCCCGACGGCTCGCGGATCGAGCCGAGCCGGTCGTACTCAGGGACCATCGACTCGAGCAGCGCAAAGCAGCTCTCGAGGATCGAGGCGTCGACGACCTGGCCGCCGCCCCCGTTGCGCTCGCGATGCACCAGTGACATCAGGATGCCCTGGGCGGCAAACATCGCGGCCAGCGAGTCCCCAAGCGAGATTCCGTTTCGCGGCGGCGGTTGGTCGGGGAAGCCGTTGATGTGGCGAATCCCGCCCACCGCCTCGCCGACCGAGGCGAAGCCGGCCCGCTTCGCGTAAGGACCCGTCTGCCCGAATCCGGAGACGCGGGCGATGATCAGGTCGGGGTTGATCTCGTTCAGCTGCTCCGGCGCGAGCCCCCAGCGCTCGAGCGTCCCCGGACGGAAGTTCTCGACCAACACGTCGCTCTTCGCAGCAAGGCGTCGGCACAGGTCCTGGCCGCGCTCGTCGCGCAGGTTGAGCGTGATCAGCTTCTTGTTCCGCGACTGAACGGGCCACCACAGTGAGCGACCCTTGTAGCGGTCGGGACCCCACTCGCGCAGCGGATCGCCGACTCCCGGCGGCTCGGCCTTGATGATCTCGGCGCCGAAGTCCCCGAGCAGGCGTCCGACAAAGGGGCCGGCCAGGAGGCTGCCGAGCTCCAGCACCCGGATCCCGACCAATGGGCCGGTCTGGCCGTCTGCGGTCGGCGTCTGGCTCACGCTGCCTCGTCCACGGCGGTGAGCTGGTCGACGAAGTGGTCCTTGGCCGCGTAGATGTGACTCTTCATCACGGCGTCCGCACGCAGCGGGTCGCGGGCGCGGATCGCCTCGACGATCTCGCGGTGGTAGACGACCGCGGCCTCTCGTTGGCGTTGCGAGGCCCAGAAATCCGACTTCCATGCCGCCGGGATCGCCACGAGCCTCTCGAGCACCGCCGCGATCCGCGTGTTGCCGCTGCCTACGATCACGGCCCGGTGGAAGCCCGTGTTGAGCGCCGCCAGCGCGCTCGCCTGGCCGTCGTAGCCGGGGCGGGCGGCCTCGAGCTCGAGCTCGGTGTGCAGGACGTCCAGCTCGTCGATTGCATCCGCGGCCATACTGGTCGCCGCGGTGCTCGCGCAGAACGCCTCGAGGATCGCTCGAAGCACGAGGATCTCGTCGACGTCGGCCCGCGTCAGCTGGCGCACGACCGCGCCACGGTTCGGGGTCAACTCGACCAAGCCCTCTACGTCGAGTTGCAGCAATGCCTCTCGCACGGGCGTCCGAGAGACGCCGAGCAGGGTCGCAAGCTCGGCCTCCTTGAGCCTCGAGCCGGGCGGGTAGCCGCCCTCCAAAACCAGGCCGCGGAGGGCGTGGTAGGCGTGGCTCCCAGAGGCCCCGGCACCGGGCTCCTCGAGCTTGTCTGAGCGGGTGCCGGAGAGCGCCGCGTCGGGGCTGATTGTATGCGATGCCACCGATTCGGAGCATACCCAAAACGGGTCTAGGCGTGCTCTTGTCGATCTGGCATGCAACCAGGGGAAGGCCGTACGGTTTGTCTAGGAGCTTGATCTGATTGAATGCTCGCCGATGAGGCTTGAGGAAAAGCGGGCCCTGGTGACCGGCGCGGGGTCCGGGATCGGCCGGCATACCGCGCAGCGCTTCGCCCAGGAGGGGGCGGCGGTGATGTGCGCCGACCGGAACGGAGATACCGCCGCCGAGACCGCCGCCATGATCGCGGATTCGGGCGGCCGCGCCGGCTCCCTGCAGGCCGACGTCACCGACGCCGCTCGGGTCACCTCGATGATCGCCGAGACCGTATCGGAGCTCGGCGGCCTCGACACCGTGATCAACAACGCCGGGGTGACGATCGTTGGCGCCGCGCACGATCTCGAAGAGAGCGACTGGGACAAGGAGCTCGATGTCAACCTGAAGAGCGTCTACCTGGTCTCGAAGGCCGCCTGGCCGCACCTCGAGCAGCACGGCGGCGGGTCGATCGCGTCGACCGCCTCGATCGCCGGGCTGCGCGCGATCCCCGACGATGCCGCCTACTGCGCCTCGAAGGCAGGCGTGATCATGCTGACCAAGTGCATGGCGCTGGACGGCGCCGAGGCGGGGATCCGTGCCAACTGCGTCTGCCCCGGCTTCATCCAGACGCCGATGATCGACGGCTTCTTCGCTGATCAAGACGATCCCGAGGCGTCGCGGGAGGCGGCCATCGGTCTGCACCCGCTGGGCCGCCTCGGCGACCCACTCGACATCGCCGACGGTTTCGTCTATCTCGCATCCGACGACGCGCGCTGGGTGACCGGCACCGAGCTGGTCGTCGACGGCGGCCTCACCGCCGGCATCTAGCCCGCCGCGGGCGAGCCAACTACTCCCCTCTCGGGTAGTTTGGGCGCCCCCGCTTGGGGGGCGGGAGCGTCGAGACTAGTAGGACCGGGGTAGGCCGAGCACGTTCTGGGCGAGGAAGGCGAGGATCATGTTGGTCGAGATCGGGGCGACCTGGTAGAGGCGGGTCTCGCGGAACTTGCGCTCGACGTCGTACTCGCGCGCGAAGCCGGAGCCCCCGTGTGTGTCCAGGCAGGCGTTCGCCGCCTCCCAGGAGGCGTCGGCGGCGAGCAGCTTCGCCATGTTCGCCTCGGCGGCGCACTTCTCGCCGGCCTCGTACATCTCCGCTGCGCGCTCGACCATCAGGTTCGCCGCCTCGACCCTCGCGTGGGCCCACGCGAGGGGGAAGGCGACGCCCTGGTTCTTCCCGATCGGTCGGCCGAAGACCTCGCGCTCGTTCGCATGCTTGGTCGCTCGCCCCAGGAACCAGCGGCCGTCGCCGATGCACTCGGCGGCGATCAGGATCCGCTCCGCATTCATCCCATCGAGGATGTAGCGGAAGCCCATCCCCTCTTCGCCGATCCGGTTCTCCGCCGGAACCACGAGATCGTCGATGAACAGCTCGGTCGTGTTGTGATTGAGCATCGTCTCGATCGGGACGATCCGCAGCTGCTTCTCGGGAGCCTCGCGAAGATCGACCACGAAGGTGGACAGGCCCCACCAGCGCCCATGCTCCTCGTCGGCGGGCGAGGTTCGGGCGAGCAACAGCATCAGGTCCGATTCGAGCGCTCGGGAGGTCCAGATCTTCTGTCCGGAGATTACGTAGTTGTCACCCTCACGGCGGGCGCGCGTGCGGATGCTGGTCGTGTCGAGGCCTGCGTCGGGCTCGGTCACAGCGAAGGCCTGCAGGCGCAGCTCGCCCGCGGCGATCTTGTGCAGGTAGCGCTCCTTCTGGGCGTCTGATCCGTGCCGAAGCAGGGTTCCCATGATGTACATCTGGGCGTGGCAGGCTCCCGCGTTGGCTCCCGAGCGGTTGATCTCCTCGAGGATCACGGCTGCCTCGGAGATGCTCAGGCCGGAGCCTCCGTACTCGGCAGGGATCAACGCGGCCAGCCAGCCGGCTTCGGTCAGGGCAGCGACGAACTCCTCCGGGTAGGCGTCGCGGCTGTCGACGTCGCGCCAATAGGGATCCCCGAAGCGCGCGTAGAGCTCGCGCACTCCGGAGCGCAGCTCATCCTTGGTGACTCCCCCAGTGCCTGCTGTCGAGCCCATCTGTCGACTCCTTCCTGGTCGCTCGCACGCTCGCCGCCCACCGCCGCGAGATCGCGAATCCGCGGTGGTCTTGTTGTCCAACATAGCCAATGTCCTACTATCGCGATTGATGCCCACCGGGCTGACCATGGCGCAGAAGATCCTCGGCTCCCACGGCGTCGAGGACGTCGTGCCGGGTGCGTTCGGCCGGGCAGCGGTGGACCTCGTGCTGGTCAATGAGGTTTCGGGCTCGCTCGCCCTGCGGGAGTTCGCGAAGATGGGAGCGGAGCGCGTCTTCGACCCGGCAAAGATCGCTCTGGTCGCCGACCACTTCGTCCCAGCCAAGGACGCGATCAGCGCCGAGTTGGTCGCAACCCTGCGACGCTTTGCCCGCGACCAGGAGATCGAGCAGTACTGGGAGGTTGGTGCCACGCAGGAGGCGGGGATCGAGCACACCCTGCTGGCCGAGGTCGGTCTGATCGCACCGGGGGAGTTCATCCCCGGAGGCGACTCCCACACCTGCACCTACGGGGCCTTCGGCGCCTTTGGGACCGGCATGGGATCGACCGACATCGCCGCCGCGATGGCGCTCGGCGAGGTCTGGGTCCGGGTTCCCGAATCGATCCAGGTCACCTACGAAGGGGTGCCCGGGCCCTACGTGACCGGCAAGGACCTGATCCTCGCCTACATCCGCTCGGCCGGGGTCTCGGGGGCGACCTACGCTTCGCTCGAGTTCGGGGGCGCAGCGGTGCGCGGGCTCAGTGTCGACGAGCGTATGGCGCTTTGCAATATGGCGGTCGAAGCCGGCGCCAAGACCGGCTTCGTCGCCGCCGACGAGGTCACCTTGGAGTGGCTCGAGGGCCGCGTCGAGGGCCGCGACGTGAGCCGCTTCGACGCCGACCCCGACGCGGAGTACGCCGCGCGTGTCAGCCTCGATCTCGATGGGATGGGGCCGCTGGTCGCCTGCCCGCCCTCGCCGGGGAACGTGACCGACGTCGCGGAGCTGGAGCCCGTACACGTCGATCAGGTCTACGTCGGCAACTGCGCCAACGGCACGCTCACCGACCTGCGCCAGCTCGCGCAGATGCTGGAGGGTCGGACGGTCGCCCCGGGCACCCGGCTGATCGTGGTCCCGGCGACCCAGGCGATCAAACGGCAGGCGCTGAGAGAGGGCATCATCGACACGGTGCTGGAGGCCGGGGGGATGGTCTCGGCGCCGACCTGTGGCGCCTGCTTCGGTGGGCACATGGGGATCATCGCCAAGGACGAGGTGGCGCTGGCGACGACCAACCGCAACTTCCGCGGCCGGATGGGCCACCACGAGTCACACGTGTATCTGGCCAACGCCTACGTCGCGGGGGCCGCCGCGGTCAGCGGTGAGATCATCGATCCGGCGCAGGTGCTGGGGCGATGAGCGGGACGATCGAGGGGCGGGTGGTCCGACTCGGCGACGACGTCAACACCGACAACATCCTCCCGGGGCCCTATCTGAACCTCACCGATCCCGCCGAGCTCGGCGAGCACCTGTTGGAGACCTACGACACCGAGATCGCCGCTCGGGTGCAGCCCGGTGACGTGCTCGTCGCGGGCCTCAATTTCGGCATGGGCTCCTCCCGGGAGCAGGCCCAGGTGGCGCTGCAGGCGCGCGGGGTGGCCGCGATCGTCGCGGCTGGATTCGCCCGGATCTTTCTCCGCAACTGCATCAACGTCGGGCTCCCGGCGATCGAGAGCCCGCAGGCATCGGCCGCGCTGCGCGACGGCCAGACCGTGCGCATCGACCAGGCCGCGGGCTTGATCGAGTGCGAGGGCCACAGCTGGCAGGTGCCGCCGCAGCCGCCGTTTCTCGAGGAGCTGATCGGGGCCGGGGGCCTGGTCCCCTGGGTCCGGCGGCAGCTGCGCGATGACACTAGCCGGCGGACTGGAAGGTAGTGATGTCCGACCTCGATTCCAGCGCTCCGGATTCTGCCGCCGCTCCGGCGCTGGGAGCGGGTTGCCGCCGACTGCAACCGACGCGGAACGTGTAGGGTCGCGAATATGTCCTACAGGCTCGGAGTTGACGTTGGCGGGACCTTCACGGACCTGCTCGTGCACGACAGCGAATCGGGTGGCGTCTGGCTCGCCAAGACGCCCAGCACCCCGGCCGATCAGTCGCTCGGAGTGCTCGAGGGGATCCGGATGATCGGCAAGCAGGTCGGGATCGAGCCGAAGCAGCTGGATGCGATTCTGCACGGCACAACGGTCGCGACCAACGCCGTGCTCGAGAAGCGCGGCGCCAAGGTCGGCTTGATCGTCACCAAGGGCTTTGGCCACATCCTGCACCTGGCGGAGGCCTGGACGCCCGGGCCCCTGTTTGGCTGGATGATCTACGAGAAGCCGGAGCCGCTGGTCGACTACTCGGCGATCCGTGAGGTTGGGGAGCGGGTCGACGCGCACGGTGAGGTGGTTCGCGAGCTGGACGAGGCCGGCGCCCGCGTGGCGATCGAGTCGCTCCGGGATGCCGGGGTCGAGGCGCTCACCGTCTCCCTGATCAACTCCTACGCCAACCCGGCCCATGAGCAGCAGATCGAGAAGCTGGTGGCCGAGCTGGCCCCGGATCTACCCGCCTCCTTCTCCTCCCAGGTGATGCCCGAGTTTCGCGAGTACGAGCGCGCGGTCACCACCGCGATGAACGCCTACGTCGCCCCCGCCCTGAAGCTCTACCTGGGCAATCTTCGAAGCGGCCTTGCAGAGGGTGGCGCCACCTCCGAGCTCCAGGTGATCCGCTCAGACGGCGGTTTGATGAGCGTCGAGGCGGCGACCGAGATGCCGGTTCAAACAGTGCTCTCCGGTCCGGCCGGCGGCGTTCGCGGTGCGTCCTTCGTCGCCAAGCGGTCTGGCTTCGAGAGCATCCTCACCTTCGATATGGGCGGCACCTCCACCGACGTGGCGGTCTGCCTCGGCGGCGTGCCGACGATCACCCGCGAGACCAAGGTCGGCGAGTTCCCGGTTCGCGCTCCCTCGGTCGAGGTCGAGTCGATCGGCGCCGGCGGCGGCTCGATCGCCCAGGTGATGGGGGCCACAGGGGGCATGCGCGTCGGGCCTGAGAGCGCCGGCGCCGATCCTGGTCCCGCGTGTTACGGGAGCGGGGGAACGTTGCCGACCGTGACCGACGCCAACGCGGTCCTCGGCCACCTCCCGCCCCGGCTTCTGGGCGGCGCGATGGAGCTCGACGTCGACGCCGCCACCGCGGCCGTCTCGAGCGTGGCCGAGCAGCTCGGGCTCGACGTGCACGCGACCGCGGAGGGAATCGTCCGCCTCGTCAACGAGAATATGCTCGGCGCCCTGCGGGTGGTGACCGTGCAGAAGGGTCTCTCGCCGAGCGATTTCGCGTTGGTCTCCTTCGGCGGCGCCGGCGGCCTACACGCCAACGCCCTCGCCAAGCTGCTCGGCTGTTACCCGATCATCGTCCCGCACGAGGCCGGCGTGCTCTCGGCCCTGGGCTTCGTTGCCTCCGAGATCAGCAACGAGTTCTCGCGCACCTTCATCCGCCAGACCGAGGATGTCACCGAGGGCGAGATCAGCTCGCAACTCGAGTCGCTCGCCGCGGAGGGCGTTGCCTGGCTCGGCGGCGAGGGCGTCCCCGAGGCCGACCGCAGCGTCGCCTACGCGATCGAGATGCGCTACCACCGGCAGGGCTATGAGATCCCGGTCGAGGTCGGGGCCGACGAGCTCTCGAGCCTCTCGATGCCGGCGCTCGCCGAACGCTTCACCAAGCTGCACCAGCAGCTCTACGGCTTCGGCCTCGACGGTGGTGCCGAGGTCGTCAACCTCCGGGCTCGGGCGGTCGGACGCGTTCCAGTTCCGGAGACCGAGCGCCAGGAGCCGGGCCCGGCGGATCCATCGCCGGCACAGCGCGGCACGCTCGCGGTCTTCACCGACGGGCAGCAGCGCGAGGTTCCGACCTACGAGCGCGACCAGCTGCGCGCCGGGATGGAGATCGGGGGCTACGCGATCGTCGAGCAGTACGACGCGACCACCGTGGTGCTGCCCGGCCACGTCGCGACCGTGGACCCCTGGCTGCAGATGGTGATCCGACCGGTGGAGGAGGCCTGATGGCGGTTGAGAAGGAGCAGGCGGTCGATCCGGTCACCCTCGATCTGATCGAGAACGCGTTGCTGAACGCGCGCTTCGAGATGGATGAGGTGGTGCGGCGGGCCGCGATGTCGCCGACGATCCGCGTCCAGCACGACGAGTTCCCGATGATCTGCAACAGCCGCGGGCAGATGGTCGTCGGTCAGTTCGGCTCCTACATCCCCGAGGTGATCGAGCGCTTCGGCAGCGTCGGCGAGGGCGACGTCGTCTTGCTCAACGACCCCTACATCTGCCGGGGCTCGATCTCGCACTGCAATGACTGGCTGGTGATCCTGCCGATCTTCCACGGCGGCGAGCTGGTCGGCTTCTCCTCGATCTTCGGGCACATGATGGACGTCGGGGGCAAGGTCCCCGGCTCGCAGGTCTCCGACGCCACCTCGATCTGGGAGGAGGGGATCCGGATCCCGCCGGTGAAGATCTTCGAGGCCGGGGTGCTGAACGAAGCTGCGCTGGCGATCATCCTCAACAACACCCGCACCCCCGACACCAACCACTCGGATCTGATGTCGTTGATCGGCGGCTGTCGCGCCGCCGAGCGGAGGGTGATCGAGATCTGCGATCGCTTCGGTCTCGACACCTACGAGGCGGCCTGCGACGCCCTGCTCGACCGGACCCGCAAGGCGATGGCTGTGCTGATCCGCGAGTACGTGCCCGAGGAGAAGGTCTCGTTCACCGACTGGGTCGACGACGACGGCCTCGGCAACGGGCCCTTCAAGATGGTGCTGACGATCTGGCGCGAGGGCGATGTCTGCCACTGCGACTGGACCGGGACCGACGACCAGGCCCCCGGCTCGATCAACTTCCACATCCACGAGGGCCTCGTGAAGCTGTTCTTCGGGATCTACATGATCATGGCCTTTGACCCCAAGATCCTCTTCAACGACGGCATCTACGACGTCTTCGAGGTGACCCTTCCCGAGGGCTCGCTGCTCAACCCGGAGTTCCCGGCGCCACTCTCGAACCGGCTCAACGTGCACACGCGGTTCTTCGATTGCCAGAGCGGCGCCCTCGGCCAGAAGGCGCCGGAGCTCTCGATGGCCGCCGGCTACGGCACCTCGCCCTACTTCGTGTTCTCCGGGGACGACGAGCACGGGCGCTACTTTCAGTTCGTGGAGTTGCTGTTCGGCGGGATCCCGGGGCGCCCGATCGGCGACGGGCTCGACGGTCACTCCTGGTGGCCGATGTTCCGCACCACCCCGGCCGAGTACACCGAGGGCTACTACCCGGTCCGCATCGACCACTACATCCCGGTGATCGACTCGGGCGGCGCGGGTCTGCATCGGGGCGGTACCGGGATCGAGAAGCTCTACGTCTTCACCGGCCCGGGCGAGTTCACCGTCAACGATGATCGCGCCCTGATCGCCCCGTGGGGGATCGGTGGCGGCCGCGCGGGCGGGTGCAGCTCGAAGCGCTTGATCCGCGCGGACGGCAGCGAGGAGGAGCTGCCCTCGAAGATCGACGCGGTCAGCGTCAAGGCTGGCGATCAGCTCGTCTTCCGAACCGCCGGCGCCGGCGGCTGGGGCGATCCGCTCATCCGCGACCCCGAGCTCGTGCTCGCGGATGTCAAGCGTGAACTCGTCTCGGCAGAGGCGGCTCGACGGGACTACGGTGTTGCGCTCGGCGACGGGGCCGTCGACGGTGAGGCCACCCGGGAGCTCCGGGCGCGGCTCACCGAGGGACGCGGCGAGCCGCCGCAGTTCGACTACGGCGAGCTGCCCGAGGGCGTGACCGTCGGATGAGCACCGATCAGCGCCCGGCGGCGAGCGTGTTGCGCGAGCGGCTTGCCGAGGACCGGATCCTGGTCGCGATCGGGGTCCACGACGGACTCACCGCGCGACTCGCCGAGCGGGCCGGCTTCGAGGCCTTCTACCACGGCGGCTATGCCGTCGCGGCCCATCAGTACGGAATGCCCGACATCGGGCTGGTCGGCCTGAGCGAGATGGTCGAGAATCTGCTGCGGGTCGTCAACGTTTCCACGGTGCCGGTGATCACCGACGCAGACACGGGCTATGGCGAGATCCCGGGCGTGCGCCGCACGGTTCGCGAGATGGAGCGCGCCGGGGCGGCGGCGATCCAACTCGAGGACCAGGTCTTCCCCAAGAAGTGCGGCCACATGGACGGCAAGGAGGTCGTGCCACGGGACGAGATGGTGCTCAAGGTGAGGGCCGCGGTCGAGGCTCGCAGCGAGGACGATCTGGTGATCATCGCGCGCACCGACGCGCTGCAGCCGAACGGCCTTGACGACGCGATCGAGCGTTGCAACGCCTACGCGGAAGCCGGCGCCGATGTGGTCTTCGTTGATGCTCCCGGCAGCGCCGAGGAGTTGGCCGAGGTTGCCGATCGGGTCGAGGGGATCTCACTGGCCAACATGTCCGAGACGGGGCGAACCCCTGTGATGACCGCGGCCGAGCTCGAGGCGATGGGCTACGGGGTCGTGATCTTCCCGAGCCCCCAGGTGCGGATCTTCGCCCAGGCCTACGAGGAGCTCTGTCGAGAGCTGCTCGAGCGCGGCGGGACCGCCGGGGTGCTCGATCGGATGATGGACTTCGAGGAAGTCAACCGCCTGCTGGGCGTGGAGGAGTGGCAGGCGATCCAGTCCTGAGCGCGGGCCGGCGGTAGAGTGCACACCGAGCCCCCTGCGGGGCTAACCCCCAACGTCAGCAGACTCGGCGCTGACGCGGAGGGGCAACTTGCAGAAGCCGGGCCAGAAGGAGCGCAAAAGCATGACCGCCTTGATCGTAATCGGGGTACTGATCCTGCTCGCTCTGATCCTGCTCTCGCTCTCGGTCCGGATCCTGCGCGAGTATGAGCGTGGCGTGATCTTCCGCCTCGGTCGTCTGATTGCGACCAAGGGCCCCGGATTGATCCTCCTGATCCCGGTCGTCGATCAGATGGTTCGGGTCGATCTGCGAACGATCACGTTGAACGTGCCGCCTCAGGAGGTGATCACCAGGGACAACGTCACCGTGCGCGTCAACGCGGTCGCCTACTTTCGGGTGATCGACTCCAACATGGCGATCACCGAGGTCGAAAACTACCTTCGGGCCACCTCCGAGATTTCGCAGACGACCCTGCGCTCGGTGCTGGGCAAGGCCGAGCTTGATGCGCTGCTGGCCGAGCGCGAACGGCTCAACTCGGAGCTGCAGCGGATCATCGACGAACAGACCGAGCCCTGGGGCATCAAGGTCTCCACGGTCGAGGTCAAGGACGTCGAGCTGCCGCCTGACATGCAGCGCGCGATCGCCCGCCAGGCCGAGGCCGAGCGTGCGCGGCGGGCCAAGATCATCGCCGCCGACGGTGAGTTCCAGGCCGCGGACAAGCTCGCCCAGGCAGCCGACATCATCAGCCAGAACCCGGCGACGCTGCAGTTGCGCTACCTGCAGACCCTGCTGGAGATGGGTGTCAACCAGAACACCACCGTCGTCTTCCCGGTGCCGATCGAGTTCATGAAGGCGTTCGCCTCAGAGGGAAACCGCCGCTCCGGAGGCGGCGAGCTGCCCGGCTAGCCCGCTGCCTGGGTCGCGAGAGCAAACCTGACCGACGAGCGCTCCCCTGAGATCCGGATCGACCAGCTCACGGGGCTGCGCTCGATCCTTGCTCCCGGGCGTGCGGACCGTCCCGACGCGTTTGCGCCCACACCCCCGGTCACGAGCCCGGAGGCGGCCGAGCGCTGCCCGTTCTGCGAAGGCCGGGAGGATCGGACCCCGCCCGAGCTCTGGGCCGAGCGACCGGGCGGGGGCGAGCCCGACGGCCCCGGGTGGACTCAGCGCGCGGTCCCCAATCTTTATCCGGCGCTCGCGGGCGAGAGTCCGGCTGCGGTGCCGGGGGCGCCGCTGGACTCGGGCCTGAGCAGCGCCGCCGACCCGCTCCGATCCTCCTCCCGGGGATCGGAGCCCCAGCTCTTTCGAGCGGTGGTCGCCTCCGGCGCCCACGAGGTGATCGTCCAGGGTCCGGAACATCGAACGCGGATGATCGAGTTGGGCGGCGATGGCGTCGCCGGGGCGATGGCCGCGTGGCGGCAGCGCATGGCCGCGCATTCGGCCGAGGCCTCCCTGGTCCACCTGATCGTCAATGAGGGCCCCGAGGCCGGCGCCTCGCTCGAGCACAGCCATGCTCAGCTCTATGCGCTGCCGTTCGTTCCGGTTGAGATCGCGCGGGAGCGAGAGCGGCTTGCCGCCTACAACCAGCGGACCATGGGCAGTCACCTACTCGAGGACGTACTGGTCGAGGAGGTGCGGCGTCGCGAGCGCCTGGTCGCGGTCGACGACGAGGCGATCCTCTACTGCCCCTGGGCTTCAGGGTCTCCCTTCGAGCTGCGCCTGGCTCCGCGCAGTGCCGCGCCCAGCTTCGAGCACGATGATCGGGGGGCGGCGATGCTGTCGAGGGCGCTGCAGGCGCTGCAGGCCCTCTTCGGCACGACCCCGCAGCTCAACCTCTGGGTGCGAACTGCACCCCGCGGTACCGAGGAGTTTCACTGGCACCTCGACATCGTTCCCCGGCTCGGGGTCAAGGCCGGCTTTGAGCTCGGGACCGGCGTCAACATCAACGTCTACCCCCCCGAGCGGGCCGCCGAGGACCTGCGCGGCGCCCTGGACGGATAGCCTTGCCGCGATGAGTCCACCGCTCGCCCGCCCGATTCCCCGCTTCATGTCCGACACGCCCCAGGAGGCGCGTCCCTATGGCGAGTGGCAGCAGCGGTTGGTCGCGGCCTTCTCCGCTGCCTGTGATTCGCTGGCCAAGGAGGCCGGCGCCTCGCTCGATCCCGACTCGGTCCGGTTCTTCCCTGAGCGCACCTGGGGAGCGCGAACCTATGTGCCGATCGTTGGCGAGGCGGCCGAGGTCAGCGGCCTGCCCGAGTTCTTCGGCTACGTCCACTTCGAGCGGGGCACAGATGGAGAGCCGGGCGAGCCCAGCGCAGATGCCGATTTCACCGACGTCACGGCCGACGACAACCCCGATTGGCAGGTCGACCTGAACGACGCGGTGATCGGGCCCTGGCGGGCCGACGGCGGGCGCGGCGGCGAGGTCACCCTGATCTGGGGCTCGCCCCTGGTCCGCGGCGCCGTCGCCGCGACCGCCGAGGCCGGTGGCGAGGTGCTCGATCAAACGGCGATCAACGACGGCCGCTTCAGCCTGATCGCGGTCGACGCGATCCACGGCTTCGGCGACGACCTCTACCTGGACGTCAAGCTCTGGGACCGGCGCCTGAACGAGCTTGCGACCGAGAGCCTCTACGAGTCCGACGAAGAGGACGAGGAGCCCGAAGAGGCCGAAGAGGCTGAGAAGCCCTAGGGGTCGGGTCGCTGGGTCTTCTCCTCGAGGTCGTAGTGCTCGGCGGCCGCCTTCAAGGTCCGATCGGCAAGCACGGTCCCCGACTTGACCTCGGGCGCGCTGACGAGTTGCTCGTGGGTGTAGGGCAGAAAGACGGATCCCTCGCTGCCGACCGCGTCGCGGACCGGGACCAGCAGGTGGTGGGTCCGGCGAGAGCGGATCAGGAGCCAGCGCAGCTGCTCGCCTACCCGGTAGGCGTCCTCGACCCGACCCAGTGCCCGCCCGAGCTCGTCGGTGGCCCGCCAACCGACCCAGGCGAGGAGCTCCTCGTCGGTCGGCGGGTGCGATTGCAAGTGGTGGACGGTCCTGGCCTTCATCGCGTTTTACCTCTCGGTCGCGTTGGCAGCGAAATCTCGCCAAACCGGTTATCGGCCGCCGAGCTGTTGAGATGAGCGGACGCGGCCGGGCTGGCTAATCGTCCTAGCCCGCGGCCCGGGCGGGCCCCCGCAAGGCGCCACAATGGATGGCGATGCGAGTTCTCTGTGGACTAGGTGCGCTGGTCTTCCTCTATCTGGCGGTGATTCCCTCAGGTTTGATCTACTCGACGCTGGACAGCGCCTGCGCCGGCCCGGGCTGCGAGGTTTCGACGGTCTCACAAGTTCTGCTCATCGTTCTCTACGGGGCCTGCGCGCTGGCCTTGCTGGGGACGGCGCTCGTGTTCACCGACTACGCGCTGCGCGCTCGGCCCGGAGCTGAGCGCCGCATAGGCCGCGCTCTGAGGCTGGCCGCGCTCGTGATCGGGATCGCACTGTTTCTGATGTTCAGCGCCGCCTACCCGCTCGGCGGGGCGATCGCAACCGGGCTCGCCGCGATCACGTGGGGATGGATCTGGATCGTCGACCGAGATCGCGACCGGGGTGGCGGTCCCGACCACGGCGCGGCCACTAACGGACACGACGCCAACGGTCATCGCGCTCTGCGCGAGGGTCGGCTCTAGCTCAGCCTCGCCCGCCTAGCGCGGGCCGCGCTCGGCATGCATCTCCCAGGCGAGCAGCTCGCAGCCCTCCGCCCCGGGGCTCACACGTCGTGGCCCGGCGTCCCGCAGGCGGGCCGCATCGCCGGCTGCGAGGGCGCCGGCGCCCTCCAGGGTGAGTGAGCCGCGGGCGCAGAATAGGTGCAGGAACGGTGCTTCGGGCAGGGCCAGCGAGGAGCCCGGCAGGGGGCGGGCGACCCACAGCGTCGCGTCCTTCTGGCGCATCTCCGCCACTGCCCCCGGCTCACGGCCGGACGCGACCGGGACCAGCTCGCCACCGTCGAGCGTGTCGCCAAGGTCGATGTCGGCGTAGTAGGGATCGCCGCTGCTGTCCGGCGCGACCCACATCTGCAGCAGGTGCGTGCGCTCGTCGAACGGGTTCATCTCGGCGTGGCGAACCCCGCCCCCGGCGCTCATGTGTTGAGCCTGGCCGGGCCCGATCACGCCCTGACCGCCCTGGTTGTCGCTGTGCTCGAGCCGGCCCTCGAGCACCCAGGTCACGACCTCCACCTCGCGATGTGGATGCGGAGGGAACCCCGACCGGGGCGCGATCCGGTCCTCCTGGTGCACGAACAACAGCCCAAAGTGAGTGTTCGCGGGATCCGGTGGGTGGTGTCCCATCGGGAACGAGCTCAGCGCGTCGAGCCAGCCCATCGAGGTCTCGATCCGCTCAGAGGAGCGGCGGATCTCAATCGCGCCAGGCCCAGGGACTTCCTCGATCATGCTCATGACTCAAGGATGGCGCATCGGAGCTCCGGCATCAGAAGCCCGTCCCGCGGAGCGGCGCTCGGACGCTCGAGCCGTTCTTGTAGCCGATCCGCGCGGCGATCTGATCGACGCTCGATGCGGTCGTCCGGCGTAGGTGGCGAGCCCGCTTGTCCGCGATGCATCTCAAGTGCATCCACTTCCGCTCATCGGTCGCCAACAGCCGCGTCCACATGGCCGAGGTGATGCAGCTGCTGACGAGCGGACGGATCGACCCGGATCTGGTCCGGACCTCCGTCCATCCCCTCGAATCAGCAGTCAGTGTGATCGACTCCGCCGGCTTCAAGCCGGTCTTCACGCAGGAGCTGTCGGGCGCAGCTTGAGCCGCAGGGGTGGGACCGGACCCGGTCGAGCCTGTCGAGGACCTCGGATACCTGCTCGCCGTGGGCCGGGACCAGTCCACCCAGGGCCAGCCCCGATAGCCCAGCGGGGTAGAGCGACTCCCTCTATGGACATAGTCGCGAGCGACCGAAACAGGCGCGAAGGTGTCACGAAGAGGTGGCGCAGGGCGCGGCCGGAGGGCTCCCGGCTAGGCTGAGCGAATCCCCTCCCCGACGCGGGGCACCCGACCGACGCCTGGAGCAGATCGATGAGCCTCTTCAACTACGTCCTCAAGGCCCACCACGCGCTCTACGAGCGCACCGACGGCCGCGTCGGCCACAAGCTGCTCGGCGTTCCGACGCTGCTACTGCGGACGACGGGCCGGCGCAGCGGGCAGACCCGCACCAACAGCCTCGTTTACGCGAGCGACGGCACCAGCCAGGTGGTCGTCGCCTCCAACGGCGGCTCGGACAAGGCGCCGGCCTGGCTCCACAACCTGACGGACAAACCTGAGGTCGAGGTCCAGATCGGCCGCGAGCGCAGCCCGTCGACGGCCGCTGTGCTGAGGCCCGACGACCCCGACTACGCGCGTCTGTGGAAGCTCGTCAACGACAACAACGGCGACCGCTACGACGGCTACCAGGCCGGCACCGAACGCCCGATCCCCCTCGTCACCCTGACCCCAGACCGGCCCGCGCCTCCCACCCCATAATCTGCCCCGTTGAGCCCCGATAGCTCAGCTGGATAGAGCGACTCCCTCCTAAGCCACCTTGCCGAGAGCGGTCTACGGGCCGCTTTCGGCTTTGTAGAGCCGGTTATCGGACCTCTCGTCGATCCTCGCCGCCACCGGGACCGGACCGGATCGGGCGCGATACGGGGGGATTCGGGCAGAGGATCGGCGTTCTGCCCATTCGAGCTGGACGCGGCGAGCGGATCTACGGCGAGAAGTACGCGCAGGCCCTCGACGCGACGGGGTTGGAATACGGCACCGTGGCGAACTTCGCCTGGGTGGCCAAGGCTGTTAAACCTTCAACGCGCGTAGAAACTCTGAGCTGGTCCCATCATGGCGTCGAGGCTGCGACGGCGCGCTCGGCTGCGCGCTTGAAGGCCCTGCGATCGGAGTATCGGTCTGGGTCGCGGGCGGGAAGCGGCTCATTCCAGCGTCGCCATGCATCTGCATCGTGGCCGTGCTCCGCGACGAACGCCCGGAGTTCCCGGAGGCGGCGCTCGTCGTCGGGCTTGCGCTTGCGGCCTATGCCGTGGGCCTTGCGCGCCACCCGCACCGCCTCGGCCGCGGCCTCGGGGTCGTCACTCAGCGAGCCCTCGACACTGACGCGCGGTTCACCGCTCCCGGGATGAGTCACCACCACGCGCCAGCCGTTGAGCGGGACCGTGCCGGTGAGGATGAAGGTCGTCGCTTGGGCCACCTGCCAACCGTGCTCTCGTGCGAGCCGCTCGCTCAGCAGGCGGAGCGGCTCTAGCTCGGCGGTACTCGGCACGTAGTGAGCCCACTCGTCACCCGGGACGGCGAAGCCGACCACCGGCATGTCCCGGCCGACAACCTCGCCTTGTCCGTCAAGTCGCAGCAGCTCGACTCGCTCGCCACGCGCGGACCGCCCGGCGATCCACGCCGGCACCTGCTCCCGTCCGAGCAGCTCGCCGCCGAGCATCCGGCTCCGGAGGGCGATGACCTGGGGGTCGGCGCCCGCCCGCCCGGCCCCCAGGTCACCTCGCTCGATCAGCTCCGCGGCGCGCGGCCCGCGGCGCTGGTGGGGGCGGCGCTCGGGCTTGGGCTCCACCGGGGCAACAACGCCATCCTCGACGGCAACGTCGCCCCGCTCGATCAGGCGCCCGAGCGCCGAGGCCATCGCGTCGCCCTCGACTAGCCCGGCGGCCTCGGCGAGTTGCTCGCGGGGGATCGACCCGCGCTCGCGGAGTGCGTCGAGGATCGCCTCGTGGGGGGGTCCGCTGGCGCGCATTGGCGGATTGCTCATTGTCGAGGGCGTGGAAACCACCACCCACAAGATGCCATGTCGCGCGGATGCCGAGCGGCTGCGCGAGCTGCGCCAGCGCGCCGGGCTCACCAGGGCCCAGCTCGCGGCGCTTGCCGAATGCTCAATCACCATGATCGGCAACTTCGAGGATGGCTACATCCCGAAGTCCAGTCCGACGCTCGCGCGCGTGCTCGACGTGCTCGGGGAAGTCTCGACGTGAGCGACGTCGCCCACCTGCCAGCCGAGGTCCAGGAGCGGATCGGGCGCGTCCGCCGCGACCCTCACGCCGCGTATGCGGCATTTCGCGCTGCGGTCCTCGCCGAGCTACCCGCCGATTGGCGGGCGCCGCGCGGCAAGACCGCCCGCGAGGCGGTGGCGGCTTGGGAGGCCGACTGCCTGACGCTTGAGCTAGCGACCGAAGCCGCCCGGCTGCGGAAAGCGTGGGGCTAGTGGACGCCGCGACCGGCAGCAACCGGAAATCCGCGGAGGCCCCGGAATGAGCTGCGAGCGCTGCGGCTCGACCTTCGGCGAGATCAACTGGAGCCACCGGGACGAGGCGGAGCTGTGCCTGCGCTGCTACCAGAACGCGACGCCCGAGGCCGATCGCCAGCAGTCGGCCGATGTCGAGCAGCGCCACGAGATCGGGCAGGCGATCCGTCGCGCGATCGAGCCCCTCGCTGGCCGTCCCGTCCATCGCCAGCTCGAAACCCTCGCGCTGTTCATCGAGCTTGAGCCCGACGCCGATGCAGTCGAAGTGCTGCTCGGCGAGGTCGAGCAGCTCGGGGTTCAGGTCGAAGTCACGGAGGCGGCATGAGCGCAGCCCGCGCACGTCTCGACCCCGACCTGCTCGCGACGACCGCGGCGGACGGCGAGCGCTCGGATCCCGAGGCGCGCGCTGAGGAGGCTTTCGGCGCCGACGGCCAGTCCGAGGACAACGGAGCGGCTGGGCAGTACACGACCTCCTGGGCACCGCTCGACCTGGCCCCGATACTCGCTGGTGACCACCTGGTCGATCCGCCGTCGATGCTCCGCCGCACCGATGGCGAGTCGCTGCTGTACCGGGGCAAGAGCCACGCGATCTCGGCTGAGTCAGAGACCGGAAAGTCACTGCTCGTCATGCAAGCCACCACGGAACAGATCGCGGCGAGGTGCCCCGTGCTCTACATGGACTTCGAGGACGGGCCAGAGACGGCCGTCTCGCGCCTTTGCGCCCTCGGTGCAGACCCCGACGACATTCGCCGCTACTTTCACTACGTCCGCCCGGACGAGCCAATCTCAGACGACGGCTGGGCCGAGCTGCCGGCGCCCGGCGCGGACACCCTGGCGGTAGTCGATGGCGTAACCGAGGCGCTAACCCTGCACGGGCTCGACCTCGCGGACAACGCCGACGTGGCTCGGTGGCTGGAGTTGCTGCCGCGACGCCTCCAACGCCGTGGGGCGACCGTGGTCTCGATCGACCACGTCGTCAAGGAAGCAAGGGCCCGTGGCCGCTACGCGATTGGGGCCCAGCACAAACTGGCCGGCGTCGACGTGGCGTTCAGCATGACCGTCCTGGAGCGGTTCGGGCGTGGAGTGAGCGGGTCGGTGCGAATCGACGTCGAGAAAGATCGTCCGGGCCACCTGCGGACTATCGCCGAGGGCAAGGCGAT
>CAXMST010000185.1:0-10902 GCA_964196325.1 uncultured Acidimicrobiia bacterium
CCCGTGCGGATCGGGGTTAGCGAGGAGGGCGAGCCGGCCTACACGCTGGTGCTGACCCGCACCGACGGCGGGCTCTCGGTAGCCGAGGAGCCGCTCGCGGCGGGCTGATCGCGGTGGGGTGCCCGGTCGGGCACCTCGGTCGTCCGTCCAGCAGGTGCCGCCAGTAACGAACCGGCCGCATCTACGACGGTCGCTGTGACAGGCTAAGGAGCACAGGACGCGAGCGCTCGGTTCTCGCGCCGGACCGAAGGAGGGTCACGTTGCAGCTTGGGATGATTGGCTTGGGTCGGATGGGAGCGAACATGGTGCGCCGGCTGATGAGGGACGGGCATGACTGCGTTGTCTACGACGTCGACTCGAGCGTGGTCTCAGAGCTCGCCGGCGACGGCGCGACCGCTGCCGACTCGCTGGCGGATCTGGCCTCGAAGTTGGAGCAGCCTCGCAACGCGTGGATCATGGTCCCGGCCGGCTACGTGCAGGAGACCGTGGACGAGCTCGCCGGCCACATGGACGCCGGCGACGCGATCATCGACGGGGGCAACTCCTACTACCGCGACGATGTCGATCGCGCCAAGGCGCTGGAGCCGAAGGGCATCCACTACGTCGACGTCGGCACCAGCGGCGGCGTCTGGGGTATCGACCGCGGCTACTGCCTGATGATCGGCGGACACGACGAGGCCGTGCAGAGGCTTGATTCGGTCTTCGCCTCGATCGCCCCCGGGATCGGTGGCGCCCCCGATCGCACCCCGGGGCGCAGTGGTGACGCCACCCCCTCGGAGAACGGCTACCTGCATTGCGGCCCATCGGGCGCGGGGCATTTCGTGAAGATGGTCCATAACGGCATCGAGTACGGGGTGATGGCCGCCTATGCGGAGGGCCTGAACATCCTCAAGCACGCCGACGCCGGCAATGCCTCCGCTGAGATCGATGCCGAGACGACCCCGTTGCGCGAGCCCGAGTACTACCAGTACGACCTTGATCTCACGGAGGTCGCGGAGGTCTGGCGTCGCGGCTCGGTGATCGGCTCCTGGCTGCTCGATCTGACCGCCTCGGCGCTTTACGCGTCCCCGGAGCTGAAGGAGTTCGGCGGGCGGGTCTCCGATTCGGGCGAGGGCCGGTGGACCCAGCACGCCGCGATCGACACGGCGGTGCCGGTGCCGGTGCTGAGCAGCGCCCTGTTCTCACGCTTCAGCTCACGCGGCGAGGCGGAGTTCGCCGACAAGCTGATGTCGGCGATGCGGAAGGAGTTCGGCGGCCACGACGAGAAGCCGGCGGACGGCGGCTCGTGAGCGATCGGAAACCGGCTCAGGCCAAGACCAGCTTGCCCGCGCGGAGCGACGGCGCGGGCGCCGGGGCCCCGCGGCCCGATCCGCACGTGATCGTGATGTTTGGCGCCGGCGGTGATCTCGCCGCCCGAAAGCTGCTCCCCGGCTTCTTCCACCTGCAGAACGTCGGTCTGCTTCCCCAGGAGTGGCGAATCGTCGGTAACGCGGATCAGGAGTACGACGACGACGGTTTCCGCGAGCACGCGCGGGACTCGATCGAGAAGTTCGGCAGCGATGGGATCGCCGACGGCGACTTCGAGGGCTTCCAGCGGTGGCTCAGCTACGTGCCGCTGAGCGCCGGCACCGACGCCCTCGAGAAGGCGATCGCGGAGGCGCGCGAGCAGGTCGGCGCGGACTGCCGCCTGTTGCACTACCTCGCGGTCCCACCCGCGGCAGCCGGCTCGATCATCAAGGAGCTGGGCGGGATGAAGCTGGCCGGCCCCGAGGCCCGGGTGATCATGGAGAAGCCGTTCGGGCACGACTTCAAGTCGGCCAAGGCGCTCAACGCCCAGATCCATGACGTCTTCGACGAGGACCAGATCTTCCGCATCGATCACTACCTGGGCAAGGAGGGGGTCCAGAACGTGCTCGCGCTGCGCTTCGCCAACGGTCTCTACGAGCCGGTCTGGAATCGCAACAACATCGCCTCGGTGCAGATCGACGTCCCGGAGACGCTCTCGATCGGGAGTCGCGCCGGCTTCTACGAGGGCACCGGCGCCTATCGCGACATCGTCGTGACCCACCTACTGCAGCTGCTCAGCTTCATTGCGATGGAGCCGCCGGTCAGCCTCAGTGCCGACCATCTGACGGCCGAGAAGGTCAAGGTCTTCGACGCGATCCAGCCGATCGAGCCCAGCGACGTGGTGCGCGGGCAGTACGACGGCTACAAGGATGCCGAGGGCGTGGCGAAAGACTCCGACACCGAGACGTTCGTCGCCGTCAAGGTCGCGATCGAGAACTGGCGCTGGTCGGGGGTCCCGTTCTTCCTGCGGGCCGGCAAGTGCCTGGCCGAGTCGCGGCACCTGGTCGCGCTCGAGTTCCGCGAGCCGGTGATGATGATGTTCCCCGGGGAGTCCGGCCACAACAGCGCTGACCAGCTCGTCTTCGAGTTCTCCGAGCCCGGTGAGATCACCGCTGATTTCAAGGCCAAGGTGCCCGGTCCGACGATGGAGCTCGGCCCGGCCCGGATGACCTTCCGCTACGAGGACTCCTTCTCCACCGACAACCAGCTGGAGGCTTACGAGCGTCTGATCCACGACGCGCTGATCGGCGACTCGACCCTGTTCACGCGCGCCGATGGGATCGAGCGCCTCTGGGAGGTGAGCATGCCGGCTCTGAGCCATCCGCCACCGGTGATCCCCTACCCGCAGGGCTCCTGGGGGCCGCAACAGGCGACGGACCTGCTTGCCCCATTCCACTGGCGGCTGCCGGAGTAGCCTGGAGTAGAAATCCGAGACCGATGAGACGAGGAGCGCAATGAACCCGAACGAGAAGCTGCACGAGCTCGGCCAGAGCATCTGGATCGACTCGATCACCCGCGAGATGGTCGGTAGCGGCACGCTACAGAGCTACATCGACGACAAGGCCGTGACCGGGCTCACCTCGAACCCGTCGATCTTCGACCAGGCCGTGAACGGGTCGAACGACTACGACGAGCAGATCGAGCAGCTTCTCGGCGAGGGCAAAAGCGGTGAGGAGCTCTTCTTCGAACTGGCGATCACCGACCTGCAGGCGGCGGCCGACCTGTTCGCTCCGATCAACGACCGCAGTGCCGGCGTCGACGGCTGGGTCTCATTGGAGGTCTCGCCGCGGCTCGCCTACAACACCGAGGCGACGATCGCTGAGGCGGCGAGGCTCCACGGTCAGGCTGAGCGCGACAACCTTTTCATCAAGATCCCCGGCACCCCCGAGGGCCTGCCGGCGATCACCGAGACGATCGCGGCCGGGATTCCGGTCAACGTGACGCTGCTTTTCGACCACAACCAATACGAGGCCGCGGCAGACGCCTATATGAAGGGAATCGAGCGTCGCATCGAGCAGGGCCTGAGCCCCGACGTCGCCTCCGTCGCCTCGGTCTTCATCAGTCGCTGGGACGTGGCGGTCGAGGGCAAGACGCCAGACGAGCTCACCGACAAGCTCGGGATCGTCGCCGCGACCCAGTGCTACGTCTCCTACCGCGAGCTCTGCGACAGCGACGGCTGGCAGCGCCTGGAGAACGAGGGCGCTCGCAAGCAGCGGCTCCTGTTCGCCTCGACCTCGACCAAGGATCCGACCCTCCCCGACACGATGTACGTGACTGCCTTGGCAGCTCCTAACACGGTCGACACGATGCCTGAGGAGACGGTGCTGGCCTTCGCCGACCATGGCGATCTCAGTGGCCCGCTGGCGGCCGATGGGGGCGACGTCGACGCCCAGGCCGCCGCCTTCGCGGCGGCCGGAATCGACATGGACGCGCTCGGCCTGCAGCTGCAGAAGGAGGGGGCGGAGAAGTTCGTCGACAGCTGGACGAACCTGCTCGGCGTGATCGACTCCAAGTCCGCCAGCCTGCGAGCGGCCTGATGGCGGAGGCGGGCGAGGCCGGCTACCGCGGCCTCGAGGCCTACGGTCAGCTCTCCGACCTCTACGAGCAGACCTCGGCGCTGCACCTTCGGGAAATGTTTGCAGCCGACTCCGATCGCGGTGGGCGACTGACGCTCGAGGCCGAGGGCCTGCGGCTCGACTACTCCAAGCACCGGGTCACCGACGAGGTGATCGGCTCGCTCGTCGGCCTGGCTCAACAGGCCGGCGTGGAGCAGCGCCGGGACGCCATGTTCGGGGGCGAGCACATCAACTCGACCGAGGACCGCGCGGTGCTGCACGTGGCGCTGCGGATGCCCGAGAGCGCCTCGTTGGTCGTCGACGGGACCGATGTGGTCAAGGACGTGCACGAGGTACTGGGCCGAATGGGGGCCTTCGCCCGGAGGCTGCGCGCGCGCGAATGGCTCGGACACACCGGCAAGCCGATCACCAACGTTGTCAATATCGGCATCGGAGGCTCAGACCTCGGCCCCGTGATGGCCTACCGGGCCCTGCGCCACTACTCCGATCGCGGGCTCACGGTGCGCTTCGTCTCGAACGTCGACGGCACGGACTTCGCCGAGAAGACCCTTGATCTCGATCCCGAGACGACCCTGTTCATCGTTGCCTCGAAGACCTTCACGACCCTGGAGACGATGACCAACGCCCACACCGCCCGGGACTGGCTGCTGGCCGGCGTCGGCGGCGACGAGGCCGCGATCGCCAAGCACTTCGTCGCGCTGTCGACCAACGCGGAGCAGGTGACCGAGTTCGGGATCGACACCGAGAACATGTTCGGCTTCTGGGACTGGGTCGGCGGCCGCTACTCGATGGACTCGGCGATCGGGCTCTCGACGATGATCGCGATCGGGCCCGAGGCGTTCGGGGAGATGCTCGGCGGCTTTCACGCCATGGACGAGCACTTCCGCACCGCCCCGCTGGATCAGAACATGCCGGCCCTGATGGGCCTGCTGAGCTTCTGGTACGCGGAGTTCTACGAGGCCGAGACCGTCGCGGTGCTGCCCTACGACCAGTACCTGGAGCGCTTCCCAGCCTACCTCCAGCAGCTCACCATGGAGTCGAACGGCAAGCACGTGCGGCTCGACGGAACCCGCGTTTCCGGCCCGACAGGACCGATCTTCTGGGGCGAGCCCGGGACCAACGGCCAGCACAGCTTCTATCAGCTGATCCACCAGGGAACCCACCTGATTCCGTGCGACTTCATCGCCTTCGCCAAGAGCCTGAACCCGCTCGGCGACCACCAGGACAAGCTCGTCTCGAACGTCTTCGCGCAGGCGGAGGCCCTGGCCTTCGGCAAGACCGAGGACGAGGTCCGGGCCGAGGGCGCCCCGGAGGCGCTGGTTCCGCACAAGGAGTTCGACGGCAACCGCCCGAGCAACGTGATCTGCGCCGAGCGGCTCGACCCGGCGACCCTGGGCAAGCTGGTCGCCCTCTACGAGCACTCGGTCTTCACCCAGGGCGCGATCTGGGGGATCAACTCCTTCGACCAGTGGGGAGTCGAGCTCGGCAAGGTCTTGGCGAAGCGGATCATCCCCGAGCTGCAGGGCGACGGCGAGCTCAATCACGACAGCTCAACGGACGCGCTGATCCGCTGGTATCGAGCCCACCGCTAGTTCACGTCAGCTCGGCTCGGAGAGCACCGTGATCGAGAAGCCGGCCCGCAGCTGCCCGCCGGCCGGCACGGTCCTGTAGTGACCGCTCACCAGCGCGTTGGTCGGGGCGCTCATCGGCTCGATCGCAAGCAGCGCGGCGCCCGGCGGGGAGTAGAGCTGCGAGTAGGGGTAGGCAGCGTCCATTCGCAGCTCGATTCGGCGGCCGCCGCCGGAGATCACGAACGGCTCGTCCGGCTCGGGCGCCAAGTAGAGGTCGTCGAAGCTGCGCTCGCCGAGCGCACCTGGGGTGAGCTCGACCGGCTCGCGGCCCCGGGTCGGTAGCCCGCGCCCGTCCAGCAGCAGCTGCTCGCCGACCGGCAGCTCGACCTGCCACTGCTCGCGGTCGATGCCGGGTAGCGAGAAGTAGGGGTGGAAGCCGAACGCGACCGGGACCGCGACGCCGCCGTTGGCCGCAATTGTGGTCGCGATCGTCAGCCGGCTGCCCTCGAGCCGCGCCTCGATCGTCAGCGTGTGCGGGAACGGGTATAGCTCGAGCAGCTGCGGGTGGGCGCTCCAATCGAAGCGCGCCTCGAGCAAGCCCCCGCGTCGCAAGGGCGAGCGCCGCAGTACCTCCCAGCCACTCGCGGCCGTGAGCAGCCCGTGGATCGGCAGCCCGTTCTCGTCCAGCTTCAGGCAGTCGGGGTGCGAGCTGAGATCGATCTCCCGGCCTTCCACCTCGAGGCGCTCGCGGCCGAGCCGGTTGGCCCAGGGGTAGAGCAGCGGGATCCCCATCGTCGAGTGCTGCTCGGCATAGGCGGCGAGGCCGTGGCGCAGGCCGAGCAGCTCCCCGGCGTGGTGGGTCAGTGAGCAGCCGACCATGCCGGCGGCCGGAACGAACGACGCCGCGATCCCCTCGTGCTCCGAGAACAGCGTCACAGCCTCGAAGCCGTCGATCCGAGCCTGCCCGATCACTGGCCGGGCCGCAGCGCCCCGCTACTTGACCAGCAGCGCCGCGCCGATTGCGCCACCGAGGTCGCCCAGCTCAGCGACGTGAAAGGCCGGCGGATTGTCGGAATCGAACAGGCTCTTGTGCATGCGCTTCTCGATCGCGGGGCCGTAGCGCTCGCCGAAGCGCACGCCGAGCCCGCCGCCGAGGATCACCGCTTCGACGTCGAGCAGGTTGACTGCCGAGGCGACGCCCGCGCCGAGCGCCTCGACCGCTTCGTCGAGCAGCTTCTCGGTGAGCTTGTCGCCGCGCTTGACGGCCCTCTCCCAGACGCTGCTCGTGAGCCGGTCCTTGCCCTTGGCCTCCATCAGATCGAAGAGCTTGGTCTTCTTGCCCTTGCCGGCCAGCTTGCGGGCCCGTGCCTCCATCGCGGCGCGGCCCGCGTAGGCCTCCATGCAGCCACGGTTACCGCAGGGGCAGCGACGGCCGCCGATCTTGACGACCATATGCCCGATCTCCCCGGCGCCGCCGCGCCCGAGCCAGTCCTTGCCGTCGAGCACGATGCCGCCCCCGACGCCCGTTCCCCAGAACACGCCGAGCACTGAGCCATACGGCTTACCGGCGCCGAGCTCGAACTCGGCCGTGGTTGCGACCTGTACGTCGTTGCCGATGAAGATCGGCGCGCCAAGACGCTGGCGCAGCGTCGGTGCCAGCGCGAAGCTGCCGTTCCATCCGTCGAGGTTGCGGGCCCCGGTGATCGTGCCGGCCTGGGTATCGACCTCGCCTGGCGAGCCGACCCCGATCCCGGACAGCGCGTCGGTCGCATAGCCGGCGCCCTCGGCGGCCTCTCTTAGGCAGCCGGCCATCGCCTGGGCAATGCCGTCGGGCCCGCCGCGCCGCGGCGTCTCGGTGCGGGCCTGTCCGAGCACCTCGTGGTCGGCACCGACCACGACGGTCTGGATCTTGGTGCCGCCCAGATCGATACCGCCGCGGGCTCTGGACATCTCGGGGGTGCTCACGCTGCTGCCTCGCCGCACAGCCGCGGGTCGTCGGGGTCGACCAGCACGACGCGGGACGGAGCCCCGTCGGTGTGCTCGAGCTTCAGCGGCAGGCAGAGCAAGGTGTAGGGGCCCGGCTCGATCTTGCGCAGATCGAGGCCCTCCAGGGCGACGATCGGCTTGCCGAGCAGCGCCCGGTGGGCGTCGACGTCGCCGATCGAGAGGTAGTCGATGCCGATCAGGCGCCAGCCTCGCTCCAGCACCAGCTCCGCCCCGGAGCGGTCGAGCCGGATGAAGTCATGGGTGAACTCGCTCTGCTCCCAGAGCTTTCCGTTGGTGGTTTTGAGCAGCACGCGCTCGGCACCCTCCGGCACTGCCGCGGCCTCCAGCGCCGCCCGGTCGATCGGATCGAGGCCGCGATCGGGGATCTCGACAACCTGGCAGGGGCCGAGCATCGCCTCGAGATCGAGCGCCTCGCTACCCGGGCCGCCGTCATAGAAGTGCAGCGGCCCATCGACGTGGGTGCCGGTGTGGGCTCCCATCTCGAGCCTGGTGACGTTGGCGGTGGCGCCGTCGGCGATCGCGTTCGCGAACTCGTGCTTGTAGCCCGGGTTGCCGCGATAGATCGGCATTCCCATGTGGATCTGAACGGAGATGTCGTGGACGGCCATGCCGCGAGCGTATCCGACGGCAGCCTTCGACGGCAGCCGAGGGCGCGACTCGCATAGAGTGCCAGCCCAGTGGGCGGACGCCAACCTTCAAGGAGTCAGTAATGCCAGAGACAGAGTTCGACACCCTCGCCGTCAACACGATCCGCACGCTCTCGATGGATGCTGTGCAGAAAGCGAACTCCGGCCACCCCGGCGCACCGATGGGCCTGGCGCCGCTCGCCTACGTGCTCTACACGCGGATCATGCGCCACTCCCCGCTGAATCCGCGCTGGCGCAACCGCGACCGCTTCGTGCTCTCCAACGGGCACGCCTCGATGCTGCAGTACTCGCTCCTGCACCTGTGCGGCTACAAGGTCTCGCTCGACGACCTGAAGTCGTTTCGCCAGTGGGACAGCATCTGCCCCGGCCACCCTGAGGAGCATCTCACCGACGGGGTCGAGGTCACCACCGGCCCGCTGGGCCAGGGGTTCGCCAACGCCGTCGGCTTCGCCCTGGCGGAGGCGATCGAGGCCGAGCGCTTCAACCGCCGCGACCATGAGATCGTCGATCACCACACCTACGTGATCGCCGGCGACGGCGACATGCAGGAGGGGATCTCCTCGGAGGCCGCCTCGCTCGCCGGCCACTGGGGGCTCGGAAAGCTGGTCGCGATCTATGACGACAACAGCGTCCAGCTCTCCGGTCCGACCGATGTCTCATTCAGCGAGAACGTCCCCGACCGCTTCGCCGCCTACGGCTGGTCGGTGCATCAGCTCAGCCACGACTCCTCGCTGGAGCGGATCGAGGCGGCGATCCGCGAGGCGCACGACGTCACCGACAAGCCCTCCCTGATCGCCCTGCCAACCCACATCGGCTACGGCTCTCCGAACAAGCAGGACAAGTCCTCCTCACACGGTTCGCCGCTTGGGGAGGAAGAGGTGAAGCTGACCAAGGAGAACCTCGGCTGGCCGACCCTGGAGCCGTTCTTCGTTCCGGACGAGGTCAGCAAGCTGTTCGCTGGGATCGCGGACCGGGGCAAGCAGTTCGAGGCCGAGTGGAACGGGCTCTACGAGACCTACGCCGACGAGAACCCCAAGCTTGCGGCCGAGTTCGAGCGGATCGGCGATCGCGGTACGCCGAAGCTCAAGCCGGTCTCCGAGGCGCCGCAGCTCGGCCCCGAGGACGGGCCGATCGCGACCCGGGCCGCGGGCCAGAAGGCGATCAACTGGTTCGCCGAGCAGGTTCCCGAGCTGCTCGGAGGTGCCGCCGACCTCTCGCCCTCGACGCTCTCGATGATCAGCGACGCTCCCGAGGTCCTGCGCGACAGCTTCCGCGGCCGCAACATCGACTACGGGGTGCGCGAGCATGCGATGGGTGGGATCGTCAACGCGCTCACGCTCGAGGGCTGGCGGGCCGTCGGCGCGACGTTCTTCTGCTTCTCCGACTACATGCGCGGTGCCGTGCGTCTGGCCGCGGTGATGGGGCTGCCGGTGACCTACGTGTGGACGCATGACTCGTTCTTCCTCGGTGAGGACGGCACCACGCACCAGCCGGTCGAGCAACTCGCCTCGCTGCGGGCGATGCCGGTCCTGGAGATGATCCGGCCGGCCGACTATCGGGAGACGTTCCTGGCCTGGCACTGGCTCTTGGAGCGGGCGGATCAGCCCTCGGGCCTGGTCTTGACCCGGCAGAAGCTGCCGATCCTCGACCCTGCAAAGATCCCCGACGATGCCGTCGACCGCGGGGCCTACACCTACAGCGACCCCGAGGGGGGCGAGCCCCAGGTGATCCTGATCGGGACCGGCTCGGAGGTCTCGCTCTGCATCGATGCGGCCGAGCTGCTGGCCAAGGACGGGGTCGCGGCCCGGGTGGTCTCGATGCCCTGCTGGGAGCGCTTCGAGGCCCAGTCGCAGGAGTACCGTGACCAGGTTCTGCCGCCGGCGATCGGCGCCCGGCTCTCGGTCGAGGCCGGCGCCACCTTTGGCTGGAATCGCTGGGTTGGCGACCATGGCGACTCGCTCGGAATCGACCATTTCGGCGCCTCCGCCCCGGCTGGAGTGCTGGCCGAGAAGTACGGTTTCACCCCCGAGAACGTCGCCACGCGCGCCGCGGCGCTGCTCGCCTCCTAGGTCAGCCGGGGCGGCGCGAATGTTCGGCAACCAGGGCTTCCCGAAGATCGGCGACTACGCCTTTCTCTCGGACTGCCACACCGGTGCACTCCTCGCCCCAGATGGAGGCATCGAGTGGCTTTGCCTGCCGCGCTTCGACTCCCCGAGCGTGTTCGGCTCGACCCTCGACCGCGACGCGGGGAGGTTCCGGATCGGACCCGCAGAGCAGGTCCCGATCTCCCGCCGCTACCTGCCGGGAACCAACGTGCTCGAGACGGACTGGGCGACCGACGCCGGCTGGCTCGTCGTCCGCGACGCGCTCGCCATTGGGCCTTGGCGGGAGGACCGCATCGACCACCACGTGAGGACCCCGACCGACATGGACGCCCGGCACATGCTGATTCGCCATGTGACCTGCATCAGCGGGGAGATCGAGGTCCGGATGCTCTGCAACCTGCGCGACGACTACGGGCGCCGGGGTGTCGATTGGAGCCTGCAGCCCGACCGCCACTCGGCCGGCTCCGAGCTGGCAGGGGGGCTGCCGCTGCGGCTCATGAGCGACATGCACCTCGGCGTCGATCAGGGGGTCGTCGGCGCGCGCCACTGGCTCAAGGAGGGCGAGTCCTGCTTCGTCGGCTTGAGCTGGGAGGAGCCGCTGGACGATCCCGAGAGCGTCGAGCAGGCCCGGGAGGAGATCAACCAGACC
>CAXMST010000186.1:0-5529 GCA_964196325.1 uncultured Acidimicrobiia bacterium
CCTGGTCGTGTTCGCAGCCGGGCTGACACCCGCCCCTGTGCAGGCAGTCGAGGTCGAGCTGCGGCCGAAGCCGGCCTGAGACCGCCGGGTCCGCGCGATTGCGGTTCCCGCTGCCGGCTAGATGACTGATTCCGAATGACCGTGCCCACGGGGGCGCGGCTGACCAAGCCGGGCGCCGCGCGCGGCCAAGGGGGTGGGTGGTGATCCGGCGCAGCCGTCAGCTGCGTCAGCCGTGGGTGCGGGAATAGGAATCATTCATCTATTAGGGGTTCATCTCGTAGACGCCGCTGAGGGCGGTGACCTTCTCGACCACGGAGTCGAAGCGCTGCTGATCCGCAGCCGGCTTGGTCACGGCCCGCAGCGCCCAGTCCTGTTGCGCTGGGGTGGACGAGGTCTTGCCGTGCAGCTCGATCGCGTAGGTGGAGAAATCGCGAACCAGGACATCGAAGATCTGATCGAGGGTGTCCTCCGGCAGCCCGGTCAGCTCCGCCTGCTCGAGAATCAGCTGTCCGTAGGGGATCAGCGTGAACAGCTCCCCGACGGTGAGCAGATAGTCGAGGTCCTTCTGCTGATGCTCGTTCGGCGGGGCCTCGGTCAGCAGCTCCTTGAGCCCGGCGGCCTGGGCGGCGAAGACGGCGACGTTGGGGACCCCGCTGAACCGGGAGTAGACCGGCTCCCAGTCCTCGAACTGGATCTTGCCCAGACCCCTGGGCGGGCCCTGGGCGAACAGGAACTCGTCGTCGGCGCTGTCCTGGCGCTGAGGGACGGGCTCGAACTCGGCCGGGTTGAAGAGAAAGCCCGCCATGAACTTGAGGACCAGGGCCATGTTCACGTGCACGGTCCCCTCCAGCTTCGGCAGCGCGCGGATGTCGCGCGCCGCCATCTCGAAATAGGTGTCCTTCTCGAAGCCCTTCGCGGCGACGATGTCCCAGAGCAGGTTCACGACCCGCTCGCCCTCGGTCGTCACCTTCATCTTCGTGAGCGGGTTGAAGAGCAGGTAGCGGCGGTCCTCGGCGCTTGCCGAACGCATGTAGTCGATCGCCCTGGTCCCGAACAGCTTCATCGCCACGAGTCGCGAGTAGGCGTCGGCGAGCGCCTGGCGCACATGCGGGAACTCGGTGACCCGGCTCCCGTAGAGAATCCGGTTGTGGGCGTGGGTGACAGCCTCGTAGAGGGCATGGGTGGAGATGCCGATCGAGGCGAAGCCGAGGTTGAACTTGCCGATGTTGACCGTGTTCAGGGCCGCGTTGAAGGCCTCTGGACCGGTGTGTAGGACGTCCCCGGGCGCGACCCGGTAGTCGTCGAGCTCGAAGTTCGAGACGTAGCTCTGCGAGTTGACGACGTTCTTGATCAACCGGTAGTCGGGGTGCTGGGAGTCGGCGGCGAAGAACACGTAGCCGTCCGGGCCCTCGATGTCCGCGCGCCGGCCGAAGACCGAGACCATCCCCGCCTCGTGGCCGTTGCCGATGTAGTACTTGGCGCCGCTGGCGCGAAAGCCCCCCTCGCGCTCGGGGTCGGGCGTCAGCACCATGTCGGTCGAGTAGATGTCGGCGCCATGCGTCTGCTCGGAGAGCCCGAAGGCGAAGATCGCTCCCTCATCCAGGAGGGCGGCAGCCTTCGCCCGGGCCCCCTCGTTCGCTGACATCAGGATCGGTCCGAGGCCGAGGATCGAGACTTGCCACGTGTACCAGTAAGCGAGCCCGTAGAAACCGGTGATCTCGTTGAACTGGCAGTTGCGATAGCTGTCCCAACGCTTCTCCGGCGCGCCGGCCGCGTCTCGGGCCGGGGTGAGCAGCGTGGCGAAGATGCCCTCCCGAGCCTGGAAGTCGAGGAAGTCGCGATAGAAGACGCGGTCGCGATCAGCGTCCTTGAGGGCACCCTTGCCGCGGCTCTCGAACCAATCGATGGTCGCCTCCATGAGCGCCCGCGAGGCCCCGTCGAGCTCGTCCGGCGCATACGCGTGAGGGTTCAGCAGAACGCCGTCGTCGACCGGCCCCGGGGTCTCCGCCGCCTCCTGGCGCTGGTCCTTGGTGCCGCTTTCCATCAGCCCTCCCGGTTGGTTTGCGTCCGCGGGCGTCAACTCTACGGGCCGGCATGAATCGACGGGGCGGGAGCGGGGTCAAATGGGGCATGCGCGCACCTCGTGTCCGCCCGCTGCCACTGCTGGTACTCGTCCTACTGCTGGCGGCCGTCCTACCCGCCTCGGCGATGGGCCAGGGTCACGGCGGTGGCGGTCACGGCGGCGGTGGTGGCGGTGGCGGCGGTACCGACCCGGGCATGGCCCTGCTCGTAGCCGGCGGCGGCATCCTCTTGTTGGGCGGCATCTTCGGAGTGATCATCACCGACGCCCGCCGTAGCGGCTCGGGTGGCAACGGGGCTCCGAGGCGGCGCAAGCCGACGGCACCGGAGTCAGAGTCCGAGCCGGGCGCGACCAAGACCTTGAAGCGGACTCAGACCAAGCGCCGCCCGAGCCACAAGGCGGCGAAGCGCAAAGCGCGTCGCCAACGACGCCGGCAGCAGCGTCAGGGGGGTTAGCCGGCCGTCAGGCCGCCGGCACCTCGAGGTCAGCCTCGCCGACCTCGAGGATCAGCTTGCCGCGGTTCTCCCCGTCGAAAAGCATGTTGAGGGTCTCCGGCGCCTTGGTGATCCCACCCTCCACCAGAGTCTCCTCGTGCTTGAGCTTGCCCTCCTGCATCCACGGGATCATCACACCCAGCGCCTCCATCGTCCGGTCCATGTAGTCGAGGATCAGGAAACCCTGGACTCGGAGGCGGGCGAAGATCACCCGGCCGAAGTTGGTGGGGCCGCTCGAGCCCCGACGGTCGTTGTAGTCGGAGATCAGACCGCAGACGGCAACGCGACCGCCGATGTTGAGCAGATCGAATACAGCGTCCATGATCTCGCCACCGACGTTCTCGAATTGAGCGTCGACCCCGTCGGGGCAGACGGCTTTGAGCTGCTGCTTGTAGTCCTCGTCGCGATAGCAGACGGCCGCATCGAAGCCGAGCTCAGAGGTCAGCCAGTCGCACTTCTCGGCGCTGCCCGCGATCCCGACTACCCGAGCGCCGAGCGCCTTGCCGACCTGGCCGGCGACGGAACCGACGGCGCCGGCGGCGGCGTCGACGACCAGGGTCTCCCCCTCCTTGATCTCGCAGATGTCGGTCACACCCCAGTACCCGGTCAGGCCGGTCATACCGAGCGCGCCGAGCATCGTCGTCGGTGGCAGCCCGGTGCCCCGGGGAATCAAGGTCCAGGGGAAGGGCGCGGCGCCCGTGCCCGCGTACTCCTGCCAGCCCGGCGAGCCGACCGCGAGATCGCCGACGGGGTAGGCATCGTCGTTGGAGGCGACGACCTGTCCGAGCCCGAGGCCACGCATCACCTCGCCTTCGCGGACCGCCGGTAGATAGGAGTCGTCGGCCATCCAGACCCGGTTGGTCGGATCGAGCGACAGGTAGACGGTCTTGATGATCGCCTCGCCGGGCCCGGGCTCCGGGACCTCGGCCTCGTCCACGGTGAAGTTCTCCAACGAGACCCGACCCTCGGGTCGCGAGGCAAGCAGCAGGCGGCGGTTGATCGCGTCGGACATCGGTCGATCCTCTCCTAGGGGACGGAGAGTTGACCTTATCGAGGGGCCGCGGGATCCGGGATCCCGCTGAGGGCGAGGAGTGAGTTGGGGATCAGCTACCGAGAACCTGCCGGGTCGGGGCACCCCGTCAGCGGGATCGGCCCAGGATCCGGTCCCGCGACGCCCCGGACGGGTAGAAGGCGCCGCCGGGATCCTGCGCCGGCGTCTCCCCGCGCCGAGCCCAGGCACGCGCAGGCCGCTCGAGCAGGCGCCTGGACGCGAATCCCGACGATGTGGGCGCCCAGCGTCTCGCCGTAGGTGGCGTCGCCGACGACCTTGACGCAACCCGGGGCGCTTGTCATGGCGGACCGAGGCGCCGACCCCGCCCGCCGAAGCGCTCGGTCGTGACCTCGCGCAGCAGATCGGCGGCGGCGAAGCGGTCCATGCGAGCGGCGGCGTCGAAGAACAGCTCGCCGGAGCCGTCGTCGACGATCACGAAGACCGCGCAGCGGCCGTCGATCTCACTCCAGCCCTCGGTCGCATCGGTAGCCCATAGGGTGTCGGGCGCCGCGATCCCCCCGGTCGACTGTGTGCCGCGAGGCCGCGATCGCGCGCGTCAGTTTGCGCGATGGTCGGACCCGCCCCTGTCTTTCACGGCGAAGCAGTGGTCGCCGGTCCGGCTGCAATAGCCGTCAGCAATGCTCGCCTCGGCGTCGGTGCGAGCCTAGGGCGTCTTCGAAGGCACCTCAACTCATGCGCGGATCCGTTCCGTCCCAAGAGTGCAGCAGCAGGTGCGTCATCGCCCGCTGCTCACTTGGAGTGGAAGAAGGCAACTAGCAAAGCTGCCATTGCCCGAAGCAGGCTATTCGTCGACACTTACGCGCCGATACGTGGAACGCAGTAGGCGACGGTAGCCCTTACATCCGGGACACCAAGGTGAGGCAGCAATTGCGGCGATTTGAGCCATGTCGGCCTTCTTGACGCTTCTCATGATTCCGCGATAAAGGTCGCTGCGCAAGTTCTTTTCGGTCGCACGTGCGCCCCGCCTGACGGTGCCGTAGTGATTGCCAGGTCCCATGTTGAGAGGGTTGTCCTTCGGTCCCCCCTCAGCCAGTGTCCAACCAGCCACGACCCGAGCAGAAATGCCGGTGCGGCTGGCGAGGATGGCTGTGAATTTCGCGTACTTCCTCGAGACGCCGGAGATGGAGGATGGCTCAAGGGACTTGTCCGGCCCCCCTTTCGATCCGCCTGGAGAAATGCCTCCCCCGGCACCGCCTGCGAGGGCGGGGCTAATCACGATCGAGGCGATCACAGCGAAGAGCAGCAGCCCGCCACGGGGCAATGTATGGACCGTCGGAAAGGCTGTCGCCGCCGTGGCTCGGAATCGTCGCACGTGAACTCCGCTCTAGTGAAGGCTTACGGGGTTAGCTGACGGGCTCGCGCTTAGAGCTGCGCTACGCGGTTAGTGCCGCGACTCGCCCCAACATTTGGGTCCCCCGCTCCCTCGCCCCTATGCGGCGAGGAACTCAGCAGGTGTGTCGGATATTAGCAAACGATTCGCAAACTGTGGGCAAGAACTCGTCGTCCCCGCACCCACGCGGCAGCCCGTTTCCGGCCGAACGTCCGGATCCTCGCCATCCGGACAGCCTCGCGCTAGGCTCAGGATCAGCCGGCTACGGGCAGCGTTGCCCTCGGCCGTGGAATGGACTCCATCTTCCGCCGGCGCTTCGCTCCACAGGTCATGTCGCTACAAGTGGTGTAACGGCCCGCGGAGGAAGGGCCGGAACGTAGTTCCGGCCACCGCGGCCAGACTCATCGATTGAACGTCAACCCAATCGATGAAGGAGCACCACGATGGCCGAGAGGCAAAGCATGACGACCCCTGAGGTCGTCGCCAAGACGATGATCGACGAGCACGCCGACTTCCTCCGCGAGGCGGTGATGATGGTCGCCCGCGAGCTGAT
>CAXMST010000187.1:0-34032 GCA_964196325.1 uncultured Acidimicrobiia bacterium
CCCGCCGGGTGATCGCCGGCAAGGTCTCACTGGCGGTCGAGTTCGACCTGCGCTCCAGCGTCTATCGCCACCTCCAGGAGCTGGAGCTCGGCTTCTTCGACGGCCAGCAGACCGGACAGCTGATGTCGAGGGCGACGGTCGACCTCCAGGCGATCCGTTTCTTCTTGGGCTACGGGCTGATCTTCCTCACCCAGAACCTGCTCACGATCACCTTGGCGGCGATCGTGATGGTCGCGATCAAGCCCTCGCTGGCTGTCCTGGCGCTGTTCCCGGTCCCGATCGTGGTCTGGACCGCGATGCGCTACAACCGCAGCTCCCGGCCCGCCCTGCAGGAGGTCCAGCAGCGGCTCGCGGAGCTAACCGCCGAGGCCGAGGAGTCGATCTCGGGAGTGCGGGTGGTCAAGGCCTTCGCGCGCGAGCAGCACATGCTGGCGCGGTTCCGCCACTCGGTCGTCCGCGTCTTCGACCAGAACCTCTACTCGACCCGCCTGCGCGCCTTCTACAACCCGCTGATCGGGTTCCTGCCCAGCTTCGGCCTCGCCGCCGTGCTGCTGGTCGGCGGCAACCAGGTGATCAACGGAACCCTGACCCTGGGCCAGTTCACCGCCTTCTACACCTACGTGATCATGCTCACCGGACCGATGCGATCGCTCGGGATCGTTCTGGGCATGAGCCAGCGGGCGATCGCCTCGGGCAACCGCCTGTTCGAGATTCTCGATCGCGAGCCCGAGATCCAGAGCGAGCCCGGGGCCGATCCGCTGCCCGACGGACCAGGTCGTGTGGAGCTGCGAGATGTCTCGCTCGAATACAGCGAGGGGGAGGAGGCGTTGAGCGGCATCGAGCTGGACATCGAGGCGGGCCAGGTGACCGCCTTGGTCGGGCCGACCGCGTCAGGTAAGACCAGCCTGGTGGCGCTGCTGGCGCGCCTCTACGACCCCAGCGAAGGCAGCGTGCGGATCGACGGCGCCGACCTACGTCGGGTCGACCTCGAGTCGCTGCGCAGCCAGGTCGCGTTCGTCGCCGACGACAGCTTCCTGTTCAGCGCCACGATCGCCGACAACATCGCCTATGCCCGGCCCGGCGCCAACCTCGAGGAGATCGAGACGGCGGCCCGGCGCGCCCAGGCTTCGGGCTTCATCGAGGAGCTGCCCGAGCGCTACGCGACGCTGGTGGGCGAGCGCGGGCTGACCCTCTCCGGCGGTCAGCGGCAGCGGATCGCAATCGCCCGGGCGCTCCTGGCGGACCCCAGGATCCTGATCCTCGACGACGCCACCTCCTCGGTCGACGCCCAGACCGAGGCCGAGATCAAGCGTGGCCTGCGCGAGGCGCTCGATCAGCGCACGACCTTCATCGTTGCTCATCGCCTCTCGACGATCTCGCTCGCAGATCAGATCGTGGTGATGGACGCGGGCGGGATCGTCGACCAAGGCAGCCACGAGGAGCTGCTCGAGCGTTGCGATCTCTATCGGGAGATCGCCGACCACGGCTTCTCGGACACCGCTTTCCTGCAGCGCGACCTCGAGCAGCGCGAGGAGTTGGCGAAGCTGTGAGCGACTCCAGAAGAGATCGACGGCGCCGCCAGTCCAGTCAGCCCGATGGGCCCGAGACGACCGAGGGTATGCAGGGTGTCTACTACCTGTTCCGCGACCTCTGGCGCCTGTTCCGGGGCGAGGACGGGCGCGGGCGCAAGGTCCGCTGGATGCTCGGCCTGCTGAAGCCATACCGCGCCCGGGTGGTGCTGATGTTCGTGGCTTTGCTGATCGCGACCGGGGCGGCGCTGGCTCCGCCCTACCTTGCCGGGCGCGCGGTCGACGATGGGATCCAGGCCGGTGACGCGAGCGCGCTGACCGTGATCGTGATCATCTTCCTGATCACGGCGGCGATCCTGTGGGCGGCCACCTACGCCCAGACCTACCTGGTCGGCTGGGTCGGGCAGCGCGCCCTGCAGGATCTGCGCGAGCGGATCTACAGCCACCTGCAGGCGATGTCGATCGGCTTCTACACCCGCAACCGGCCCGGGGTACTGATCTCGCGCATGACCAACGACGTCCAGGCGCTGGACCAGCTCGTCACCGACGGCATCGTGACCCTGTTCTCGAGCATCCTGACCCTGGTCGGGGTGGTGGTGATCCTGCTGCTGCTCGACGTACCCCTGGCGCTGATCACCTTCCTCACGTTCCCCCTGCTGGCGCTGGCCAGCATTATCTTCCGGATGGCCTCGACGGGCGCCTACCGGCTGACCCGGGAGAAGATCGCGAACATCACCGCCTACCTGCAGGAGAGCCTGAGTGGGGTCCGCGTCGTCCGCAGCTTCGGCCAGGAGCCGCGCCACATCAGCGAGATGGAGAAGCTGAACGAGGAAAACCGCGCGGCGAACATGCGCACCGTCTACCTCAACGCCAGCTACTTCCCCGCGGTCGAACTGCTGAGCGCGGTCGGCACCGCCGCGATCCTGCTGTTCGGTGGGTACCAGGTGATCGAGGGCAACGTCGAGATCGGGATCCTGATCGCGTTCATCGGCTACCTGGCGACCTTCTTCGATCCGATCCAGCAGATCAGCCAGCTCTACACCACCTACCAGCAGGGCATGGCGGCGCTCGACAAGATCTTTGACCTGCTCGATACGCGCCCCGACACCGTGGACCGGCCCGACGCGATCGATCCCGGCAAGATCCGAGGCGAGGTGCGGCTCGAGGGCGTCTGGTTCTCCTACGCCGAGGACGCACGTCGGGCGCTGGCCTCCCAACCCGACGCGCCGCCGCCCGACCCCGACGCCCCGGAGCCGGCGCCGGGGTGGGCGCTCGAGGACGTAGACCTCTCGATCCTGCCCGGGCAGACGGTCGCCCTGGTCGGCGAGACAGGGGCCGGCAAGTCGACGCTCGCAAAGCTCGTCTCGCGCTTCTACGACGCCCAGCGCGGGCGGCTGACCGTCGACGGCTACGACGTCCGCGAGCTCTCGTCCGAGGCGCTGCGCAGCCAGCTCGGGATCGTCCCCCAGGAGGGCTTCCTGTTCAGCGGCACGGTGCGGGAGAACATCGCCTTCGGCAAGCCCGACGCCGACGAGGAGCAGATCCAGCGGGCGCTGCAGGGCGTCGGCGCCGAGGAGATGCTCGCCGGGCTGCCCGATGGGCTCGAGACCGAGGTCGGCGAGCGCGGCTCACATCTCTCCGCCGGAGAGCGACAGATCGTCGCCTTCGCCCGGGCACTGCTGGCCGAGCCCAGGATCCTGATCCTTGACGAGGCGACCTCGAACGTCGATGTCCGCACCGAGCGTCGGATCGAGCAGGGGCTGCGCCGGCTGCTCGCCGGGCGGACCGCGATCGTGATCGCCCATCGGCTCTCGACTATCCGTAACGCGGCCCGAATCGTGGTCCTGGACGGCGGTCGCGTGGTCGAGAGCGGCACCCATGAGGAGTTGCTCGAGGCCGAGGGCGCCTACGCGCGCCTGTACGGCAGCTGGCAGGGCGAGTCGGCCGCCTGAGCCGACTCAGCCCGGGCTGACGCCGCCGGAGCCGCCGCTGTCGCCACCGCCGGATCCACCGCCGCTTCCACCCCCGCCGGAGCCGCCGCTGGTGCCACCGCCGTCGGAGGGCGCTGAAGGTGCGGGCGCGGGCGCCGGGGCCGGGGCCACCGTGCCGCCGTCGGTCGAGGGCTCGATCGCGGTGACCTCCTGACCGCAGTCCTCGAAGCCGTACTCGCCGGCCGCGGCCAGCGCGTCGGCCTTAGCCTGAGCGAGCTCGGCCCCGAGCGTCTCATAGGTCGCGGTATCGGCCGAGTCGGCCGCCGTGGCGCGCCGGCCACTGAGCGAGACCTGCTCCTGGAGTGCGCTCAGGTAGCGGTCCAGCGCACCGCTGTCATCGCTGGCGGCGACGTCGCGGATGCGCTGCAAGAGGCCCTTGGTGATCGCCTCCTCCTGGGTCGCCAACAGCGCGAGATTGCCGCTGGCAGTTCCTGAGCTGAGGCCGGCGATGGCCACGCTCGCCTCGGCGCAGCGGGGATCGACCTCAGCGATGAAGTCGGCCTTGGAAAGTTCGTTCGACTGCTCGTCGGTGCCGGACTCCGTCGTCTCCACCGGTTCGATCGGGGAGTCGTCGCCACCGCATCCGGCGAGCAGCGCGAGCAGACCCCCTACGACAAGGATCACCATGACTCGCCTACGCATACCGGCAGAGGGTAGCCGCAGCTGCCCACGGCCGACAACGGCGCGTTCAGATGCAAGCGATCGATCAGCGGCGCCAGGAACGAGTTGCCCGCGACCGATTCGCCATCGGAGCTGGGGATCTAGGGGTCGAACCTAGGCTACGAGCACCAGAAGCTCGCGTGCTGCCAATTACACCAATCCCCATCGATTGGCCGTCGCCGGGGGCGACGCCGGTTAACGATAACGACGCGCAGCGCCGCTGTCAGGCGCCGATCCCACTCAGATCCAAATCCAGATCGGCCAGCCTGGAAGGGTCCTGCGGGGCCCGCTCGGATTCGATCAGGCGACGGGCCTGCTGCAGGTCCTCGGGACGGCCCACGGAGAGCGCGGCGTCGACCACCCCGTCGCGCAAGTACCAGGCGCTGAACTGTCCGTTCGCGAGCTCGCCGCGGAGCACGAGCTGGTCCCACTCCGAAGCGTGGCCCACATACTCGAGCGAAGCCCAGTCGGCGAGGTCGCTGAAGAAGTATGGGATCACCTCGTAGGCGGCTTTCTCGCCGAGCATCCCCCGGGCCGCGTGGCGACCCTGCTGGAAGGCGACGTCCCAATGCTCGACCAGCAGGCCGGGCCCGAAGCGGGCGCTGTCCCAGCGGGCGCAGTCGCCGGCCGCGAACACACCCTCGACCGCCGTCTCCAGGCCCGCGTCGCAATGCACGCCACCCTCAGTCTCGAGGCCGGCTCGGGCGGCGAGCATCACGTCGGGCTTGACGCCGGCGCCGACGACCACCGCGTCGCAGGCGATCTCACGGCCGCTCGCGGTGCGGACGCCGTTGACCCGTTCATCGCCGAGAAACGCTTCGAGTGCCTCGCCACCGTGTATCTCGATGCCCTTCGAGGCAAGGAGCTCGTGGAAGTAGCGGCCGACGTCTGCGCCGAGCGGGCCTTCGAGAGTCACCTCCTCGAGCATCACGATCGTGCAGCGCTTGCCCATCCGGGTCAGCGTCGCGGCGACCTCGGTGCCGATGTAGCTGCCGCCGATCAAGACCACGTGCTCGACGTCCGCGACGTCCTCGCGGATCTTGTCGCTGTTGCCGAAGGCACGCAGGTAATGGATCCCGTCGAGCTGGGCGCCGTCGACCCGAAGGATGTTGACCATTGCCCCGGTGGCGATCAGCGCCTTGTCGAAGCCGACCTCGCGCTTTCCCTGCAGCTTCGCGGTCCGGGCGTCCAGATCGAGACCCATCACGCTGGTCGAAGTCAGTAGCTCGACATCGTTGTCGGAGTACCACTCCTCCGAATGCACATAGGCGTCGTGCGGCGGATGGTCGCCACGCAGGTAGGCCTTCGAGATCGGTGGACGGTCGTAAGGGGGGTGCGGCTCGCGCCCGACCAGCAGAATCGAGCCCTCCGCCCCACGCCGCCGCAGCTCGGCCGCACACTGCGCCGAGGCAACGCCGCCCCCGATCAGCAAGTAGTCGAAGTGCTCGTCAGCCATGAGCGCGACAAGCTAGCGCAGCCCCTCCCCGGAGGCGCTGAACGGCTCAGCCCTTCAACTCGACGGTATTACTTCGGCCCTACTGGCCCGATCCCGTCGCCCCCAGGTATCTCGTCAGATCGGGCTCGAGCGCGGGATCGAGCACAGCCAGCACCTGATCGCCCTCGCGCAGCTCGGTCTCGGCGTTGGGCACGAAGCCGCGCCCGTCGCGGAGGACCGAGATCAGCAGGCTTCCCTCGGGTATCTCCAGCTCGCCGATCCGCTTGCCGAGCACGGGCGAGCCCTCCCCCAGCTCCATCTCGATGATCTCCAGGCCCTGTCCGGGCAGGTCGAGCAGGTGGATCAGCCCGTAGCGCGGCACCTCGTGCTCGATCAGCCTCAGGATCAAGTCGGTGGCCGAGACGTAAGGCTTGATGTTGAGCAGTTCGAAGTGCTGGCGGTTGCGCGGGTTGTTGCAGCGGGCGACAATCCGCTCGACGCCGTACTTGTCGCGGGCTACTTGGCAGATCAGCAGGTTGTCCTCGTCATCGCCGGTCACCGCGATCACGATCTCGGCCTCGGCGATCCCCGCTCGCTCGAGCACCCAGAGCTCGGAGGCGTCTCCATAGACGACCCGTCTCTCGAGCTCCTGCTCGACCACCAGATAGCGCTCGCGGCTGACCTCGACCAGGGTCACGTCGTGGCCCTTCTCGAGCAGCTCGCGGGTCAGGTTCCAGCCGACCTTGCCGGCGCCGGTCACCAGGATCCTCATGTTCGGAGCCTCTCCCACCGCGCTCAGGTCCCCCCCTCGCGGGCGCGAGCCTGTCCCGCTCGTACCTCTGCCTCGAGCAGATCGATCGCCGAGCGAGTCGGGCTGATCGTGTGCAGTCCCTGGCTCTCGTACCACTCAGCCCGACGCGGGTCCAGTACCCGCGCGACCACGGTCGGCACCTCGAACCGCAGCATCGCGATCTGGGCGATGACGATGTTGGTGTTATCGCCGTTGGTCGCAGCGACGAACACGTCGGCACGCTCGATCCCAGCCGCAAGCAGCGAATCCAGCTCCAGCCCGTGCCCGACGGTGAAGCTCCCACCCGCCGCCACCCAATCGCGCCCGAGTCCGGCCTCGAGCCGCGCCAGGGCGTCGGGGTCCTCGTCAACGCAGGAGACCTCCTGGCCCTCCTCGAGCAGGCGCAGCGCAAGCGAGGCTCCGACCCGGCCCAGTCCAACGATTACCGCGAACACCGCCCGATCGTAGTTGGCTGTGGTCAAGCGCGGGGCCCCCGGACCCAGCCGCAACCCAGCCGTGGAGTTGGTTAGGTCGACTATTCACCGCCAACCGACTCCACCCGCGGCTGGCGCAGGACGACCCGCGGCTGCCGCGGGACGTGGAGTCGGTTGAGTGGCCTATCTGGGCTTAAGCGACTCCACTCGGCCGGGGGGCCCGGGGGTCGATGGCGCGGGGCTGACACGTCGAGGGGCGGCGTTGCCGCCGCCCCTCGTCTCCTCACCCCTCTCCCCGATTCCGGGGTCCCTGAGTTAGCTCTAGGGCTATAGCGCGATGATCGGCAACATCAGCAGGGCGATGATGTTCGCCACCTTGATCATCGGGTTGATCGCGGGCCCGGCGGTGTCCTTGTAGGGATCACCGACGGTGTCACCGGTCACCGAGGCAGCATGAGCCTCCGTGCCCTTGCCTCCGTAGGCGCCGTCCTCGATCAGTTTCTTGGCGCTGTCCCAGGCCCCGCCGCCGGCGGTCATCGAGACGGCGGCGCAGAACCCGACCACGATCACACCGATCAGCAGGCCGCCAAGCGCCTGAGCGCTGATCAGGCCGACGACCACGGGAATCACGATCGGGATCAGCGCCGGCAGGATCATCTCACGCTGAGCTGAGGCGGTAACGATCGCGACGGTGTCGCCGTAGTCGGGCTTCTCGGTGCCCTCCATGATCCCGGGGTGCTCGCGGAACTGCTTGCGGACCTGCTCGACCACCTGGCCGCCGGCACGACCGACCGCCTCGATCGAAAGCGCCGTGAACAGGTAGACCATCATGCCGCCGATCAGCAGGCCGATCAGCACCGCGGGCTCACCCAGGGAGAAGAAGCCCTCGGAGCCCGCGAGTCCCGCGACACCGCCCTCCCCGGCCTCCTCATCGAGCTCGATCTGGAACGCCTTGAACAGGACCAGGGCAGCCAGCACGGCGGAGCCGATTGCGTAGCCCTTGGTCACGGCCTTGGTCGTGTTGCCGACCGCATCAAGCGGGTCGGTGACGTTGCGCACTTCCTCGGGCATGTCGGCCATCTCGGCGATACCACCGGCGTTGTCGGTGATCGGTCCGAATGCGTCGAGAGCGACGATCAGTCCGGTCAGCGAGAGCTGCGCCATCACGGCGACGCCGATCCCGTAGATCCCGGCGAGCTCGTTCGCGCCCAGGATCGCCAGCGCGATCAGGATCGCCGGAGCGGCGGTTGCCTGAAAGCCCTGGGCGAGGCCCTGGATGATGTTCGTGGCGTGCCCGGTCTGGGACGCCTCGGCGATCGCCTTGACCGGCCGGAACCGGGTCGACGTATAGAAATCGGTGATCACGAACAGGCCCGCGGTCACCGCGATCCCGATCAGGGCACAGACCCAGAGGCCGGCAACGGAGGCATTGGCCAAGGCGCTGCCCGGGTCGAGCACGCCGAGGCTGAGCGGATCAGCCATCAGCCATTCGGTGATCGGGTAGAAGGCCGCGGCGCTGATCAGCCCGCTGACGATCAAACCCTTGTAGAGGGCGCCCTCGACGTTGTCGGTTTTCGTCCGCACGCTCAGCGCGCCGACGATCGACGCCAGAATCGCGACGGCGCCGATCACCAGCGGATACATCGCGACCTCGCGCGAGACCGCGAGGTCGAAGCTGAGGACACCGAGCAACATCACCGCGACGGCGGTGACCGCGTAGGTCTCGAACAGATCGGCCGCCATGCCGGCGCAGTCGCCGACGTTGTCACCGACGTTGTCGGCGATCACGGCAGGGTTGCGGGGATCGTCCTCTGGAATCCCCGCCTCGACCTTGCCGACCAGGTCGGCGCCAACGTCGGCGGCCTTGGTGAAGATGCCACCGCCGAGTCGGGCGAAGACGCTGATCAGCGAGCCACCGAAACCGAGCCCGATCAGGGCGTCGATCGCCTCCTTGTCGGAGGAGTCGGTGAGGATCAACAGTCCGAAGTAACCGGCGACGCCGAGCAGCGCCAAGCCGACCACCAGCATGCCGGTAACCGAGCCGCCCTTGAAGGCGACATCGAGCGCGGGGCTAACGCCGCCGCGCGCTGCCTCAGCGACCCGCGCGTTGGCGCGCACCGAGACGTTCATGCCGATGAAGCCGGCAGCGCCGGAAAGCACGCCGCCGATCACGAAACCGATTCCGGTCTCGACGTTCTGGACCAGCGCGATTGCGATCGCGAGCGGAACGGCGACCACGGCGATGATCGAGTACTGGCGGTTGAGATAGGCCCCGGCGCCCTCCTGGATCGATCCGGAGATCTCCTTCATGCGGTCGTTGCCGGCCGAACGGGCCAGCAGAGCCTGCGTAGCCAGAAGTCCGTAGATGATGCCGGCCCCGGCGCAGACCAACGCGATCACAACGCCGTAGTCGGTCAAGAACTCAGTCAAGTCTCTTCCTCCATGGTGGATGTTCGGGAGTGTTCATGGCAAGGCCGCCCCGGAATGGACGGACAGGGCGGCCGAGCGGAGCGCAGTCTAAACGGATTTCGGTGGACAAAGCCGCCGGTAGCGGCGGCGCATACGTCGCGGGGGGGTCAGCTGCCGGGAGTCCACAGCCGCGACGGCGGTGGCGTCTCCGGCTCGCCCGGGGTCGGCTCGGAGCCCGCTGGGCCGGCCGGCGCGTTCGCACTGGGTGAGGGCGGGCCGCCCGCCTCTTGCGCGTACATGACCTGTACCTGGCTGAGCGCGTTGCGGACCTCCTGCTGGGGCTCCTCCTCAAGGAGGTTGACCAGGGCGGCGACAGCGTCGATTCCGACCCGCGCCTGCTCGAGGTCACGCTCGTCCTGCTTGGCGATGCGCCGGGCAGCAAGATTGAGGATGCTCACCGCGCTCTGGGTGACAACGTCCTGAACGCGCACCCGCCGCATCTCCTCTTCCATGCGTTGCAGCATCTCCTGCTGCTCGGCCGTCAGCTCCTCGCCCTCTGGCGGCAGGCCTGCGCCGGGCTGAGGCGGAGGGGGGGGCTGCTCGGGTGTGCTCATGGCGCGGATCCTACATGTCGCGGCCGCGCCGCCCGGGGCGGCAGCGTCATCCCGGCACGCACTCCGGCGCGTAGCTGCTCTGGGTCTGCTCCAGGACCGAACGGTAGATGCGCTCGATCGGATCGCCGGCGGCGAGCGCCGCGCGAGCCCGCTGGGCGCCGTTGGGGCCGTTCGGCGTAGCGTCGATGCCCAGCAGCTCACGCGCGGGGGCCGTCCAGCCACGCAGCGCCTCGACCGCCGCCGCGGCCTCGATCTCGGTGCGATTGGCGAAATCGATCAGGCTGCCGTCCATCCCGTAGCGAATCGCCCGCCAGAGGTTCTCCTCAATCTCGCGGTCGCGCAGCGGCTCACCGAGGACCCCGGCGTCGTAGTCGAGCGCCGTCTGGGCCACGCAGGCGATCATCAGCGCTGCCAGCCGGAACGACTCCTCCCCACGGGACTGGGCGTCGCAGACCCGCACCTCGACCGTCCCGAAGCGGTGATGGGGCCGGACGCTCCACCAGAGCTGGGTCGACTCGACGATCGAGCCGGTGTCCTGCAGCATCTCGATGAACTCGGCATAGCGGCGCCAGTCGACGAAAGCCTCCGGGACGCCGCAGCGCGGGAACGTCCGGGTGAAGATCTGCGAGCGAACCGACTGCAGGCGGGTGTCGCGGCGATCGAGGAACGGCGAATTGGCCGAGGCGGCAAGCAGCGTCGGCAGGATGCCGCGCAGGTGGTCGCAGACGGCGACCGCCCGATCGGCGCCGCGGATCCCGACGTGGACGTGGAGACTCCAGGTCTGGTTGCGCTGCGCCACATAGCCGAGGTCGCGACGCAGCCGCTGGTAGTGGGGCGTATCGATGATCTCCTGCTGCAGGTAGTCGGCCCAGGGATGGGTCCCCATCGCAACCAGTGCGATCCCCAACCGATCGGCGAGCGCGAACAGACGCCGGCGGCGCTCGCACTGGAGCTCGACGACCTCGGCAAAGCTCTCAGCTTGGCCCGAGCGAATCTCGATCTCCGTGTCGATCAGCTCGCCGCGGGCGGACTCCGCGAGCACCTCATCCTGCTGACAGGCGGCGAACATCTCGTCGAAGCGATGGTCGAGCTCCAAGGTCTCGACGTCGACGAACGCGAATTCCTCCTCGATCGCCATCGTAAAGTCCTGCGACTCCTCGAATCGCTCCCTCGCCTGCTCCATGTCGAGGCCTTCGTCCGCCGTCTTGCCCATCCTCAGCCGGTCCTCAAGTCAGATAGAAGTAGAGGGCGTAGAGCAAGTCGACCGCGGGGCTCGATGTGTGCACCGTGACCTCCGGGGGCAACTCCAGGAGCTGCTCGGAGTAGTTGAAGATCACCTTGACGCCGGCTTCGACGAGCTGCTCGGCCACCTCCTGAGCAGCGTCGGCCGGCACCGCGAGCACCCCGACCACAATCTCCTCGCGTGCCACCACCTCGTCCAGATCCGCCAGCTCCCGAACCTTGACGCCGCCAAACTCCTTGCCGGTCATCTTCGGGGCGTTGTCGAAGATCGAGACGATCCGGAATCCGTGATCCGCGAAGACGTCCGACGAGGCGATCGCCTGGCCCAGGTTGCCTGCCCCGAACAACGCGATGTTGTGCTTTCCCGAGGTCCGCAGGATCTTGCGGATCTCGCGTACCAGCGACTCGATCTGGTAGCCGACACCGCGCTTGCCGAACTTGCCGAAGCCGGAGAGATCGCGGCGGATCTGGGTGGAGTTGATATGCGTCCACGAGGCAAGCTCTTGCGAGGAGATCGTCTCCTTGCCCATCTTCCGAGCCTGGATCAGGACCTGCAGGTATCGCGACAGGCGGGCCGCAACCCCGAGCGAAAGCCGGGTGACCTCACCGTCGGCGGCCGGGGGCTCGGGGGACTCCCCGCTGCCGGCCCCGGCGGGCGGGCTGCTCGTGACAGGGCGTGCGCTCACCCGTCAACCGTAGCGAGCCGACGGCGCAGGGCGTTCGCGTCGAGGCCAAGCACGCTGATCCGTTCGCCCTCCAACTCGAGCACCGGGATCAACTCGAGCAGCTCGTGATGCAGGCCCGGATCGCCCTCGATATCGACCTCGACGAGCTCGAAGGCCAACCCCTCGAGGCGCAGCTCCGAAAGCTGCGCCCGGGCCTCGTCGCAGAGATGGCAGCCGCTGCGGCCGAACATTGTCAGAGTTGGCACCGCCACCGAGGTCGAGGCCGCCCGCGGGCTCACCGGGCTGCGGGATCGAGCTCGAGATAGCTCGGAAAGGGCAGCGCCGGCAGATACTGCGCCGCGGCCCCGATCATCGCGGCGTTGTCAGTACAAAGCTTTCGCGCCACCAGCTTCAAGCGGACCCCACGCTCGGCGCAGAGATCCGCGACGCGCGCTCGAAGCAACGAGTTGGCGGCGACGCCGCCGCCCAGGGCCAGCGCCTTCCAGCCACCGCCCCGCAGGCCGCGATCGACCTTCGCCACGAGCTGCTCGACGACCGCGTTCTGAAAGCTCGCTGCGAGATCGGCCCGCCGGTCCCGCGCGACCTCGGGACCAAGCTCCTGGACCCGGTAGACGAGCGCCGTCTTGAGGCCGCTGAAGCTGAAGTCGAGGCCGGGATCGAGCCTCATCGCCACCGGGAAGTCGAATGCCTCCGGATCACCCTCGCGCGCGCAGCTCTCGATCGCCGGCCCTCCCGGGTAGCCAAGCTCGAGCAGACGGGCGGCCTTGTCCAGCGCCTCCCCGGCCGCGTCGTCACGGGTCTGGCCGAGCAGCTCGTAGCGATCGCGCTCCTCGACGCCGGCCAGAAGCGTGTGGCCTCCGCTGGCGACCAGTGCGAGGAAGGGCGGGTCGAGGGGGTCGGGCTCGAGGTAGGCCGCGGCAACGTGGCCCAGTAGGTGGTCGACGGGAATCAGCGGCTTGCCGGTGCCGGCGGCGAGGGCCTTGGCCGTGCTGACGCCGACCAAGAGCGCTCCGATCAGCCCGGGCTTGGTCGTGACCGCGACCGCGTCGATCCCCTCCAGGGTGGTGCCGGCCTCGCTCAGTGCGGCATCGACGATCGGATTGACCAGCTCGAGGTGGTGGCGCGAGGCGACCTCCGGCACAACTCCACCGAAGCCGGCGTGCGCTTCAGCCTGAGAGGAGACGACGTTGCTGAGCACCACCGGGCCATCGACTACGGCAGCGCAGGTGTCGTCGCAGGAGGTCTCCAAGGCGAGGATCATCGGTCGGGCTCACCGAGCCACATGATCAGCGCGTCCTCGTTGTTGTCGTGGTAGTACCGCACCCTGCGTCCCGCCGGGCGAAAGCCAAGCCCCTCGTACATTCGGATCGCGGGGCTGTTCGAGATCCGGACCTCGAGCGTGTGGCGCTGATCGCCGCCGGTCTGTTCGAACATCGCCTCGATCAGCGCGGTCCCGATCCCGCGTCGTCGGCGCCCGTCGTCGGTGGCGACGTTCATCAGGTGCCAGACGTCCGCATAGCGCGAGCAGACCAGGTAGCCGACCAGCCCCGACTCGGCCACAGCCGCGAGGCAGACGCCCGACGGCTTCGAGAGCTCGAGCACGAACATGGCGAGCGACCAAGGCGTCGGGAAGGCGCGCCGCTCGATCGCCAGCACCTCGGGCAGATCCGCATATGTGAGCCGGCGGTAGCTGAGCTCGGTGGAGCGGCCCAGGCTCGAAATCATCTCCTCAGTTGCGGCTGTCTCGCTCAAGCCATCGCTCCGCGTCGGGTCGTCTCAGGTACAGCGGTCTGATCGCCTCCGGCGCTCCCTCCTCGTTGCTCGCGGAGAGGACGCACAAAGGCCGTGCGGAGAGCCTGTGGGCCGGGTGCTGATCGGGCAACACCTCGACGCCAACCGTCTCCAACTCGTGCCTGAATCGTACCGCTCCGTCGCCCGCGGCCAGGGCACCGGCCAGCCCTTGAACGGCCGCGGGCAGCGCCTCTGGGGCGCTGACCACGGGCTCATCGGGCCCAGCCCCCGGACGCAGGATCGCCGCGAAGACCTCGCCGCGGCGCGCGTCGATCACGGCGAGGCGAGGGCGTCCCCGCGCGTCCTCGTCAGGAATACCGGCAGCCAGCGCGGCGCTGGTCTCGACCCCGACGATCGGCAGACGGCGAGCCTGCGCCAGCGCCCGCGCGGTGGCCACGCCGATGCGGATCCCCGTAAACGAGCCGGGACCAATCCCCACCGCGATCCGGCCGACCCGAGGCCAGCCGCCGCCCTCGTCTACGACCCCCTCGACGGCTCCGAGCAACCCCGGCCCGTGCCGGGGGCGACCCTCCGTGCCCGGGCCGAGGACGCGCTCGGCGATCAATGCATCGGCGTCGCCGAGGCCGACCACGGTATCCGGGGTGGCGGTATCCCACGCCAAGGTCAGTGGCCCGAGCTCAGCGCTCATCGTCGGGTCTCGATTTCGATCCGCCGCCGGTCGCCGCCGGCATGCTCGAGCCTGACGACTGCCGCGGGTCGCTGCAGCTCCTCGGGTCCGCCCGCTGAGCCGGAGCGAGCGGCGACCTCGGGCCATTCGACGAAGGCCACCGCGTCCGCCGTCAGGTAGTCGTCGAGCAGCCCGGGTTCCTCCTGATCGAGCGAGCCGAGCCGGTAGAGGTCCAGATGCGAGACCGGGAGTCGGCCCTCGTAGCGCTGCCCGATCGCAAAGGTCGGCGAGGTGACCGGTTCGCTGACACCAAGCGCGATACAGGCACCTCGGACGAAGGTCGTCTTGCCGGCTCCAAGCCCACCGGCGAGAAGGACGACGTCGCCGGGCCCCAGGGAGCGCGCAAGCTCAGCGGCGAGCTGCTCCGTAGCCGCAGCCGACCGGGTTTCGTGTTCGGCGACGGGGCTCAGCTCAGCCGCCGAAGAAATCGAGCTGGTCGGTGGCGGGCTCAGCCGCCGCGGGCGCGCCGGGGGCCGGTGGCCCCCCCACCGCACCCCCGCCGTCGACGGCCGACGCGGGACGGGGCTGCCGGCTGGGGTCGGGCGGCGGCTGCTTCAGCAGGGCGCTCAGCCGGCGAAAGTCCTCGACCAGGGTCTCTCTCATCTTCGGGGTACGCAGGGCGGCGGCGGGATGCAGGAGCGGAAAGATGAAGACCGTGCGCGCGCCCAGGGTGTGAACCTGCGGAACGCCACGGACGCGGGTGATCCCGGTCTGGTCGCCGGTCAACAGCTTCGTGGCGAAGTTGCCGAGCGTGGCGACCACGGTCGGCTCGATCAGTTCGATCTGGCGAAACAGGTACGGCTTGCAGGCCTCGATCTCGTCCGGCTGGGGATCGCGGTTGCCCGGCGGGCGGCTCTTGAGCACGTTGGTGATGAAGACTGACTCTCGAGCAAGGCCGATCCCCTCGAGTAGCTCGCCCAGGAGTGAGCCGGCGCGGCCCACGAAGGGCATACCCTGACGGTCCTCGTCGGCCCCCGGAGCCTCACCAACGAACATCAGGCCGGCGTCCGCGTCGCCGGCGCCGAACACGGCCTTGGTCCGGGTCGCCGAGAGCGCACATCGCTCACACCCCGACACCTGACGGTAGAGCTCGACCAGCTCGCCCCGGCGGCCCTCGGCGTTCAACCGTTCCCGCTCGACGGTCCCTTCCCCTTCTTGCCCTCGCCCCGGGCCTTAGCCATGCTCTGCTTCCAGCGGGTCCGGGCGCCGTCGCGGTTGGTGCCGCGCGCGTCCTCCATCCGGCGTCGCTGGTGCGCCGTCGGCTGTCGGTGGGTGGCAGCGAAGCTGGACATCAGGCGTTGCGCCCCTTCGGCTCCGCACTCGGGGCACTCCGCCGTCGCGATCCCGGCGTCGCTGAGGCGCTCGAACCGAGCCCCGCAGGCCGCGCACCCGAACTCATAGATCGGCATCCATCGGATCGTAGACGTGATCGCGGACTCACCCCGCCCGATTCTGTGCCTGCAGCAGGCCTATAATTGATCCGGTCACGGCCGCTACCCGACTCGGGCGCGGACCGGTGGATCTCAAGACCAAGCATTGATGTCAGCGCCGACCGGTACCCCTCCCATGGGAGAACTGGAACGGGAAAAGAACTCCAGCGCCGCCGAATACCAGGCGCCCTCGCCGATCGCAGTCGTCGGGCGCGGCCGGCTGGGCACGGCGATAGCCGCCGAGGCGACGGCCGCCGGGCTCGAGGTGAGGCTCGCCGGTCGGGACGAGATCGGCGCAGCCTGCGCCGGCGCCGAGCTGGCGCTGCTGTGTGTCCCCGACAGCGCGATCGCGCACGCCTGCGCCAGCGTCGCCGAGCAGCCGAGCCCGCCACCGCTGGTCGCCCACAGCAGCGGCGCCACCAGTCTCGGAGCGCTTGAGCAGGCCCGACGGCGGGGCTCCGAGACGCTCTCCCTGCACCCACTGCAGACCGTACCTCGCGGCGAGACCCGGCTGGCGGGCGCGGCCGCGGCGATCTCCGCCTCGAGTCCCACGGCTCTGGCGGCCGGCTGGGCGCTGGCCGAGACCTTGGGGATGGAGCCGTTCGAGCTCCCCGATGACGCCCGCGTCGCCTACCACGCGGCTGCCTCGATCGCCTCCAACTTCCTCGTCACGCTGGAGCAGACCGCAACCGAGTTGCTCGAGGCGGCCGGGCTCCCCAACGGGCGCGAGCTACTCGCCCCCCTGGTCCTCCGGACCGCGGCGAACTGGGCCGACCGCGGCGCCGAGGCGCTGACCGGGCCGATCGCGCGCGGCGATCAGGTCACCGTCGCCCGGCATCTGGGAGCCCTCGACGAGCTTGCCCCGGAGCTGCGGCCGCTCTACCTGGAACTCGCCCGACGGACGCGCGCGGTCGCTGAGCGCGCCGGCGCGAACGAACCAGGGCGGGCCGGATGAAGCTGGTCCGGACCAAGAACGCGCTGCGAGCCGAGCTGGGCGAGTCGCGCGCCCGCGGCAAGGCGATCGGGTTGGTGCCCACGATGGGCTACCTGCACGACGGTCACGTCTCACTGCTGCGCGCGGCTCGCGATCGCTGTGACGTCGTGGTCGCCAGCGTCTTCGTGAACCCGACCCAGTTCCGGGCGGGCGAGGGTCTCGCGGAATACCCACGGAACGAGCCTGGCGATGTCGCGGTCGCCAAACAGGCTGGGGTCGACTTGCTGTTCGCGCCCCAGACGAGCGAGCTCTACCCCGAGGGCTACGCAACCTCGGTGCTTGTCGAGGGGCTCAGCGAGGTCCTCTGCGGTGATCCCGAAAGCCGCGGCCTGGAGCATTTTCGCGGGGTCACGACGATCGTCTCGAAGTTGTTCAACATCGTCGCGCCCGACCTCGCCTTCTTCGGCCAGAAGGATGCCCAGCAGGTGTTGGTGTTGAAGCGCATGGTCCGGGACCTGGACTTCCCCCTGGAGTTGGTCGTGCTACCGACGGTGCGCGAGCCCGACGGCCTGGCGATGTCCTCCCGCAACGAGCGTCTGAGTTCCGCCGACCGGGCCCGGGCGCCGGCCCTCCGCGCGGCCCTGGAAGCCGTGCGCAAGCGGGCCGCGGCGGCAGGAGGGCCGCTGGAGCCGGCGCTCGCGCGCGGCCGGGAGGTGCTCGCCGAGGCCGGGATCGAGCCCGAGTATCTCGAGGCGCGGGACGCCGAGGACCTGAGCCCGGTTGAGAGTCTCAACGGGCGCCCGGTGCTGGTCGCGGTCGCGGCCCCGCTCGGAGGCGCCCGCCTGATCGACAACATCCTGATCGAGCCAAGTGCAGACAGAGCCGAGACCACCAACAAGGAGGAAGGATGAGTAGCGCTCCCAGGGTCCCCAACACGCCGCCGGACGATCGCGCCCCGATCACGATCCCGAGGGTCGCCGAGATGATGAGTAACGGAGAGCCGATCGTGATGGTCACCGCCTACGACTACCCCTCGGCCAGAGTCGCCGAGGAGGCTGGGGTGGATCTGGTTCTGGTCGGCGATTCGGGTGCGATGACCGTGCTCGGCCACGATTCCACGGTCCCGGTCGGGATGGATGAGATGGTGATGCTCGCGGCAGCGGTGAACCGGGGATTGACGACGCCGCTACTGATCGGCGATCTGCCGTTCGGCTCCTATGAGCAGTCCAACGAGCGGGCGGTCGCGAGCGCCCAGCGCTTCGTCAAGGAAGCGGGGTGCTCGGCGGTCAAGCTCGAGCGTGGCGGCTCTTCGGTCGACCGTGCACGGGCGATCATCCGGGCGGGTATTCCCGTCATGGGGCACGTCGGCCTGACCCCGCAGAGCGTCGCCCAGCTCGGCGGCTACAAGGCCCAGGGAAGGAGCGGTGAACAGGCCGCCAAGATCGCCGAGGAGGCCTTCTCGCTGCAGGCGGTCGGCTGCTTCGCAATCGTCTTCGAGGCGGTTCCCGCGGCGGTCAGCGAGGCAATCATGTCGAGGATGGAGGTGCCGGCGATCGGGATCGGAGCCGGTCCCGCGACCCACGGCCAGGTGCTCGTGTTCCACGATCTGCTCGGGATCGGCACCGGACATGTAGCCCGCTTTGTCAAGCGCTACGCGCATGTCCACGAGCAGATGGTCGCCGGCGTCTCCGAGTACGCCGCTGAGGTCCGCAACGGCCGCTTTCCGGAGGACGAGCACTCATACTCGATCGATCCCGGTGAGCTCGAGCAGCTCAACGCCTACCTCGACCAGGACAGCCTCGCGGCCAACACCCCGTGGGACTGGTAGCCGGGCGACGGATAGGATCAGCTGATGGCTGACTCAGAGGTAGTCGTTGTCGCGACGATCCAGGTGCTGCCCGGCAACGCAGATGGCCTGATCGAGCAGTTTCGAGAGGTGATCGAGGGGACCCACGACGAGGAGGGCTGCCTGACGTACTCCATGCACCGCGACAAGGCCGACGAGAACCGCTTTGTAGTGATCGAGCGCTGGCGCTCCCAGGAAGACCTGGACGCCCACTTCGGCCAACCCCACATGGAGGCTTTGGGCGGTCTTGCCGACTCTCTCGCCGGACCACCGGAGGTCGTCTTCTGCGAGCCGATTCCCGCGGGCGAGCCGGCCAAGACCTTCGCCCGCTAGGGGCCGACGGGGACGTCGGCGGTGAACTGATCGATCTGCCAGCCGTCGTCGGTGCGCACGGCTTCGACATCCAACTCGAGCCGGTCGTAGATGCCCCCGACCGGGGTTACACGGGCAACCGCGGTATCGCCGTCGACCTCGAGCCCACCGACCTGCTCGAGTGACTCCGCCAGCGTCACCGGCTGGCGACCGTTGAGGCAGCCCTGGAGATCGCCATAGGCAGCCCTCAGCAGCGACTTGCTCAGCACCTCGGTACAGATCAGCTCGCTGTCGGGGTCGATCAGCAGCGCCGAGATCACGGCCTCAACCTGGTCCTCGTCGCTGGGCTCGTCGGACAACTGCTCGCTGGGCTCGACGCCGGTGCTCTCCTCGGCCGCGGCGCTGCCGCCGTCTGCCCGCGCCTCGGGCTCGTCGTCGGAGCCCCCGCACGCCACCAGCCCAAGGGCGGCCAGGGCCAGGACAGAGAGGACCGTCGCTACGCGGGGCGAGCACACCCCAAGCAAGCTATCGGCCCGCCGAGCCAGGCCGCTGCTCGATCTCGCGAATCACCGTCGCCGGGGCGCCGGCGGCCACGCTCCACTCGGGGATATCGCGGGTCACAACCGAGTTGGCGCCGATCACCGCCCGCTGCCCGATCTCGACGCCGCCGGTGACCACGGAGCCCTTGCCAAGCCAGACGTTGTCGCCGATCCGCACCGGCCCTCTCGGGGCAAAGCCCTGCCAGGTGACCGGCAGCGTGGGATCGTCGAAGCGGTGATCGGCGTCGCCGATGAAGCAGTGGTTCGCCAACATCACGTGATCGCCGAGCTCGATCCGCTCGTGCGCGGCCAGCATCGTCTCCCGGTTGAGAATGCACCCGGCCCCGATCACGATCGAGGCGTCGGGCCCCAGGGTCAACCAGCAGCCCGGCTCGAGCAGCGTCCCCTCACCGATCCTCAGGCGACCGTCGCGGAGCGCCTCAAGCACCTCGCCTTCGATCGGATGGCGGATGTAGAAGCCGCCGGCCGCGGCTAGCCGGTCTATCCGCCAGCGGTGGGCACGCCTGTGGGTGCGCTCGTACCAGCGGCGCTTGCGCAGCCAGGCCCTGAGCCCGCGCTGCGGATGGACGTGGGGGTCGCGCTCGCTCACAGAGTCAAGGGTCGCAGGCCCAAGGCCGAGCCGGCGTCGGGCCCCGGGACCGATTACGCGAGACTGCAGCTGTGACCCCGATCGGCAGCCCCGACGAGCAGGAGCAGAGCGAGGCGGACCGCCTGGCGATCTCACGTCGCTACCGTGAGCAGCGAGGCCGCGAGCTGCGCGAGCTCGCCCAGGCGGATCTGCCCCGGGAGGTGACCGAGGTCGGCCAGTTCTCGACCGTCCCGATCGAGGCGCTGGCCGCAATCCCGATCGCCGGAGCCTTCGTTGCCTTCATCGCCCGGACCCGTCGGGCGCGCGGTGACCTGACCCAGAACGTGCTCCTCGCCCTCGACGAGCAGGAGCTGCACCTGCTCTCAATGCGGGGCGAGCTCGAGGGCTCCCGAGCGGAGCCGGTATCAGCTTGGCCGCGGGCCGATGTCCGTGTGGGCGCGATCGAGGCGAAGTTCATGCGGGACCGGGTCACGTTCGAGATCGCCGGCGAGGAGCCGTTGCGGCTGTTCGCGTCGAGTCTCAGAACCAACCCCTGGGCGGCGGCACTGGTCAAGGCCCTGGGCGGCGACGCGCCGGAACCGCTCGATCTGGGCGAGCCAGACGGCTAGTAGGCGCGGGCCCGGGCGAGAACTCGCCCGCTTGGAGACTCGATCGTCACCGTGGCGCTGACCCGGGCCCGACTCATCTTGCGGCGCAGCTTGCGGCCGATGCCGAAGCGCACGGTTCTCGTCTTGCCGGAGCGCATCTCAAAGGACTTGCTGCCCAGCCGATAGCGCTTGCCCCCAACCTTGAGGTTGGCCGAGGCAGTGCCCTCGCAATCGACGTCGCTGACGCAGGCCAGCTTCACCTTCAGCGCATGGTGGCTGAGCTTGGGCTTGCCGACGACTTCGACCGCCATCGCGACAGGGTCCTCGCCGTCGTCGCCACCGTCGCCGGAGCCACCGTCGCCGGAGCCGCCGGAGCCGGCGCCTGATCCACCGGAGCCGCCGCCGCCGAAGCCACCGGAGCAACCGCCGGAGCCACCGCCTGATCCACCGGAGCCGCCGCCGCCGATCGGGTCGAGGACCTCGGGTGGCGGGTCGGTGAGCCAATGCTGGTGGATTCGTTCCGGCTCGAGCGCCCGGTCGTAGTAGGCGACCTCGTCGATCGCACCCGTGAACCAGGGCGCCCGCTCACCGAAGCCGACGCAGAAGCTGCTCGCGGAGCAGAGCCGCTTGGTCGCCTCGGCTGAGCCGACCTCCACCCCGTTGACGAAGATCCGAATCGTGACGCCGTCCCAGACGCCGACCACGTGCTGCCAGGCGCCGATCGCGGGCTCCACCGAGGCGCTCACGGTGACATCCATGTGCCGGAAACGCAGCTCACCCGACTTGATGAACAGCTCGGCCGCGTCGCCATGACCGGCGATCGACTGGTCGCGGTCGTCCTCGGGGTAGATCCAAGCCTCCAGCGTCATCTGGCACGCGGGCGCGGCGATCCCGTTCACGTAGCCGTAACCGCCCGCGCCTTCTTCGGCGCCGGCGGTCGGGCCGGAGCCCCACTCCCATCTCTGTTTCGGCGGGCGGTTTTGGCATCGCCTGCCTCTATCGGCCCAGCGGGCCCCCGAGTTGATAGCTCTGGACAGATGGACTAGGGAATTGGTTTACATGAGTTATGCCGCCGAGCGTCGAATCGCGGCTGCAGAAACACCGCAAGCCGCCACTCGGCGGCCGGCGGCCAGGCGGCCGGCGGGGCTACGCGGGGACCGGCTCGCGTGTTCGCTTCGCGCGGGCCGGGGCCTTCCGGACGACGGGCTCAACCAGCTCCTCGAGGAAGCGGCCCGTGTGTGAGTCGGGATTGGCCGCGACCTCCTCTGGCGTGCCCACGACCACCACCTCACCGCCGCCCTCGCCGCCTTCAGGGCCCAGGTCCACGATCCGATCAGCGGACTTGATCACGTCGAGGTTGTGCTCGATGACCAACACCGTGTTGCCGGCGTCGACCAAGCGCGCAAGCACGTCCAGCAGCCGCTGGACATCTGCGAAATGCAGGCCGGTGGTGGGCTCGTCGAGGATGTAGAGGGTCTTTCCGGTCGCCACCTTGGCAAGCTCGGTCGCAAGCTTGACGCGTTGCGCCTCGCCGCCCGAGAGCGTCGTCGCGGGCTGACCCAGCCGGATGTAGTCGAGGCCAACGTCGTGCAGGGTCTGGATCCGCCGGTGGATCTTGGGGATGTGTTGGAAGAACGTAACCGCCTCGGAGACCGGCATCTCGAGTACGTCCGAGATCGTCTTGCCCTTGAAGCGGACCTCGAGCGTCTCCCTGTTGTAGCGCTTGCCGTGGCACTGCTCGCAGGGCACATACACATCCGGGAGGAAGTGCATCTCGATCTTGATCTGCCCGTCGCCCTTGCAGACCTCGCAGCGCCCGCCCTTCACGTTGAAGCTGAAACGACCCGGTTTGTAGCCGCGCGCCCGCGACTCCTTGGTCTTGGTGAACAACTCCCGGACGTGATCGAAGATCCCCGTGTAGGTGGCGGGATTCGAGCGCGGCGTGCGACCGATCGGCCCCTGGTCGATGCTGATCACCTTGTCGATCGCCTCGAGACCCTCGACCCGATCGTGAGCACCGGGCCGCAGTCGTGCCCGATGCAGTCGGTTCGCGACCGAGCGATAGAGGATCTCGTTGACCAGGGTCGACTTGCCCGAGCCCGAGACCCCGGTTACACAGCTGAAGACGCCGAGCGGGAAGCTCACATCAATGTCCTTGAGGTTGTGCTGGCGCGCCCCCGCGACCCGCAACTCTCCGGTCGGCTTGCGGCGCTCCTTCGGAACCGGGATCGAGTCCTTGCCGGCCAGGTAGCGACCGGTCAGCGAACCCCGCTCGCGGCTGACCTGCGCCGGGGTGCCGGAGGCGACGATCTCTCCCCCATGCTCGCCGGCACCGGGACCGAGATCGACCAGGTAGTCCGCTGATCGCATCGTTCCCTCGTCGTGCTCGACCACGATTACGGTGTTGCCCAAGTCGCGGAGCCGCTTCAGCGTTCCGATCAGCTTCGCGTTGTCGCGCTGATGCAAGCCGATCGAGGGCTCGTCCAGGATGTAGAGCACCCCGACCAGGCTGGAGCCGATCTGGGTCGCGAGCCGGATCCGCTGAGCCTCGCCGCCGGAGAGCGTCGCCGCCCCCCGCTCCAGGGTCAGATATCCGATCCCGACCGACTCCAAGAACTGAAGCCGCTCCGAGACCTCGCGGAGGATCAACCGCGCAATCGCCTGCTCGGTCTCGGTCAACTCGAGCTCGGCGACCCACTGCAACGCCCGTCGCGCCGACATCACGGTGAACTGGTGGATCGAAAGACCGCCGAGCTTGATCGAGAGGCTCTCTGGACGCAGACGGGCGCCATCGCACTCAGGGCACGGCTGCAGTGCCATCAGGTGCTCGATCTTCTCCCGCGTGTTCTCTGAGTCGGTGTTCGAGTAGCGACGCTCCAGGCCGCGGGTTACACCCTCGAACTTGGCCTTGTAGACCCGCTGCCGTCCGTATCGATTCCGGTAGCTGATCGTGTGCCGCTCGCTGCCCGTGCCTTCCATCAGCAAGGCCTTGTCCTCGTCGGAAAGATCCTGAAACGGGGTCGCCGGGTCGATGCCGTTGCTCTCGCAGACCGCCTCCAGCAGACGCCGGTAGTAGAGCGAGGCCGCCCCCATCCAGGAGGCAAGTGCTCCATCGCTGATCGACAGCGTCGGGTCGGGCACGACAAGCTCGGGATCGACCACCCGCTGGAAGCCGAGCCCGTGGCAGCGCTCGCAGGCACCGTGGGGAGAGTTGAAAGAGAAGATTCGCGGCTCGATCTCCGGCATCGAGCTGCCGCAGTTGAGGCACGCGAAACGCTCGCTGAACACCAGCACCTCGCCGCGCTTGCCGGCCGAGGGGCCGGAGAGCGTCGCCGCCCCTGAGGCCTCGGCCGCGGGGGCCGGCGCGCCCTCCAGCAACTCGATTTCGACCAGGCCCTCGGCGAGCGCCGCCGCGGCCTCGATCGACTCGGCCAGACGCTTGCGAATCCCGTCCTTCATCACCAGCCGGTCGATCACGATCGAAATGTCGTGCTTGAACTTCTTGTCGAGGTCGATCTCCTCATCGAGGCGGCGCAGCTCGCCGTCGATCACGGCCCGGGCGTAGCCCTGCTGGCGCATCTCCTCCAGCAACCTGCCGTACTCGCCCTTGCGCTCACGGACCACCGGCGCCATCACCATGAAGCGGGTCTCGGGCTCGAGCGTGAGCACGCGATCGGTGATCTGCTCGACCGACTGGCCGGAGATCGGCTCGCCGCAGTTGTGGCAGAAGGGCTTACCGACCCGGGCCCAGAGCAGTCGCAGGTAGTCGTAGATCTCGGTCACGGTGCCGACTGTCGAGCGCGGGTTGCGCGAGGTCGTCTTCTGATCGATCGAGATCGCCGGAGAGAGGCCCTCGATCGAGTCCACGTCGGGTTTGTCCATCTGGCCCAGGAACTGGCGTGCATAGGCGCTCAACGACTCCACGTAGCGACGCTGGCCCTCGGCGTAGATCGTGTCGAAGGCGAGGCTCGACTTGCCCGATCCCGAGAGTCCAGTGATCACGATCAGCGAGTCCCGCGGCAGCGAGACATCGACTGCCTTGAGGTTGTGCTCGCGGGCGCCGGAGACGACGATTTGGGAGCCGGAGGCCATCGGCAACTCAGTCTAGAGATACGAACGGTTGTTCCCACAAAGGCCGAGCGCCGCAGGAGGACGCGGCGGCGCCCTGACAGCCGAACGTCGGGTTATGGGTACTGGAGACCCCTTAACCCGACTCTCGCTCAGCCGCGGCCGGCGCGGGCTAGCACGTCGTCGAGTAGTGCCCGATCGTCGCCGCGGGCGCCGAACTCGGTGCGCAGCTGCGAAGCGATCGCCTCACGGTCGGCGCCATCGAGGGCGAGCTTCATGGCGACCAGCCGGGCGGCCACGACGTCGTCGTCGTCGCTCGCGCCCGGGTCGGGGTTCGCGGCGGCGCCGTTCTTGAGCTTCGCAATCAGATCGTCGGTGCTGGTGCCGGACTCGCTGGGCGCCTCGGACGCGGGCTCCGGTTCCGGATCGGCCGCGACGGGCGCGGGCGCCGGCTCTGGCTCGGGCGCGGGCGGATCGGGCTCGATCCCGGCCGCGGGCTCGGGCCCGGCCGCGGGCTCGGGCTCGGGCGCGTCGCCTCCGAGGTTCTGTCCCAGGGAGCCGACCCGGCTGCGCAGCTCCTCCGCCTGCCCGACCAGACCTTCGACCGCCGCCTGCGCCTGCTCGATGCGGCGCTGGGCGTCCTCGCGGGCAGAGCCAAGTAGTGACTCCGCCTGCGCTCGCGCCTCGGCCAGGGTCGCCTCGGCCCGCTCTTTGGCCTCCTGCTCGATCCGGGCCGCGGTCGCCTCAGCGGCGGCGACGATCTCCCCCACCCGCTCCGCCGCAACGTCGCCCAGCGACTCGGCCTGCCGCGGCAACCGCTCGGCGACGGCCTCGAGATGGGCCCGGACCGCCTCGGGGTCCCAGCCTTTGCGCACCGTCAGGAACTCGGTCCGGACGATCTCCTCACGCTCCATGGCGCTGAGCGTAGCGGAGGGGAATCCAGGTATCGACCCCCGTCGGCCCGTCGTGCACCCGGGTATCCTGTGCCCGGTGCCAAAGCTCGAGATCAGTCGCAGGGTGAACGCCCCGACCGAGCGCGTCTGGGCCGTCCTCACCGACCTCGACACGGCCGCGGAGCGGATCAGCGGGATCGAGTCGGTCGAGCGGCTTGCGGGCCCGGAGTTCGGGGTCGGTACGCGCTGGCGCGAGACCCGGGTGATGTTCGGCAAGGAGGCGACCGAGGAGATGGAGGTCGGCTCCCTCGTGCCCGGCCGCTCATACACCGTTGACGCCGCCAGCCATGGCGCCGAGTACCACTCCGAGCTGAGCGTCGAGGGCGTCGGCGACGGCACCAGCCTGCTGGCGATGAGCTTCGAGGCCACACCGCAGACGTTCGGCGCCAAGCTCGCCTCGGTGACGATCGGCCTGCTGTTCCGCGGGGCCACCAAAAAGGCCCTGATCAAGGACCTTGACGACATCGCCACCGCGGCCGAGGCTCCCGGGGAGCCCGAGGCTACGACGCCGAGCTAGTCGCGCCTTCCGCCCCCGCGCCGGCGGAATCCCGACCGCGAGGCGGACGGTCGATCAGCAGATAGGCGGCGACCCAGATCGCGGCCGTGACGGCAGCGCTAACCCAGAACACGGCGGCATAGTCTGGATTCGCTCCCACCGCGAACCGCCGAGCACGGCCACGGCAAGCGAGCCACCCAGCATCTGGGTCCCCGTGAGTACGCCTCCCGCCTGACCCTGCTCGCGCTGGGGAACCGCGGCCATCACCCCCGCCTCGGGGCCGGAGAAGAAGAACTGCAGCGAGGCGCCCCACGCCAGCAGGCCGGGCACGAGGATCAGGAACTCGTCCGCGGGCGCGAACAGCCCCAGCCAGGCGAGCCCGACGCCTCCCACCGCGACGCGCCGACCAGGGTCGTGAGGCGATTCCCGTAGCGATCGATCAGGGAGCCTGCGAGCGACCCCGTGATCGGGGTCAGTGCCATCGCCGTGAGCAGCGCGGCCCCGGCTCCGAGCGGCGTCATGTCCAGCCGCTCCTGGAAGTAGAGCGCACCGAAAACGATCACCGCGATCTTGGTGAACTGCGCGCCGGCGACGACCACGTTGCAGCCCGCGACCAGCGGCCGGGCGAGCACCTCGAAATCGATCAGGGGCTCACGCGACCGCCGCTCCACGAGGACGAAGACCGGCGTCGCCAGGACCGCAACGGCCAGCAGCGCAATCACCGCAGGAGAGCCCCAGCCCCAGTCCGGCCCCTGGGTCAGAGCCAATACCAGCGGCAGCAGCATCGCCATCAGCGCCAGCTGCCCACCGTAATCGAACCGCGGCCGCGGCCCCTCCCGCCCAGGCTCCCGCCAGGCCGCGGCGATCACGACCACAACGGCGACCACCAGCGGTAGGTTGAGGAAGAAGATCACCCGCCAGCTGATCAGCTCGGTCACGAGGCCGCCGACGAAGGGACCCAAGCCGAGCGCCAGCGTAGCGACCAGGCCGAAGATCCCAAAAGCCCGCCCAAGCTCCTGCTTCGGGAACACGGCGCCGATCATCGCGACCGTGATCGAGAACACGACGGCGGCGCCGGCGCCCTGGGCGGCGCGCGCGAGGATGATCCACTCACCGCTCTGAGCGAGGCCGGCGGCGAGGGAGCCCAAAGAGGACAGTGCCGCCCAGCATCACCGGCCGGTGGCCGAGCACGTCGCCGAGCCGGCCGCCGCCCACGACGAAGACCGTGAGGGAGAGCAGGTACGCGTTGACGATCCAGTGCGAGAGCAGATCGGACATGCCGAGGTCCTCGCGGATCGTCTCGAACGCCACCGCGACGACGGTCTCGTCGAGCATCGCGATCCCGAGCCCGGTGCTGGCGGCGCCGAGGATCCACCAGCGACGGTTGTCGTCGGTGATCCCCAAACGCGCTCCCATCCGCGGGACCCTATCGGCGCTCAGGCGCGCATCCCCTCGAGGTCGCGACGGAGCTCCTTGAGCTCGTCGCGGAGCCGACCGGCCTCCTCGAAACGCAGGTCCTCGGCGGCCCCGAGCATGTCCTCCTCCAGGCCGGCGATCACCTTCTCGAGCTGCTCGGGCGACGAGATCGGCTCGCCGTTGATCTCGGCCCGGCTGCGGCGTCGCTTCTCTGGGGCGTTCGACTCCATCGCGAGGAAGTCGGAGATGTCGCTGATTCCCTTCTTTACCGTCTCCGGCGTGATTCCATGCTCGGCGTTGTAGGCCACCTGGATCTCTCGGCGGCGGTCGGTTTCCCCGATCGCCGCCTTCATCGCCGCGCTGAAGCGGTCGGCGTACATCAGGACCCTCCCGTTGACGTTCCGGGCGGCGCGCCCGATCGTCTGGATCAGACTGGTCTCACCGCGCAGGAAGCCCTCCTTGTCGGCGTCGAGGATCGCGACAAGGCCGACCTCAGGGATGTCGAGCCCCTCGCGCAAGAGGTTGACTCCGACCAACACGTCGTACTCGCCCAGGCGCAGGTCGCGGATGATCTTGATCCGCTCGATCGTGTCGACCTCGGAGTGCAGGTAGCGGACCCGGAAGCCATGCTCGAGCAGATACTCGGTCAGATCCTCCGACATCTTCTTGGTCAGGGTCGTGACCAGGCAGCGCTCGCCACGCTCGGCATGGGTGCGGACCTCGTTCATCAGATCGTCGATCTGGTTCTTGGTCTCGCGCACCTCGACGGGCGGGTCGACGATCCCGGTCGGCCGCACGATCTGCTCGACCAGGCGCTTGGCCTGGGTCCGCTCGAAGTCACCCGGGGTCGCGGAGACCATCACCATCTGACCGACCTTCTGCAGGAACTCGTCGAACTTCAGCGGCCGGTTGTCGATCGCGCTGGGCAGCCGGAAGCCGTGATCGACCAGAGTCAGCTTGCGCGAGCGATCGCCCGCATACATGCCGCCGATCTGGGGCACGGTCTGGTGCGACTCGTCGATGAAGGTCATGAAGTCCTTGGGGAAGTAGTCGAGCAGGGTGTGCGGCGCCGAGCCCGGCTCGCGACCGTCGAGGATCCTCGAGTAGTTCTCGATCCCGTTGCAGAACCCAAGCTCCTTGAGCATCTCCAGGTCGTACTGGGTCCGTTGCCGCAACCGATGCGCCTCGAGCTCCTTGCCCTGCTCGGCGAGCTCGGCCGTGCGGGCCTCCATCTCGGCCTGGATCTGCGCGACCGAGCGCTCGATCGTCTCCTCCTTGGTCACGTAGTGGGAGGCGGGCCAGACCGAGACGTGCTCGACCTCGTCCAAGACCTCGCCCGTGAGCGGGTCGAAGTGGATGATCGACTCGATCTCATCCCCGAACAGCTGCACCCGGTAGGCCGAAGCGTCGGCGTAGGAGGGAAAGATCTCGAGCACCTCACCCTTGACCCGGAAGGTGCCGCGGGTCAGAGCGGTGTCGTTGCGCTGGTACTGCATGCCGACGAGCTGACGGAACAGGCTCTCGCGCTCGATCCACTCGCCGATCTTGAACATGACCATCTGCTCCTGGTAGAGCTGCGGTGAGCCGATCCCGTAGATGCAGGAGACGGAGGCGACGATGATCACGTCGCGGCGCGCGAACAGCGCCGCCGTGGCGGCATGGCGGAGGCGATCGATCTCGTCGTTGATCGTCGAGTCCTTCTCGATGTAGAGATCCTGGGCCGGCACGTAGGCCTCGGGCTGGTAGTAGTCGTAGTAGCTGACGAAGTACTCGACCGCCGCGGCCGGGAAGAACTCCCGGAACTCATTGCAGAGCTGGGCCGCCAGGGTCTTGTTGTGGGCGATCACCAGCGCCGGGCGCTGCAGCCGATTGATCGTCGAGGCCATCGTGAACGTCTTCCCGGTCCCGGTCGCCCCGAGCAGGGTCATAAAGCCCTCCCCCGCCTCGGCCCCGGCTACCAGCTCGTCGATCGCCTGTGGCTGGTCGGCGGTCGGCTCGTAGGCGCTGTTGAGAACGAAATCCGGCACCCGACGAAGATAGCGACCGCTGAACCCGATGCCCGGTGTTCAGCCTTGCGCGTCGAGAGCTGATTCGATCCGGCCCAGCCGGACCTAACAGCACCGCCCGCTCGACTCCGAGCGCGCTCCAGGTTCTAGGATCGACGCACGGCACTGAAGCACGGCATCAGCAACCGGAAGGAACGGCATGAGGAAGCGCAAACTTGGGAGCACCGGCCTCGAGGTCTCGGAGATCGGCCTTGGCTGCATGGGGATGTCGGCGTTCTACGGGACAACCGACGAGCCGGAGGCGATCGCGACTCTGCATCGCGCGATCGAGCTCGGGGTGGACCTGTTCGACACGGCGGAGATGTACGGCCCCCACGCCAACGAGGAGCTGCTCGGCAAGGCGCTCTCGGACCGGCGCGACGAGGTCCTGATCGCGACCAAGTTCGGCGTGGTGGTGAACGAGAAGGGCCAGCGCGGCCTCGACGGCAGCCCCGAGAACGTGCGGCGTTCGATCGAGGGATCGCTGCAGCGGCTCCGTACCGACCACGTCGACCTCTACTACCAGCACCGCATGGACCCCTCGGTACCGATCGAGGCGACGGTCGGCGCGCTCGCGGAACTGGTCGCCGAGGGCAAGGTCCGCCACATCGGTTTGAGCGAGGCCTCGGCGGCGACGATCCGCCGCGCCCACGCGGTACACCCGATCGCCGCGGTCCAGACTGAGTACTCGCTGTGGACCCGCGACCCCGAGGAGGAGATCCTGCCGGCGATGAGGGAGCTCGGAATCGGCTTCGTCTCATACTCCCCGCTCGGACGCGGATTCCTCTCGGGCCGGTTCAATCACACCGATGAGCTCGACGCGGGCGACTTCCGGCGCAGTGGCCCCCGCTTCACGGGCGAGAACCTCGGCCGAAACCAGCAGCTGGTCGCGAAGCTCGGGGAGCTGGCCGACGAGAAGGGCGTGACCCGCGGACAGCTCGCGCTGGCCTGGGTCCTGGCGCAGGGCGATGACATCGTCCCGATCCCGGGGACCAAGCGCCGCACCTACCTGGAGGAGAACGTTGCCGCGGCCGAAGTCGAGCTGACCGAGGAAGACCTCCAGCGGATCGATCGGGAGCTGCCCGAGGCGGCCGGGGATCGCTACGACGAGGACGGCATGCGGGTCGTCACCCCCTGAGGCCCCGACGCTGCTCCTACGATGGGCACAAGGGATTCACCGAGATCACCCCGACGAAAGGACACGATGCAGAAACGGAATCTGGGGAGCACGGGCCTGGAGGTCTCGGCGATCGGGCTCGGGTGCATGGGCATGTCCGCCTTCTACGGGACCACCGACGAAGCTGAGTCGACCGCCACGATCGCGCGGGCGGGCGAGCTCGGCGTGACAATGCTCGACACCGCTGAGGTCTACGGGCCCAATACCAACGAGGAGCTGGTCGGCAAGGCGGTTGCCGGGCGTCGCGAGGAGGTCGTGATCGCGACCAAGTTCGGGATGGTGATCGCGTCCGACGGCTCCCGGGCGATCGACGGGAGGCCCGAGACCGTGCGCCGCTCGATCGAGGGCTCCCTGCGCCGACTCGGGACCGACCATGTCGATCTCTACTACCAGCACCGCGTCGACCCAGGCGTGCCGATCGAGGAGACCGTCGGCGCGATGGCGGAGCTGGTCGAGCAGGGCAAGGTCCGCTATCTCGGCCTCAGCGAGGCGTCGGCCGCGACCGTGCGGCGCGCTCATGCCGTGCATCCGATCGCCGCCGTGCAATCCGAGTATTCGCTGTGGACCCGCGACCCCGAGAACGAGGTGCTGCCGACGCTGCGCGAGCTGGGGATCAGCCTGGTCGCCTACTCACCGCTGGGCCGGGGGTTCCTGTCGGGGCGCTTCAGCTCGCTCGAGGACCTGGCTCCCGACGACTCGAGGAGGGCCGGCCCGCGCTTCGCCGAGGAGCACATGCGCTCGAACCTGAAGCTGGCCGAGACGGTAGAGCGGCTGGCGAGCGAAAAGGGCGTGAGCGCGGCCCAGCTCGCGCTCGCCTGGGTGCTCGCGCAGGGCGATGACATCGTCCCGATCCCGGGGACCAAGCGGCGCTCCTACCTGGAGCAGAACGTCGCCGCGGCCGAGGTCGAGCTCAGCCCGGGGGAGCTGGCCCGGATCGAGGCCGAGCTGCCCGAGGTGTCCGGCGAGCGCTACGACGAGCGCGGCATGAGCAGCGTCAACCGCTGAGCGGCGGGGGTGGGCGCGGCGCTCAGCTCCGCCGCGGCCCCCGGATCAGCTGGTAGGCGCCCGCACCCAGCGCGGCGCCGACGATCGGGCCGACGATGTAGATCCAGAGGTCCGTCCACTCGCCTGTCGCAAGTGCCGGCCCGAGCGAGCGGGCCGGGTTCATCGAGGCCCCGGTCACCGGACCGCCGAAGGTCGCATCGAGGGCGACAACGCCACCGATCGCCAGAGCCGCGGCCGAGCCGACCGCCCGGGTGTCGGTCGCAACGGAGATGATCACGAACATCAAGAGGGCCGTGAGCAGGGTCTCGTAGACGAGTGCGGAACCGATTCCGACGCTCGGCACGGTCACCCCGAGACCGCCCGGCTGCGAGGGCCAGATCGCCAGCAACGTCAGCGCCCCGGCGCAGGCACCGAGGATCTGCGCGACGATGTAGGCACCGGCATCGCGCCGCGGGAAATGCCGCGTCAGGATGAAGGCGATCGTCACCGCGGGGTTGATGTGGGCGCCGGAGAGATGGCCCGTGGCGTAGATCATCGCCGCGATCACGAGCCCAAAGACGAGCGCTATCCCCGTGACCCCGAGCGCCCCCCCGTACTCAGCATCGGTGACGATCGCCCCGCACCCGGCGAAGACCAGCGCGAAGGCGGCGATCGCCTCCGCGGCAGCCCGACGGGCGAGGTCCGGGGCCGCCTCGCTCAAGCTACGGCCAGCTCGCCGAGCAATCTGCGAACCCGCCGGTCGATCTCGTCTCGGATCAGCCGCACGTCGTCGAGCTCGAGACCGGCCGGGTCGTCGAGCTCCCAGTCCTCGTAGCGCTTGCCGGGGTAGATCGGGCAGGCGTCGCCGCAGCCCATCGTGATCACGACGTCGGCGGCCCTGACGACCTCGTCGGTGATCGGCTTCGGGAATGCCCTCGAGATGTCCACGCCGACCTCGGCCAGCGCCTCCACCACGGCCGGGTTGAGCCGGTCGGCAGGCTCGCTACCGCAGGAGCGCACACCGACCCGCCCCGCCGCCGCCCGCTCGAGCAGCCCCGCGGCCATCTGGCTGCGACCGGCATTGTGCACACAGACGAAGAGCACCTCCGGGACATGCCCGCCGGGATGTCGGCTGAGCTCGACGTCGTGCTTGGCCATGGGTGCTCCCTTCGGATAGATCGATGCCTTTCGATACGTCTGACTGACTTCTAGCAGATACATCGACATCTATCGATATGCTGGAGGGGTGTCCACACGCACCGCAACCCCGCCGAGTGTGGAATGCGCGCCGATCTCCGGCTCGCCGCTCTCCCCGGCCGATGCCGCGACTCTGGCGCGCCTACTGAAGGCGATCGCTGACCCCGCCCGACTGCGGATCTTAAGCCTGCTGCAGGCGCAGAACGATGGCGAGGCCTGCGTCTGCCACCTGACCGGGCCGCTTGATCTGAGCCAGCCGACGGTCAGCCACCATCTCAAAGTTCTGCGCGAGGCGGGCCTGGTCAACAGCGAGCAGCGCGGCACCTGGGTCCACTACAGGGTCGAGGGCGACGCGCTGCGCGCGCTCGCCGACCTCCTGCGCTGACGAGGCTCCTCCGGCCCCGGCCGGGCCGCGTCAGCCCGGGATCTGCGACGATCAGTGCGACCGGGGGTCCAACGTCCGCACAGTGGGCCAGAGTCCTAGTTCGGAGGAGTTGCGTGGCTGAGAGTGCAAGTGCGGAGGGCCTCGAGTGGCACCGGGTGCTGGCGGTCGAGGATCTGCCCGAGGGCCGGGTAACGACCGTCCAGGCCGGGCTCAAGAGCGTCGCGCTGGTTCACCACGACGGCAAGTTCAGTGCCCTCGACAACCACTGCCCGCATCAGGGTGGCCCGCTCGGCGAGGGCTCGATCGAGAACGGGATGCTGCGCTGCCCCTGGCACGGCTTTGACTACTGCCCGCTGACCGGCACCTCACCGGGCTTCGACGACGAGGCCACGATCTACGAGCTCGAGCTGCGAGAGGGCGAGATCTTCGTCGGGGTCGAGGCGCCCGCCGAGCACGTCGAGACCGTCACCGACGTGATGGCGCGGACGATGGTCAATTGGGGCGTCAAGCACGTATTCGGGATGGTCGGCCACTCCAACCTCGGGCTCTCCGATGCTATTCGGCGCCGCGAGGCTGACGGTGAGCTGACCTACATCGGCATCCGCCACGAGGGTGCCGCCGCCTTCGCCGCCTCGGCCTACGGCAAGCTCACCGGCCGGCCCGCCGCCTGCCTGACGATCGCCGGCCCCGGGGCCACCAACCTGATGACCGGGATGTGGGATGCGAAGGTCGATCGGGCGCCGGTGCTGGCGCTCACGGGCCAGGTCGACAACCAGGTGCTCGG
>CAXMST010000188.1:0-5986 GCA_964196325.1 uncultured Acidimicrobiia bacterium
CAACGGGCTCTTGGAGAGGTAGCCGCCGGAGATCACGTGCCGGCGCGGACCGTTCGGGCACCTGGCCTGGACGCCGGCCTCGTCCTTGGGCCCGAGCTGTTTCGAGGTGGCCTGGCGCAGGGTCAGCTTCGCTCCGGCAGGGTCAGCCGGAGCCGCGACAGTGGCGATCCCGGCCGCGAGCAGCAGGGCGAGCAGCAGCCGCGGCGCGAGCGAGCCCCGCTCAGCCACGCAAGGCCCCCAATCGCTTGATCGTGTGCATGCGCTCAGCCGGCTCGGGGTGGACGGGTATCGCGATCACCCGGTCGATCCCCGCCTCGGCGTAGCGCGCCAGCCCCTCGCCGACGGCGTCCTCACTGCCGATCAGACAGACCCGTTCGATCAGCTCGTCGGGCACCGCGGCGAAGGCCTCCTGCTTGCGGCCGTCGAGGAACAGGCGCTGGACCTCGTCGACGAGCTCGTCATAGCCGAGCCGCCGGACCAGGTCCGCATAGAAATTGAAGCGCTTCGATCCCATCCCGCCGAGGTACAGGGTAAGCCGCATCCGGGCGCCGTCTCGTGCGGCGCCCAGATCCCCGTCGATCGCGACCTGCACCATCGGCGAGACCGCAAGCTGCTCTCGCGAGCGCCCCGAGGCGGCGAAACCCGCCCGGAGGTGCTCGCCCCAGACCGAATCCCAGCTCTCGGGGTCGAGATAGGCCGGGATCCAACCGTCGGCGATCTCGGCGCAGAGCTGGACCGAGCGGCGCCCGATCGCCCCGAGGTAGATCGGGATCTCAGCGCGCGGCGGCTCGAAGCCAAGCTTCAGCGCCTTGCCCTGCCCGCTGGTCCCATCGCCGCTCAGCGGCAGGGTGTAGTGCGGGCCGGTGTGCTCGAGCGGACCGGCCCGCCGCAGCACCTCGCGGACCACCTCGACGTACTCCCGCACCCGACCCCAGGGCCGCGTATAGGGGACCCCGTACCAGCCCTCCGAGACCTGGGGCCCGGTCGGGCCAAAGCCAAAGATGAAACGCCCGCCGGAGAGCGCGTCGAGGGTGGCGCCGGCCATCGCGGCCGCGGTCGGCGGCCGCGCGGGAGCCGGCATCACCGCGGCGCCGAGCCCGATCTCCGAGGTCTGGGGAGCGAGCCAGCCCAGCATCGAGACCGCATCGGAGCCGTAGGACTCGTTCACCCAGACTGAGTCGTATCCGGCCGCCTCGGCGGCCTGCACCTCGTCAACCGCCTGCTGTCCACGTGGACCCGAGCGCAGGTGCACGAGCAGATATCCGAGTTTGATCTGGGTCATTGACTCTTCACACCAGCCTAAGCCCGCGCGAGGGCCGAAGGTTGCGGCGCGCCGTCCGCCTGCTCGGGGCGCTGCCGCGTCTTGGAGGGAGCCAGGCGGGCTAGCCGGGGGACGATCCGGGGGATCCGTCCGGCGCCTGCTCCCGGGATGCGCCCGGTCGCCCGATCGCACCGGCGGCAGGAGCCGGGCCGCGACCGACGGCAAACATGCCGTGCGCTGAACTTACGACCCGGGCCGGACGCGTCCTGTGCGGATCGGAGTCAGAAATGGCAGTTGCCCCGGGGGGAGCGGGGCAACTGAGCACTTAAATGGGTACGGGGCGGCCCGTCTTGCCTGCCCCGCGCGTAGCCTTCGCGCGTTCAAGCCTTCGGGGCCGCTTCGAAGGTTTCCTTCACTCGGCTTGAGTGAATTCCACCCCCTCCTCGTACCGCGTTGCGAACATATCCCATCCCCCGGGGCCGCGCAACTCGTGAACGCGGATTTTGGGAGGGAAGAGGGCAAAAAAAGAGCCGAGCCGCTCTCGCGACCCGGCTCGAAGCCACTGACTGGTGCGGCTCGGGCGTCTCAGCCGCCTGGGCTGACGTTGATCGCCTGGATCCCCTTGGGGCTGTCCTCGACCTCGAAGGTGACCCGCTCGCCCTCAGCGATGCGAGCGCCAGGCGCGATTGCCGAGACGTGGACGAAAGCGTCCTTGTCGCCGCCCTCATCGAGCTCGATGAAGCCGTAGCCCTTGTCGTCGTTGAACCACTTGACGGTTCCGGTAGCCATGAGTTCCCTCCAATGGCGTCGTGCGTTTTTTTGGCCGTTTGGAGTTGATGCTCAAGGCACCGTTTCCTACTAAACCTCGTACCGACCCGAAAGCCTAGAGGTTCCGAGGGATGCGCGGCCGCTCACGGCGGCCTCGCGGCGAGCGGCAGGCCAGGGCGTATGATCGCGGCGAGGGATGGCCGACGCTCCATCGATCACCAAGGCATTGCCCCCGATTGACGTCGGGCGCCTGAGCGAGTACCTCGACGGCGTCCACGGCGCCGTCCGGGCTCGCGGCCGCGAGCTCTTGGCGCGACCGGAGCTGGCCCCGTTCGATCCCGAGACGCCCAAGGATGAGCATCGCGATCTGGTCCTGGAGCGGATGCGGTTCCTCGCGGCGCAGGGCTACGTCACCCTGGGCCTGCCAAGCGCCTACGGCGGCGGCGGCGAGATCGGCGCCTCGATCGCGGCCTTCGAAACGGTGGCGCTGGGCGACCTCTCGCTGATGGTCAAGTGCGGGGTCCAGTTCGGCCTCTTCGGCGGCGCGATCCTGCACCTCGGGACCAAGCCCCACCACGAGGCCTACCTCGCCGACATCGCCTCGGTCCAGCTCCCCGGCTGCTTCGCGATGAGCGAGTCCGGCCACGGCTCCGATGTGCAGGCGGTCGGGACCACCGCCACCTACGACCACCAGACCCAGGAGTGGGTGATCCACACACCGACGCCCAGCGATCGCAAGGACTGGATCGGCAACGCCGCGCGCCACGGCCGCACAGCGGCGGTCTTCGCACAGCTGATCATCGGCGAGCAGAGCCACGGCGTCCACGCCTTCGTGGTCCCAATCCGCACCGGCCGCGGCAGCGGCAAGCCGGCCCAGGGGGTGACGATCGAGGACTGCGGCCACAAGCTCGGTCTGAACGGGGTCGACAACGGGCGCCTGTATTTCGACTCGGTGCGGATTCCGCGCACGAACCTGCTCGACCGCTACGCCTCGGTCACCGAGCGCGGTCGCTACAGCTCCCCGATCGAGAGCGAGACCGCCCGCTTCTTCACGATGGTCGGGACCCTGGTCCAGGGCCGCGTCTCGGTCGCCGGGGCCGGGCTCTCGGTCAGCAAGGTGGCGCTGACCACGGCGATCCGCCACGGCGATCTCCGCCGCCAGTTCGGACCGCCCGGCGGCGGTGAGGACCTGCGCCTGCTCGACTACCGGGCCCACCAACGTCGTCTGCTGCCGCTGCTCGCCAAGACCTACGCGCTGCACTTCACCCAGGCCGAGATGACCGCGGAGCTGGAGTCGGTATTCAGCGGCGAGGACCGGGATCCCCAGGCGCGACGCCACCTGGAGACCAAGGCCGCCGGGGTCAAGGCGCAGGCGACCTGGCACGGGATCGAGTCCCTGCAGACCGGGCGCGAGGCCTGCGGCGGGCTCGGCTATCTGAGCTCCTCGGGCTTTGCCGCGCGCAAGGCCGACGCGGAGATCTTCGCCACCTTCGAGGGCGACAACACGGTGCTGCTGCAGCTCGTCGCCAAGAGCCTGCTGACCGGATACAAGGAGGAGTTCGGGGAGCTGAACCCGCTCGGCGTCGCCGGCTTCATCGCCTCGCAGGTGATCGAGCGCTTCGTCGAGCGCTCGGCCGCGCGCGAGCTCTGGGGACGGATCTGGGACGACGTCACCCCCAACTCCGAGGAGGACGGCGACCTGAACCGGCGCGAGTATCAGCTCGCCCTGTTTGCCTGGCGTGAGGATCATGTGCTCTCCACCGCGGCGCGCCGCCTGAAGGCCGGGATCGACGCCGGCTACGACTCCTTCGAGGTCTTCAACGCCTGCCAGGACCACGTGCTGGCCGCCGCCGTCGCCCACATCGACCGCCAGGTGCTCGAGGCCGCCAACCGTGGGGTCGAGGCCTGCCCCGAGGAGGGTGGCCGGGCGCTGCTCGACCGGCTCTGTGACCTGCACGCCCTGGCCGTGATCGAATCGCACCGCGACTGGTACCAGGAGCACGGCCGGATCTCCTCGACCCGCTCGAAGGCGGTGACCCGCAACGTCAACCTGCTCTGCGAGGAACTGCGCCCGCACGCCGTCGACCTGGTCACCGCACTGGGGGTGCCGGATTGCGTGCTGCCCGAGTTCGGCCCCGGCGGGATCGTCGGCTAGCTTCAGCCGTCCCCGGCTCCTCAGTCCTCGAGCTCTGAGCCCGCGCGGCGGTCGAGCTCGGCGATCACCGCGCGCAGCTCGTCCAGGGTCTGGCCGGCGCCGGGGCCGAGCTCGGAACGCCGGGCCTCGAAGGCGCCGAGCAGCGCCCGGTAGTACCAGAGCGTGCCCTCGCGGCCGCCGGCGAAGCGCGACCACAGGAGCTCCCCGTGGCGCCGGTAGTCGGAGAGGATCGAGCGGGCGTTGTGCAGCTTGTCGGCGATCGAGACCCGGAGCTCATCCGGCTGCTTGCGGGGTATGGCCGCGATGTAGTCCTCCTTGCGCTGCCGCCAGGGACCCTTGATTGGAGTGACCGAGTCGCTGTTGGCGAGCACGATCCGGGCCACGTCGTTCCCGAACAGGGCTCGGATCTCGAGCTCGGCGTCCTCCCCTCCCCCGTCCTCGACCACGTCATGTAGGAGCGCCGCGATCGCCTCGTCCTCGGAGCTCTCCATCTCCAGGACCAGCGAGGCGACGCCCAGCAGGTGGGCAGCGTAGGGAATCTGGGTCTGCTTGCGCCGATCGCCGCGATGGTGGTTGATCGCGTACTCCAGCGCCCGCTCGAAGCGCGGCCCGAGCGGATGGGCGGAGTCGGGGTCGCCAAGACCCTGGGCGGCCAGCGCTACTCCCCCGCTTCGTCGAGCTGCTCGACCAGGGCGTCGAGGTCGAGCTTCTCGAGCTCGCCGGAGACCGCGTCGAGCTCCCCCTTGCAGTACTCAACCAGGCCCTTTCCCTCCCGTACGAGGCTGAGCGTCTCGCGCAGCTCCGCCTTGCCGGAGTCGAGCCGGCCGATGATCTCTTCGAGCCGGGCAACCGCCGCCTCGTAGCTCGCGGGTTTTTCGGTCTCAGTCAGTCTCGATCACCTCAGCCGCCACATCATCGTCGGCGAAGCGGACGTCGATCCGGCCCGCGGCCCGCGCCTGGGCGGCGCTGGAGAGGGCCTCGCCGGAGGCATCGGAGACGACCGCGTAGCCGCGCTCGAGGACACGATCGGGATCGTGGGCGGAGAGCACCGCGTCCAGGGTCGAGATCCGCTTGTGCAGGGCGCCGCTGCGGGCGTCATGCAGCTCCGCCTCGCGGCGGCGTTGGAGCACCAACCCGAAGCGGCTCAACAGGGCCCCGCGGCCGCCGAGAGTGCGGCGCGAGGCGGCCCGGATCTCGCGCAGGTGCTGGTGCAGGCGCGAGCGCTCGGCGCGCATGTGGCCGGCCAGGCCGCGGGCGGTGCGCCCGAGCCCTTGGGCGCGCTGCCCGACCTGTCGCCGGGCGCGGCCCGAGATGCCGGTGCCCGTCCGCTGAAGCTCGAGACGGGCCGCGGCGACGTCGATCCGCACGGCCGCCTCGGCCGCGTGAGTGGGGGTCGAGCAGATCACCGCGGCGACGTCGTCGAGCAGGGTCCGATCGACCTCGTGGCCGACGGCGCTGAAGACCGGGACGCGCAGGTTCGCGACCGTCCGGCACAGGGCCTCGTCGCAGAAGCACCAGAGGTCGGTGAGGCTGCCGCCGCCGCGCGAGACGATGATCGCCTCGACCTCGGGCACGGCCGCCAGCTCGCGGACCGCCGCCGATATGCGGGGCGCGGCGGCGCGCCCCTGGACCGGCGGGTGGGCAAGGATCAGGCGGCCGCGCCAGGAGCGTCGTTCGAGGCCGGCGAGGATGTCCGCGTAGGCCGCCGAGCTTGAACCGACGACCACGCCGATCGTCCGCGGCAGCGCCGGCCGCGGCAGCAGCTTCTGGGGCTCGAACAGGCCCTCAGCCTGAAGCTCCTT
>CAXMST010000189.1:0-13118 GCA_964196325.1 uncultured Acidimicrobiia bacterium
GAGTACTTGTGCACGCATGACATCTCGATCGCGGGGATGCACTCGATCCCCAGCTCGGCCGCGGTCGCGACCGCCTCAGGCACACCGGCGACGCCGTCGTGATCGGTCAATGCCATCACGGTGATCCCGGCCTCGGCGGCCGAGCGGGCCACACCGGCCGGCGGCAGTTGGCCGTCGGAGACGGTCGAGTGGGACTGGAGGTCGATCACTGCAGTCATTCTTACCTACGGAGGCCGACCCGCGGGGCCCGCAGACACGCCAAGCGCGACCCACCGCAGGGGCGGCCCTCGCCAGTACACCCATCCGCAAGTAGGGACGCGTGCACTAGAGTTCGCGCCTCGCAGCACTCGAGTGGATAGGTCAGCGACCTTCCTGACAACGCTCCGGCGGGCGGCAGGCCGGCCGACGTCGAATCTACTCCCGATCACCCTCCCTATGGATCCCGCGATCATCGTCTTCGGCCTCGGTATCGGCGTGTTGGTTGGCATGACCGGAATGGGCGGCGCATCGCTGATGACACCGCTTTTGATCCTTGTCTTCGGGATCAATCCGGTCACCGCCATCGGCACCGACATCTTCTACGCCGCGGTGACCAAGACGGTCGGGGGCTACCAGCATCTGCGTGCCCGCACCGTCCACCGAGGGTTGGTCTTCTGGATGGCGATCGGCTCGGTCCCGGCGGCTGTTGCCGGAGTCGCGGTGATCGAGACGCTGCAGGCCCGGGTCGGGGAGGACGAGCTCGAGGGGATCATCTTCGGGATCCTTGGCGCGACCCTCCTGGTCGTCGGACTGGCGACGATGCTGCGCACGGTCTTCCTCCCCGACGTGATCAAGGAGCGCTACGCGCTACATCTCTATCGCCGCCACATCATCGCCGCGATCGCGACCGGCCTGATCACCGGCTTCATCATCGGGCTGACCAGCGCCGGATCCGGCACGTTGATCGCGATCATCCTGATCGCGGTGTTCCGGCTGACGCCACAGCGGGTGGTTGGCACCGACATCTTCCACGCCGCGATCCTGCTCTGGGCGGCGAGCGTGGCCCACTTCGTCGGCGGCAACATCGACTTTTCCCTGGCCGGCAACATCCTGATCGGCTCGGTGCCGGGCGTGCTGATCGGCGGCCGCATGGCCCTGCGCACCGGCAAGGGTGCCCTACGGGGGATCCTCGCGTTGGTCCTGATCGCCTCGGGGATCGCGCTGATCACCGAGGGCGATGCCGCGATCGTCGCGGTCACCGCCGCGATCGTCTCACTGCTATTCGGGCTGCTCTTCACCTACCTCCTGCGGCGCGAGGTCGAGCTCCCGCACGGCGAGGGCGTGCGCGTGTTCAAGCTCGTGCGGATGCCCTGGCACAAACACCCACCGCCCTATCGGATCGAGAACGGCAAGGTGGTTGCCAACGAGCCCGCCGATGAGCACCCCGACCCCGATCAGCCCCGCTCGACCGAGGCCGACGGCGAACCCGACCCGGAGGAGGAGAGCGCCAAGACCCGCGACTGAGCGGACCGCCGCCCGATCCCCGCCGAGCGTGACCAAAGCCTCGCTACCTCCGCAGGCGCACGTTGCCGAGTCGGTGAAGATTCCGAGACAACAGGCTCTCGGCAACGCATGCCCAAAGGCAGCCGGGCGATAGGGTGCCGGGTATGGATTTCGCACCAGGTCCACGGGTCGAGGAGCTGCGCGAGCGCATCCGTGACTTCATGGACGCGCACGTCTACCCGGTCGAGGCCGAGGCGATGGCAGCGCTCGACGATGAGGTCAAGCCCGGTGTGGCCTACCCCGAGATCATCCTCGGGATCCGCGAGCGCGCCCGCTCGGAAGGCCTCTGGAACCTCTTCCTAGCCAATGAGGAGGATGGGGCCGGAATCACCAACTGGGAGTACGGACTGCTCTGCGAGGAGATGGGCCGTAGCCCGGTGGTCGCTCCGATGGCCTTCAACTGCGCCGCGCCGGACACGGGCAACATGGAGATCCTGCACGACCACGGCACGGCCGAGCAGCGAGAACGCTGGCTCGCCCCACTGCTCGAGGGCAAGGCGCGCTCCTGCTTCTCGATGACCGAGCCCGAGGTCGCGGGCTCCGATCCGACCACGCTGCAGACCCGGGCGCAGCTCGACGCCGACAGCGGCGAGTGGGTGATCAACGGGCACAAGTGGTTCACGTCGGGAGCGGTCGGGGCCGATCTCGCGATCACGATGGTCGTCACCGACCCCGACGCCGCCCCCTACTCCCGCGCCAGCATGATCATCGTGCCCGTCAACAACCCGGGCTTCGATCTGGTCCGAGCGGTCTCGGTGATGGGGCACGACAAGGGCCCGGGACACTGCGAAATCCGCTACACCGACTGCCGAGTTCCGGAGGCGAACCTGCTCGGGCCGCGGCAGGCGGGCTTCGTGATCGCCCAGGACCGGCTCGGACCGGGCCGCATCCACCACTGCATGCGGGCGATCGGGACCTGCGAGCGCGCGATCGAGTTGATGTGCCGCCGCGCCAACACGCGGGAGGCCTTCGGCGGACCGCTCGCCGACAAGCAGTTCATCCAGGACTTCATCGCCAAGAGCCGGATGGAGACCGAGCAGGCGCGGCTCCTCACGCTGAAGGCCGCCTGGTTGATGGACACTGCCGGCAAGCGCGAGGCCCGGCGCGAGATCTCGATGATCAAGGTCGTCGCCGCCAACGTAGTCATGGACGTGCTCGACCGCGCGATTCAGGTGCACGGCTCGCTGGGCATGTCGGACGACACGCCGCTGGCCGCGATGTGGCGCTACAGCCGGATGCTCAAGGTGGCTGACGGGCCGGACGAGGTGCACAAGATGGTGATCGCCCGCCGCGAGCTCAATCACTGGGCCAAGCAGGCGGGGGAGCCGGAGCGGCCGCAGGCGGCCTCCGGAGACAGCGCCAGCCCCGCGCCGGCGCAGACCCTGGCCGACTGAGCGGACGCGGCGAGGCTGCCGCCGGCTGAGCCGCCCGGCGGTGCCTCGGGCCGGAGCGATGCTCCGGGGTGCTGCGTCACTCCGAGTCGTTGGCCTCCGACCCGGTCTCGGCCTCGGAGCCGAGATGGTTGAACTGCTCGTCCAGGTGGACGTCGGTCTGGCTGCCGTCGGGCAGCGTCACCTCGACCTCGTAGGCGCCCTCCTCATCGCCGACCTCGGTCTCGGTCACCTCCCCGCCACCGGTCTGGCCGAGCGCCGCATCGGACGCTGTCCCGAGCGCGGAGCCGGTGATCGGCTTGTCGCTGCCATCGTCGTCCCCGGAGCCGGCAACCGCGACTCCGGCGCCACCCAGCGCCAGGGCACCGGCTGCCACTACGGCGGCGGTAATCTTCCTTCTTGTATTCATCGATTCCTCCTTGGCGTTCTTTCGCCTTCGTTGATTGGAGGCGTAGGTCTAAGGGGCGCCGATGAGACCGCCGTTAGAGCGGGGCGGCGAGCAGGCGCCCGGCGACTCAGCCGAGGCGGCGCTCGGCTGCGTCGGCGGCCTCGACCAACGCGGTCACCGTGCGTGCGAACGTCTTGGCGCCCGCGTCCTCTTTGGCGGCCTCGGCCCCGTATTGGCCCGCCTTGTAGCGCGCGTAGACGCCCTCGAGGATGATCGCCAGCTTCCAGTAGCCCAAGGCTACGTAGAAGTCAATCCCGCTGAGATCGCGGCCCGAGCCCGCCGCGTAGCCGGCCTTGACCTGCTCGCGGTCGATGAACCCAGGCGCCATCGTGGCCGGCTCGAACAGCGGCACCAGCTCATCACCCTCCTCCGCCCAGTAGACCAGCAGGAGGCCGAGGTCCGCGAGCGGGTCGCCGAGCGTGCACAGCTCCCAATCAACGACCGCCGCAACCTCCAAGGAGGGATCGAGAATCATGTTGTCGAGTCGGTAGTCGCCGTGCACGATCGTCGCCGGTCCCTGCTCCGGGATCCTCGCGGCCAGCCGGTCGTGGACCTCGCCGACCAACGGTAGCTCGCGGGTCTTCGACTTCTCCCACTGCCCGAGCCAGCGACGCAGGTTGCGCGCGACGTAGCCGCTCTTCTTGCCGAGCTCACCCAGGCCGGCCGCGTCGGGGTCAACCGCATGAATCGTGATCAGCGTGTCAACCACGCGTTCTCCGATCGACCGACGCTCCTCGGCACTGTAGGGGTCGGCGTCCTGGAGGGAACGGAGCACCGGCCCGTCAACGAAATCCATCACATAGAAGGGGGCCTCATTGACCAACTCGTCCTCGCAGAATCCGGCGATCGGCGGGACCGGCACAGCGGTCGTGGCCAGCGCCGAGACAACACGCTGCTCGCGACCCATGTCATGAGCCGAGCCGAGGCGCTTGCCGAGCGGCGGCCGGCGCAGCGCCCAGCGCCGGCCGGCTCCGTCGCTGACCGCGTAGGTCAGATTCGAGCGACCGCCGGCAATCGTCTCGAACGCAAGCGGCAGCTCGACCCCGGGCACATTGGCCCTAAACCAGGCTTCGACCCCGACGCGGTCGATCCCGTCTGGGGCACTGATCCGCTCGCTCGCATCCATCGGGCGCAGCCTATTGGCCGGTCAGCCTGCTGCGGGGCCTGGTATGAGTTCGGCCATCAACGACCGCGCGCCTACCGGACTGCTCGTCGATTTCGGCGGTGTCCTGACGACCAACATCTGGGACTCGTTCGCGGCCTTCTGCGCCACCGAGGAGCTCGACCCCGGCACGATCAAGGCCATCTTCCGCGGTCGCGGTCGGGGGCTCGAACTGCTGCGCGCCCTGGAGCGGGGCGAGCTCGAGGACACGGCGTTCGAGGCCGAGTTCGCCGAGCTGCTCGAGGTCGACCCCGAGGACCTGATCAGCCGCCTGTTCGCGGGCCTGGGCCCCGATCAGGCGATGATCGATGCGCTTGGTAGGGCGCGCCGCCTCGGGGTGCCGATCGGCCTGATCTCGAACTCCTGGGGGACGGGGATCTACGACCGGGCACCACTCGAGCTGTTCCAGGCGACGGTGATCTCTGCAGAGGTGGGCCTACACAAGCCGCAGCCAGAGATCTATCAGCTGGGCGCCGAGCGGCTCGGGCTCGCGCCCGGCGACTGCGCCTTCGTGGACGACCTGACCGAGAACGTCGCAGGCGCGGTTGCGGTGGGCATGCGGGGCGTCCTGCACCGAGGCGCCGACGGGACGATCGCAGAGCTCGAGGCCCTATTCGGTCTGGAGCTCGCGCCGTACTAATCCTCGGTCGAGCACTGCCGTTCGCGCCCCGCAGCCGCCGCCAGCGAGAGATTTGCCTCGACGGTGATCGGAATCGGCTGGTCCGCGCTTGCCGCGACCCCGGTCCCGGTAATCAACGTGCGTCTCGGGCTGAGAGGATCGGGCTCGATGCAGGCGGCGCCACCAACGACCTCGAAATAGGGGCTGAAGCGAAGCGGGATCGAGGCCGACGTATCGGCCAGCATCAGGGTGAAGCCATCGGGCCGCAGCCAGAGGATCTCGTCCTCCGCCGCACCCGCCGCACCGGGGACCTCGTACAGCCGCCAGTGCTCGCCCGTCCAGAGCAGCTTCACCGGCGACGCCGCCGAGCGGAGCAGTCGCCGCTCGGAGCGCGCGAGGTAGTCGGGCTCCGCGTCGGGAAGGGCCACATGGGTGACGCCGCGGTCGCGCAGCCACTCGAGGTACGCCTCGGGTTCGATGGGCCCGTCGCGGAATAGTCGGAAGTCGTCGCTCTCCTCCTGCCGCAACCAGCCCCTGGTGATCGGGTAGCTCTCAGCCAGGTAGGTGGCCTCCCAGCGGCTTCGGGTAGGGGGAACATGGACCTTCAGGGGCGCCGAGCGCGAGCTTCGCAGCGCCAACTCATCGAGCAGGGGCTCGAAATACGCAGCCTCGGTCGAGGGGTCGGCCTGAGCGCGACTCACGTCCTCGACGGTCGTCTGCCACTGCCAGATGAGAAGCGGGATCGCCAGCAAGACCAGCACCCGAGGACGGCGCCTGAGCAGCAGGATTGCGAGAATCGGGCCCGCAAACGTGGCCCCGAGCCGGGTCACGTTGCCACCGAGCGGCGTGTCGATGACGACCGCGGCCAGGCCGAGCAGGGTGTAGAGCAGCACGCCCCAGAGCAGCGGGCCCTCCCGAACCCCTGCGAAGACCAGGATCGCGACCGCCAACAGCGGGATCCAGAGGTAGCTGGCGAAGCCGAACGGGTGATAGCCGCTGGTCGGGAAGGCGATTGCCAGCAAGACGATCAGCAACAAGGCCCCGGCCGCCGCCGCGACCGCGGCTCGAACCGGCAGCGCGGCCGCGGGCTTACGGGTCAGCCGGAAGCGCGAGGCAAGGAAAACCGAGGCGCCGGCCAACGCGACGAACAGACCCGCCACCGGGCTCGCCGCCGAGGCCAAGAACCCGAGCATCGCGGCCCAGCCGACCCGCTCCCTCTGGATTGCCAGCAGGGCACCAAGACCGAGCGCGAGCCCCAGCGCGAAGGTGATCCGGCCGCTGTACAGCGCGACCGCCGAGGCCAACCCGAACCAGACCACGCCGAGCCAGGCACGCTGACCCCAAGCGTCGAGGGCGAGGCGACCAAACACCCAGGTAGCTACGACGGCGCTTGCCGCGCCGACGAGGGCCGGGCCCAGCAAGGCCCCAAGCGGCGGGTAGAGCAGGCTGTACCCCGGGACCGAATGGCCGTCGTACCAGTCCGGGTTCCAAATCACGAACCCGGCCCGCTCCCAGAGGTCCGCCCTGAAAACCTGTGCCGCCAGATCGGTGGTCTGCGGCTGCCAGATCAGGTAGATGCCGGCCAGCAGGCCGGAGAGCGCCAGCGCCAGCGCCAGCGGGTACCTGGGGAGTTTCTCGGCGGACGCCGCCACGGATCTAGTCCTTGGCGTACTCGACGCGTATCTGCTTACCCTTGAGCTTGGTCTCGTTGAGTCGTTCAAGCACCTGGTCGGCCCGGTCGGTGTCGAGGTCCACGAAGGTGAAGCGCTCGAGGATGCGAATGTCGTGGATCGCATCCTCGGGGATCACGGCGCCCTCGACCAGCGCGAACTCGATGTCCTCCTGCTCGAGGCCGCTGCGGGTACCGCGGTTGATGAACAGCTTGGTGTGCTCGGGCTTGCCGTTCTCGGCCGGCTTCTCGGCCGAGTGGTCGCGACGCTTCGGGCGCGGCGCGTGCTCGATCCGCTCGTCCGGCGCCTCCCACTCCCCGATCGAGACCTTGGCCTCACGCTCGATCCGGTCGATCTCGCCGCGCTCCTTCGGGGTCACGAAAGTGATCGCGCGACCGGTCCGGCCGACCCGGCCGGTGCGGCCGATCCGGTGTACGTACATCTCGGTGTTGTTCGGCAGATCGAAGTTGATCACGTGGGTGACGTGCTCGATGTCGAGCCCGCGGGCCGCGACGTCGGTCGCCACCAACAGCGGCGACGCGTGCTCCTTGAACGAGATCATCACGCCGTCGCGCTGACCCTGGCTCATGTCGCCGTGCAGCGCCTTCGCGGGAAGGCCCTTTTCGCGCAGCCGCTTATCGAGCCGGGCGGTGCCGATCTTGGTCCGGCAAAAGACGATCGCCTGCTCGGGCTCCTCCTCGCGCAGGACCTCGATCAGCTTCTCGGTCTTCGCCTTCTGCTCGACCTCGACGAACGCCTGCTCGATCGCGTCCACGGTCAATTGCTTCGGCGTGACCGAGATCGTCACCGGGTTGTACAGATAGGTCTCGGCGAGCCGCGCGATCGGCGGTGGCATCGTCGCGCTGAACAGCATCGTCTGGCGTCCGTTCGGGCACATCCGCAGGATCTTCTCGACATCCTCGATGAAGCCCAGGTCGAGCATCTCGTCGGCCTCGTCGAGGACGACGTAGCGAGCCGAGGTCAGGTTGAGCGAGCCGCGTGAGGTCAGATCCATCATCCGCCCAACCGTGGCGACGACGACGTGGGCTCCGTAGCGGACGCGTGCCGCCTGGTCGCGGACCGAGGTGCCGCCGAAGACCGCGACGACGTTGACGTCGAGGTGCTCTGCATAGGCGCGCAGGGCCTGGGTGACCTGGATGCAGAGCTCACGGGTCGGGGTCAGCACGATCGCCTGGGTGGAGTCGTCGTCGGGGTCCAGGTACTGAAGGAGTGGAAGCCCAAACGCCGCGGTCTTCCCGGTCCCGGTCTGGGCCTGGCCGATCACATCCTGACCGCCGAGCAGCGCTGGGATCGCCTGCTCCTGGATCGCTGTCGGCTCTTCGTAGCCGAGCTCATCGAGAGCCTGTTGGACCTCGTCCTTGAGGCCTAGTTCACCAAAAACGCTCATACGGTCAGTTGGTCCCTCATGTCAGTTGGATGGAGGTGGTCTCAGGCGCTCGGGTCGAGTAGGAGCTTGCCGTGCGTACGGCGCTCCGCGAGCTCAACCTGAGCCTGGGCGACGTCGCTCAATGGATAGACGCCGCCGATTACCACCTGAAGCTCCCCGGAGGCTACAGCCCCGAGCAGTTCTGCGATCCCCCGCTTCAAGAGATCGCGGCGTTGCAGCAGATGGACGATCCAAAAGCCGACGACGGCGCGGCTGGTGCGCATCAGAGTCTGGCTGCGGATTACGTTTGGCTCGCGCGTGGCGATCCCGAACGCGACCATCCTCCCAAACGGAGCCAACGCCTCCATCTGCTGCTCGAACGCCGTTCCGCCCGACATCTGCAGGATCACATCCACGGGCTCACCGTCGTTGGCCTCGAGGAGGGTCGCACCGGCGTCGGCGGCTCGCGAGTCGGCCGTCGCGTCCGCCCCCAGTTGCGCCGCGAGCTCACGCTTTTCGGCGGTGGAGGCGAGCCCGATCACCTTCGCGCCGATCCGCTTGGCGAGCTGCACCGCGAGGGTCCCGGTGCCACCCGCGGCGCCCTCGACGACGACGGTCTCGCCCGGCTGTACGGCCGCGCTGACGCTCAGCAGGGCCCAGGCCGTGAGCCCCTGCAGCAACACCGCCGCGGCCTGCTCGTCGGAGACCTCGTCCGGGATCGCGATCAGCTCGGGCTCGGGGACCGCTACCCGCTCGGCGTAGCCGCCGCCCGTCAGCACGGCGGCAACCCGGCGACCGTCGAGGGTGCGGCCGCTGATCTCGGCGCCGGGAATGAATGGGAGCTCGGCTTTGGCCAGGTAATGGTTGTGGCGCTGATGGGTGTCAGCGAAGTTGAGGCCCGCCCGAGCCACCTCAACCACGATCTCGCCGCTCCGCGGCACAGGATCGGGGAGCTCGACGAGCTCCAGCACCTCGGGTCCACCGAACTCGCTGATCTGCACGGCCCGCATCAGATGCCAAGGCTATGCCACGATGCCCGACTTGTGGCCGTAACTGTTGTCGGATCGATCGCCTTCGACGCCGTCCGCACGCCGTTTGGCGAGCGCGAGCGAATGCTCGGTGGCTCCGCCGTGCACTTCGCGCTGGCAGCCAGCTTCTTCACGGAGGTCCGGGTCGTCGGTCCGGTCGGCGAGGATTTCGGCTCCGAGGATCTCGCGGTGCTCAGCGACCGCGGGATCGTGACCGCTGACATCGAGCAGGTTCCCGGCGGCCGCACCTTTTTCTGGGAGGGGCACTACGACCACGATCTCGGCGTCGCCCACACCGACGACACCCAGCTCAACGTTTTCGCGGAGTTTGAACCCAAGCTCTCCACCGAGTCCCGGGCCTCCGAGACGCTGTTCCTCGGCAACATCCAGCCGGACCTGCAGCTCCGGGTTCGCGGCGATATGTCCGGGGCACGTCTCGTAGCCCTCGACTCGATGAACCTCTGGATCGAGACGGCCCGCGACTCACTGGTTGCCGCCCTGGGACAGATCGACTGCCTGCTACTCAACGACGCCGAGCTGCGACAGCTCACCGATGAGGCGAACCTGGCCCGGGCGGCCCGGGCCGTCCGCGAACTCGGGCCCGAGATCGTGATCGCGAAGCGGGGCGAGTACGGCGCCGTCCTGTTCTCAGCCGACGACGTCTTCGCGATCCCCGGCCTGCTGCTCGAGGACGTAGCCGATCCGACGGGGGCCGGGGACAGCTTTGCCGGCGGCTTCCTCGGCTATCTGGATTCCCTCGGCCAACGGCCCGGCACGGAGGAGTTTCGGCGGGCGATGGCTCTGGGCTCAGTGATGGCCTCCTTCAACGTCGAGAGCTTCGGGACCGAGCGCGTCCGCGCACTCAACCCGGCCGAGATCGAGGGCCGCCTCTCAGCGTTCAAGGCGCTGACCCACTTCGACGAGCGTCCGGCGCTCGTCGATGGCTGAGCCGCTCGCGCCCTACTCGGCACCGCAGCCGTGGGATACCATCACGACCCGGCGACCCGCCCGCTTACCGCTTAGAAAGGCTCAAGTAACCAATGAGCGAGACCAAGGACACCCTCTCGATCACCGACAACCGCACCGGCAAGGCCTACGAGGTCGAGATCACGGACGAGACGATCAAGGCGATGGACCTGCGCCAAATCAAGGTCAACGAGGACGGCTTCGGGATGATGGCCTACGACCCGGCCTTCACCAACACAGCCTCCTGCCGGTCCGAGATCACCTACATCGACGGCGAGGCGGGGATACTCCAGCACCGCGGCTATCCGATCGAGCAGCTCTGCGAGCGATCGACCTACCTCGAGGTCGCCTACCTGTTGATCTTCGGCGAGCTGCCGACCGAAAAGCAGTACGAGCGCTGGGTCTACGACGTCACCCACCACACCTTCGTCCACGAGGACCTGAAGACGATGCTCGAGGGCTTCCGCTATGACGCCCACCCGATGGGAATGCTGCTCTCCTCGGTCGGCGCGATGTCGACCTTCTACCCGGACGCGAAGGAGATCGACAGCCCCGAGGAGCGCTACATGGCGGCGGTCAGGCTGATCGCGAAGATCCCGACGCTGGCGGCCTTCGCCTATCGCCACTCGCTCGGGTTGCCCTACGTGTACCCGCACAACGACCTCTCCTACGCGGGCAACTTCCTCGGAATGATGCGGAAGATGACCGAGATGGAGTACCACCCCGACCCACGGCTGGAACGGGCGCTCGACGTGCTCTTCATCCTCCACGCTGACCACGAGCAGAACTGCTCGACCAGCGCGGTGCGTTCGGTGGGCTCCTCCCAGGTCGACCCCTACTCCTCGGTGGCCGCAGGCATCGCGGCCCTGTACGGGCCGCTGCACGGCGGCGCCAATGAGGCAGTTCTGCGCATGCTGCGCCGGATCGAGAAGGTCGAGAACGTGCCCGATTTCCTCGAGGGCGTCAAGCGTCGCGAGGAGAAGTTGATGGGCTTCGGCCACCGGGTCTACAAGAACTACGACCCGCGGGCGCGGATCATCACCCACCACGTCGACGCGGTGCTCGCCGCGCTCGGGGTCGACAACCCGCTGCTCGCGGTGGCCGGCGAGCTCGAGAAGCGAGCCCTCGACGACGAGTACTTCACCGAGCGCAAGCTCTACCCGAATGTCGACTACTTCTCCGGCCTGATCTACGAGGCGCTCGGGATTCCGGCGGAGATGTTCACCGTGATCTTCGCGATTCCCAGGACCGCAGGTTGGATCTCGCAATGGATGGAGATGAACGGCGACAGCGAGCAGAAGATCGCTCGGCCGCGGCAGATCTACACCGGCAAGCGCGATCTGGAGTACGTGCCGATCGGCGGCCGCAGCGGCCCGGAGAAGATCACCGGGCCGCCGGCGCGGCGGCCGGTCAGAGCGCGCCGCGGCGCCTGAGCGCCCACGCCCCCGGGACGCCTATGGCGTCCGGGCGACGGAGTTAGCGAACGCGGCGCAATCGGGGAGGCCGAGCTCGGCGGCCACCTGGCCGGCGGATTCATCGAGCTGGCTCAGCGGGGTCCGGTAGTCGGCGCCGCGCTCCGCCCGCCGCGCGACGGTCAGCAGCAGCTCGGCGTCGTCGCTGAGCTGCGTCAGATAGTCGTTGGCAGCCTCCCGTTCCCCCTCGGGAGGCGCCAGCGTGAGCATCCGGTCGCGGGCCGTGAGCACGATCTCAGCCATCGCCCGCGCGTCGGGGCCGACCTCGGCACCGGTGGTCGGGAGTGGCAGCGCCGTCGCTTCCTGGATCCCATCAGCACAGAACTGTCCGGCCCGCGCTTGCCAGGCCTCCAGGTCCAGCGGCTCGGGTATTCCGGAGTCGTCCTCGCCGCAGGCGGCCAGGGTGAGCGCGAGCGCCAGCAGCAACCAAAGCAGCCCGGTCCGCCCCCGTTTGCAAGCCAGTCCCATGCGGGCAAACTAGCGAGTACCCTCGGCGCCCGTGGCAGCCTTCACCGTGACCATCCGTAACGGACCCTCCGTGCACCGCGAGCAGTACGACACCCTCGAGCAGGCGATCGACGCCGTCAGCCTGCGGGTCTCGGAGATCCGCTCAGAGAGCAACCTGCCCAGCGTGAAGATGCTGCGCACCTTCGAGCCCGGCCAGCGGGTCAAGGCTCGTGTCGAGATCTCCACCGGCCGCTTCCTGCGCCGCCGCGACGCGGGCGTTGACGTGATGGGGGATGGCGCCGTGGTTCCCTACCGCGGCGGCTCCTCGCGCGACCATCTCGACCCACGGGAGGGCGAGCGCTTCGAGGATGCGCTCGCCGATGCGCTGCGAGAATAGAGCGATGGTCGACGATCGCAAGCGAGGGCACGCAAGGGGTGACGAGGAGGGCGTCGAGATCGGTCGACGCGTGCGACTTCCCCGCGGGGCCGAGCCGCCGATCAGCGTCTACATCAACGGCATCCAGCAAGTCGAGGGAGAGGACTACAAGCTCGACGCCGGCGGCATCTGGTTCAAGGAACCGATCGTCAAGGAGGGCAAGCTCGGCGGGCTGCGCTGGCTCTCCATGTACATCGGGTTGTTCGGCACCTACCGCAAGAACGAGACGGTGGACGTCGAGTTCCGCCGCTCCGGCAAGGTCGAGCTGGCCGCCAACCTCGAGGTGACCAAGGACTGAGATGAGAGCGGCGCTACTCGCTGAGGATCTTGTTCTTCTGGAGCTGGAACTCGGTCTCCGTCAGAGCCCCTGACTCCCGCAGCCTCTGCAGCCGCTCGAGCCGTGCGATCGCATCACCCGGCTCCGAGGAGGGTCGGCCGGAAAACGGCTGCGCAGCCTGCGGTCCTCGGGTCGGAGGCTGCACCGATGAGACCCAGCCGGTCGCGGCCCCGGTCGCGGAGCCGGCGTGGGTCGGAAGCGAGGCGATGCTCG
>CAXMST010000190.1:0-10152 GCA_964196325.1 uncultured Acidimicrobiia bacterium
CGGATGCGGTCGGCATCGAGGTCTGGAACGAGCCCAACCTCCCGAACTTCTGGCGACCCACCCCGGACCCCTCCCTGTATCGGCAGCTGCTCGCAGCGACTGCTGAGGCGGTCCACTCCTCCTCCGCAAGTGAGGTGCCGGTGGTGATGGCCGGGCCGTCACCGACGAGCGCTGAGCAGGCCGCGGAGGACCCGAAGAAGATCCCCTTCGTGCCCTTCATCGAGGAGGTCATGGCCGGCCCTGAGGCCCCGGACGTCGACGCGATCGGCATCCACCCCTACAGCCTCCTGCAGCGCGGGCCCGACGCCGTCCGAGCAAGCATCGGCCTGTTCGAGCTAGCGCGCCAGGCGGCCACCGCGGTCGCACCCCAGACGCCGGTCTGGGTAACCGAGGTCGGCCTGACCACGGCGGGTCAGAACAGGGTCAGCGAGGCGGAGCAGGCCGCCGGTCTGGCCGAGCTCGTCGCGACGTTCGCCGACGAGGGGGTGCCGGTGATAACCGTGCACCGCTTCTTCGACCAGGCCGAGCCGCTGTTCCCCTTCGAGGCGGGCTTTGGCGTGGTCGAGGCCGACCGCGTCAGCCCCAAGCCTGCATTCTGCGCCGCCGCCGACGCTTTGCAGCTGCAGTGCGAGGCGTGAGCGCTCTGATCATGCGACCCTTACCAGCCTGATGGCGGCGCTCTTAGGCAGTCGAAAAGAGACCGGGGGCCGCCCGCCCTCGCCCTTCATCGTCGGTGTCGGCCGCTCCGGCACGACGATGCTGCGGTTGATGCTCGACGCCCACCCGGACCTCGCGATTCCCCCCGAGACCCATTTCGTACCCGAGTTGATCGATGCCGTCGACGGCGGCGCCTTGCCGCAGCAGGCGGTCGAGGTGATGCAGTCGGTGCGCCAGTGGGGCGATCTGCATCTCGAGGAAGCGGAGATCCTCGAGCGTCTCGAGGCCGTTGAGGACTTCAATGCCGGCAACGCCCTGCGTGCCTTCTACACGATCTACAGTGAGCGCCAGGGCAAGCCGCGCTGGGGAGAGAAGACTCCGGCCTACGTCCGCAGGATGCGCCTGATCGAAGGCGCGCTGCCCGAGGCCCGGTTCATCCACGTGATTCGGGACGGTCGCGACGTCGCCCTCTCACGCTGGAAGCGGACCCTGGGGGAGGGCAAGCGCGCGCCCGCCGATCAGGTCGCCGAAGGCTGGCAGCGCCGTATCCGCCGCGCCCAGAACCAGGGGCGGCGCCTCGCCCACTACCTCGAGCTCCGCTACGAGGATCTGGTCACAGACACCGAGGCCAACCTGCGGCGGATCTGCGAGTTCATCGAGCTGCCCTGGGATCCCTCGATCCTGCGCTACTACGAGCGCGCGGCCGACCGCATGGCGGAGATGGCTCGGGACCTGCCCTCGGCGGACGGCAAGCCGGTCCGCCCTGGGGCCGAGCGGATGCAGGCCCATGCGATGACCCAGAAGCCACCGGATCCCAGCGCCGTGTACCGGTGGAAGGAGCGGATGAGCGCCGAGGACGTAGCCGCGTTCGACGCCGCCGCCGGGGGTCTGCTGGACGAGCTTGGCTACGAGGTCTCGACGACGGGGCGCTAGGCGATGTCGAGCTTCATCACGATCACCGAGGAACTGCATGGCTACCTGGTTCGGCACGGCGCGCGCGAGGATCCCGTGCTGCGCCAGATTCGGGAGGAGACCCTCGCAATGGGCGAGATCTCAATCATGCAGATCGGCCCCGACCAGGGCGCCCTGATGACCCTCCTGGCCCGCCTGATGGGAGCCAGGCGAGCGATAGAGGTTGGCACCTTCACGGGCTACTCGGCGATCTGTCTGGCCCGGGGGCTGGCTGAGGGCGGCGTGTTGGTCGCCTGTGAGCTCGATCCCGAGCATGGGCGAGTCGCGACTCGCAACTTCGAGCGAGCCGGCGTGGCGGAGCGGATCGACCTGCGGATCGGGCCGGCGGCGGAGACCCTGGCGGAGTTGGCCGGCGCCGATCCAGAGCGCTACGACCTCGCCTTCATCGACGCCGACAAGACCGGCTACCCCGGCTACTACGAGAGCTGCCTGGAGCTGCTGCGGCCCGGTGGGCTGATCATCCTCGACAACATGCTGCAGAACGGTCAGGTGCTGGATCCAGACGGACCGCAGAGCGACGCAGTTGACCGGCTCAACCGCGAGATCGCCGACGACGAGCGGGTCGAGATCGCGATGATCGGGGTATCGGACGGGATCACTCTGGCGCTCAAGCGCTGATGCGGATCGGCCTGGTCAGCAAGTGGATCGCTTCCGGACAGGCGGTGGTCGCCCGGCAGCTGCGCTCAGCGCTGGAGCAGCTCGGGCACCAGACGTTCGTGCTCGCCCGTCCCGGCTCGGGGCCCCGGGCGAAGGCAGCCGCGGGCGCGGCGGCCGATCAGCTCGATCCGGTCTGGGAGCAGCACGGTGTCAGCCACGCCAGCGCCCACGAGGTGCCCCTGGCCGAGTACGAGGACTGGGTCCGCGCCAACTCCCTGGAGGCGATCCTCTGCGACGAGAATTACCAGTTCGAGGAGCTTGGCCGCCTGCGGGCGGGCGGCATCCGCACGGTCGGTCGTTTCGTCTGGGAGTACTTCGGCGCTGAGCACGCCGGGCCCGCGAGCGAGGCCTTCGAGACGATCTACTCGCTGACCCGGTGCGAACGCGAGCGCTACTCCGAGCTCGGCATCGAAAGCCCCTATGTGCCCTGGGGAATCCACCCCGAGCTGCTCTCCGAGATCCCCGGTCGGGCCCCCTCCGGAAGCGGTGCCGCGGAACCGGTTCGGTTCTACTTCCCGGGCAGCTTTCTCGGGCGCCGCAAGCCGATCCGCAAGGTGATCAAGGCCTTCCGGCGGGCGCGAGGGGATCACCTGCGACTGTTGATCAGCGCCCAGGTGCCGCGCGGCGACGAGTTCCTGCGCGCTGCCGCCGACGAGGACCCGCGGATCGAGCTGGCTCTGGAGGATGAGCCGGAGAGCCGCCACAGGGCCCGGTTTGCGTCTTGCGACGTCTGTCTGGCGCCCTCGCGGTGGGAAGGGTTGGGCCTGCCGCTGTATGAGGCGACGGCGTTCGGGATGCCGATCATCACCAACGATCGCCCGCCGATGTCAGAGATGGTTCTGGACGGCAGCAGCGGCGTGCTGGTCGACTCGGTTCGCAATGGGGAGGCGCGCTCCGGCATCCCCGCCTGGGATCCGGAGCCGGCGTCGCTGATCGCCGCGATCGAGCGGCTCGGGGACCGAGCCGAGCTGGAGCGGATGCGGACCGGGGTCCTCGAGCTGCGCGAGCAGCGGGCCTGGGAGCACACCGTGGCGGCGTTGGGCCGGCTCTTCCGTTAGACCAGGACCTTCCGTGGCAGCCGACCATCAAAGCGTGCTGGATTCGCTCGGCCGGGTCGGCCTACCGGCCCCGATCAGTGAGCTCGGCGCGCGCGAGTGGGACGCGGTCGTCGTCGGTGGCGGCCACAACGGCCTCACCGCGGCGGCCTACCTGGCTCGGGCCGGCCGCTCTGTCCTGGTGCTCGAACGCCGCGAGCAGCTCGGCGGCGCCTGCACCCTGGAGCGGCCCTTCGCCGACCCCGCCTACGTGGTCAGCCCCTGCGCCTACGTGGTCGGGCTGCTCGACCGTCGAGTGATCGACGAGCTGGGGCTGCGCTCGCATGGCTACAGCGTGCAACTCGCCGACCCAGGCATCTGGTGTGGGTTCCCCGACGGCAGCTCCTATACGGAGCTTGCTGACCCGGCCCGTCGGCGCCGGCACCTGGAGGCGAACGGCTTCTCGGAAGCCGACATCGATGGGCTCGACCGTTACTACGGCCTCTACTCAAGGGCCCGCGCTCGGCTTCGGGAGGGACCCGCCGGGGACACCTGGGCCGGGCCCTCGCCGAACCGGGAGCGGCTCGAGGAGATCCTCGACGATCAGGAGCTGATCGAGCTCGTCTTCAGTGCCTCGGTCGCCGAGCTCCTGGAGCGCCATATCGCGGACCCACGGCTGCACCAGGCGCTCTGGGGGCAGGGCGTGATCGGCACCTGGGCGGGACCCCGGACTCCGGGTACGGCGATGGTCAAGCTGATGCACAGCATGGGGGGGATGGAGGGGCGGCCCGGCGCCTGGGGCTATGTCAAAGGGGGCATGGGGGCGATCTCCTTCGCGATCGCCGACGCCGCCCGCGAGGCGGGTGCGACCCTGGCGGCGGGGGTGCCAGTGGCGCGGATCGCCGAGGGCGAGGGGGTCGAGCTCGAGAGCGGCGAGCTGATCCGCAGCCGAGCGGTGCTCTGCAACGCCGACCCGAAGCGGCTCTTGGCGATGCTCGGCCCCGATCGGGCCTCGGCCCCGTTCGGCGAGCGGCTCCGGAACTGGGAGGTCGGCTCGCCGGTAGTCAAGTTGAACGCGGCGCTGAGCGAGATTCCCCGCTTCAACGGAGAGTCGCCGCAGGGGCCCGAGCCCCGGCGAGGCATGGTCACGGTTGCGGTCGGCCTCGACGAGGGCCAGGCAGCGTATGAGGCTAGCCGCCGTGGCGAGGCGCGAATCGGGTTTTGTGAGCTCTACTTCCAGACCGCCTACGACCCGAGCGTCGCCCCCGCGGGCAAGCACACGATGAGCGTCTTCGCCCAGTACGCGCCCTACGAGCTGGTCAGCGGCAGCTGGGACGCCGAGCGTGGGCGGATCGGCGACGCAATCATCGAGCACCTGGCAACGGCGGCTCCGGAGATCGCCAGGTGCATCGTCGATCGGGAGGTGCTCGGCCCGCCCGACATCGAGGAGCGTGTCGGGCTCAGCGGCGGCCATATCTTCCAGGGCGAGGCCCTGCCGGAGCAGATGTGGGATCGGCGCCTCGATCACCGGACGCCGATCTCGGGGCTGTACCTGTGCGGTGCCGCGGCCCACCCCGGCGGCTCGGTGATCGGCCTGAACGGCCGCAATGCCGCCGCGGCGCTACTCGCCGATAGCGGCGGCCCGGCCCTCGACCACTACGCTTCCCCCGCGAGTGGCAGCTGAAACAGAGATCGAAGGCGTCGGCGAGCCGCTGCAGGCCGCGGGCAAGGGCTCGCGCTGGGAGCAGTTCCGGATGCCGGTCGAGCTCAGCGGCAAGAGCTTCCTCGACGTTGGCTGCTGGGAGGGCATGCACTGCGCGGAAGCCCAACGCCGCGATGCCTCCCAGGTCGTCGGAGTCGACCTCTGCACCTCTGAGGACCTCGCCTTCAACGTCGAGCGCTACGGCTTCGACTTCCTCCAGATGGACATCTTCAGCGAGAAATGGCTGGAGATGGGCGAGTACGACGTGGTGCTCTGCTCGGGGGTGCTTTACCACGTTGAGAACGTGATGAGCCTGCTCTTCCGGCTGCGCAAGGTGGTCCGTGAGCTACTCGTGATCGAGACCGGAATCACCCGGCTGCAGCCCGAGAAGCCGATGATGATCTACCACGGCCAGGGCGAGGGCACCAACAACCCTTCGAACTGGTGGACGCCGAACAAGCTGTGCCTGGAGCAGATGTTGCGCACCGCAGGCTTCGAGGGGATCAGCACCGTCTGGGAGGAGGAGCGCCACGAGCACTACTCACGGATCTGCGTGCATGCCGTGCCCACCGGCCATCTCGAGCAGGCGCGGATCCTGCCCCGCAAGGAGCGCACCATGAGCCTGCACGGCGGCAACCGCAAGGGCGGCGGAGGGCGGCGCAAGAAGAACCCTGAGGTGAGCGGATCCGGCTGATGCTGCGGCGCGGCCACCAACCCGGCATCGGACGCGAAGCGGAGGAGATCCCAGGATGAGGGTTGGCATCGTCACCAAGTGGTTCAACCGCGGCCAGCCGATCGTCGGCCGCTACGTGCGCTCGGCGGTCGATGAGCTCGGCCACCAGAGCTTCGTGCTGGCCAGACCGCGGCGCGAGAAGGGCCCCCGGCCCGGCGCCCTGGAGCGCTCCGACATCTGGGATCAGCCCGGGGTGACCGAGGGCTCCGCCTTCAACGTGCCCCTGGGCGAGTACCTGGCATGGGTCGAGGGGAACGGAATCGAGGTCCTGCTCTGCGACCAGAACTATCAGTTCGATGAGCTGGCGCAGCTGCGCAGCCGCGGGGTGCGGGTGCTGGGCCGGTTCGTCTGGGAGCACTTCACCGAGCAGCACCTCGAGGACGCCCAGCTTGCCTACGATTCGATCTACTCGGTGACCGAGGCCGAGCAACGCCGCTACGCGGGCTGGGGGCTCGAGACCCCCCGCGTACCCTGGGGAATCCATCCGGAGCTGCTCGAGGTGCCCCTCCAGCGCGCCGACGACGGGCTCGTACGCTACGTGTTCCCGGGTGGGTTCATCGGCCACCGCAAGCCGCTTGAGCCCGTGGTCGAGGCGTTCGCCCGGACCGACGACCCCCGGCTACGGCTGCTGGTCAAAGCTCAGGTCGAGCGCGACCGGCTGGCTGCACTGCTACCGCTGATCGAGGGCGACGAGCGGATCGAGTTGCAGCTCGGGGATCAGCAGTGGCAGCCGCATCTGGCGACACTCGCGGCTTGCGACGTCTGCATAACCCCCTCCCGCTGGGAAGGGCTGGGACTGCCGCTGTATGAGGCGACGGCCTTCGCTCAGCCGACGATCACCAACGACGACCCGCCGATGAACGAGGTGATCAGCGATGGGATCAACGGCCTGCTGGTCCGCTCCCACCCCGACGGCACGGCCCGCTCGGGGATCCCGGCGATGCTGCCCGACCCGGCGGCGCTGACCGAGGCGATCGAGCGCCTCGCCGATCCCGAGCTGCGGGCTCGGCTCGCTGCCGGCGCCCGCGCCCAGCGCGATCAGCTCAGCTGGGGGCGCACGGTCACCGCGCTCGGCGAGCTGCTCACGGCGCCTTAGGCCCGGCAAACCAGGGGCCGGGGGCCAAGCTCAGGCGAGGGCCGAAGCCCTACGTCAGCCGACTGGCTCCAGCTCCCGTCGATCGACTGCCCCGACGGTGCGGGAGAACCGGACGGCGCCGTCATTGACCGGATCCGCGCCAAGGCTTCGCGCGTCGGCATCGTAGTCCATGCTCAGCTGCCAGGGCCCACGGTCGCCCTGTCGCGGGAAGCGGTCGATGCTCCGCTGCACGTAGCCGGCGTCGAAGTCGAGCAGCGGTCGTCGCTGCAGATCGGGGCCGGGGACCGGCACGCACTGGTCAACGCCCTCGCTGTGCATGTAGTCCAACAGGCGGCAGAAGTACTCGCCCGTGAGGTCTACCTTGAGCGTCCAGGAGGCGTTGGTGTAGCCGATCGCGAAGGCGAAGTTGGGCACGTTGCTGAGCATCATGCCCCTGTACGCGGTGGTCTCCGAAAGGACCACGTCCTCGCCGTCGACGCAGAGCTCGATGCCGCCGAAGGCGAGCAGGTCAAGCCCGGTCGCCGTGACGATGATCTCGGCCTCGAGCTCGGCGCCCGACTGCAGTTGTACGCCGGTCTCGGTGAAGGTCTCGATCCGATCGGTGACCACCTCGACGCTGCCGTCGCTGATCGCCCGGAACAGATCCCCATCGGGAACCAGGCAGAGGCGCTGATCCCAGGGGTCGTAGTCGGGGTTGAAGTGGGGGTCGATCGGATAGTCATCGGGTAGCTGTCGCCTCTGCAGGGCGCGGATCAGGCGGCGGATCAGGCGCGGCCGCCTGCGGCTCGTGCGGAAGATCGTGCGCTGCATCCAGATGTTCTTGCGCCTGGCGAGCCGGTGGCCGCGCTCGTCGCCGAACCAGCGCCTCATCAGGTTGGCGATCGCGTCCTTGGAGGGGATCGAGATCACGTAGCTCGGCGAGCGTTGCAGCATCGTCACCTGCTCGGCCCGCTCGGCTATGACGGGCACGATCGTCACCGCGGTGGCACCGCTTCCGATCACCAACACCCGCTTGCCCGCGTAGTCGAGATCCTCGGGCCAATGCTGGGGATGGACGACCTCGCCGCGAAAGCGCTCGCGACCCTCGAACTCCGGGGTGTAGCCCTGGTCGTACCGGTAATAGCCGCAGGCGCCAAACAGCCAGCCGCAGGTCACCGTGACGCTCTCACTGTCAGCGACGCGCTCGGCGACGACCGTCCAACGGCCCTCCTCGGTGGACCAGGAGGCGCTCTTGACGTGGTGCCCAAAGCGGATTCGGCGGTCGATCCCGTTCTCGACCGCGGTCTCCTCGATGTAGTCGAGGATCGCGGGGCCGTCGGCGAGCGCCGCGTCCCCGGTCCAGGGCTTGAACTTGTAGCCCAAGGTCGGCAGATCGGAATCGGAGCGGATGCCGGGATAGCGGAACAGGTCCCAGGTGCCGCCCAGCGCCTCGCGCCCCTCGAGAATCGCGTAGGACTTTCCCGGATGACGGCTCTGCAGGTGGTAGGCGGTGCCGATCCCCGAGATCCCGGCGCCGACGATCAGAACATCGACATGCTCGGGCGGGCGGGCGTCGCGATGGGGGTCGATCGACGTGGCGGTGGCTGACACTGGCATCTCCTCGGTCTCTGGCTTGCCCAAATGATCGACTACGGCGGGGGTGGGCGAAACGTCAAGACACATATGATTCGTGACGCTACCTGTTCACAGTGCACATTGGCGTCTACCATGGAGCGCATGACCGACTCCACCTGGAGCGCCCCATCGGAGCGAGTCGAGGGGCTGATCCGCTCGCTATCGACGGCGATGTTGAGGGATCCAACGCCGGTGCTGGAAGTCACCGATGCGGCGGTCACGGCGACGACGCCCGAGCGGATGAGCTCCGACCCATCCTTGATGGCGGCGATGCGGGTCGCCAATCACGCCAACCTGACCCACTGGCTGGCGGCAAACGTCCGGGCTCCGGGGATGCGGGTCCCGGCGAACCTGAGCCCGGAGGTGCTCGACCTCTCGAGGGACATCGTGCGGCGGGGTTTCGACGACACGGTCCTCAACAGCTACCGGGTCGGGGAAAACGCGGCGCTGCGGTTCCTGATCGACGAGGCTTTCGAGGCGACCTCGGACCTCGCCGATCTGCGCGAGCTGCTGGAGCTGACAACGCGCTCGATCTTTACCTTCGTCGATGACACGGTGGCCGGGCTCGAGGAGCAGATCGAGCGGGAGCGGGAGATGCTCACGCACGGAACCCACGCGGAGCGGCTCGAGGTGGTCAATCTGATCCTCGAGGGGGCCCCGATCACCTCACAGCGGGCCGGCGAGCGGCTCGGCTATGAGCTCTCGGGGAGGCACGTGGCCGCGGTCGTGTGGAACGCCGGCGGCACCGAGCATGGCGACCTGGAGCTGACCGCTGACGCGCTCGCACGCGCTGGCGGGGCCCAGCGCCCGTTCACGGTGGTCGCCGGCGCTCACTCAATCTGGGTCTGGCTGGCCGTCGGGGAAGAGCCGACCGGCGAGCGGCTATTGGCGGCGCTGCCCCCCGGTGGGGCGGCCCGCGTGGCCCTGGGCCCAACAGCTGCGGGGGTCGACGGCTTTCGCCGCAGCCACCTCAACGCCCTCACCACCCAGCGGCTGATGCAGAGGATGCCGGCCGAGATGCGCCTGGCGACGTACAAGGACGTCGAGCTGGTCGCGATCAGCGGCCAGGACGAGCAGGTGGCCGGGGACTTCGTTACCGAAACCCTGGGCGAGCTTGCCAATGCCGACCCGATCCTGCGCGAGACCCTGCGCGTCTATATCCGTGAGCAGTTCAACACCTCCGCGGCGGCGCGCTCCCTGTTCGCGCATCGCAACACGGTGCTCGGAAGGCTGCGGCGCGCACGCGAGCTGCTGCCGGAGCCACTCGAGGGCCGTGGCCTCGAGATCGGGCTCGCGCTCGAGATCGTGCACTGGCTCGGCGCGCCCGGCGACCACTAGCTGCAACCGAGCCGCCACCCCGCCGCCCCCCGACCACCCCCGGGGGTGATCGAGACCACCCCCGGGGGCCGCCAAGGCCCCCCTTTGGGCCCCTGGTCTGAGACCCCGATCGCGGCGATCTTTGTCTTGCCGGCGCACAGAGCACCGGCACCGACAAGACAAAAGCTACGAAAGGAAATGATCAAGATGAATCGCTCAAGCACAGGGCCCCTCGCCAACGCCAGCCGCGCCGCGATCGGCGGCCGTGGTGCGCTGGTCGCCCTGATCACCCTGGTTGCGGCCCTGGTTGCGCTGACGATCGGCGCCGGTGGGGCAAGCGCGGCCGGCTCCTCGTTTGGCTCGAAGCTCA
>CAXMST010000191.1:0-4329 GCA_964196325.1 uncultured Acidimicrobiia bacterium
ATGCACGGGGGCGACCCGGCCGCGCGGCTCTACGTCTTCTTCGGCGTGGACGATCTCGACGCGGCGATCGCCCGCGTGGTCCAGTTGGGCGGCGAGATCCAGGACGTCGACCTCGACGGGGATGCCGCCGCGGTGGCGAAGCTCGGGCGCTTCAAGCTCTGCCGGGACGATCAGGGCGCTCAGTTCGGGCTGCATCAGCCGCCGAGCTGAGCCGCCGCTCGGCTGACGCAGGGGCGGATGCCCGCGCCCCACGCCCTCAAGGGTCCCCTGCCGACAGCGGTGATAGCCTCGCGCCCACGATGAACGATCGCGGGCCAGATCCAATTGCCGCCGCCAAGGGCAACGGCCGTGGCTGGCGCTTCTATCTGAGCTCGGTGCTGGCGGTGCTGGCGTTGATCTTCGTGCTCCAGAACACGGACGACACCAAGATCAAGTTCCTCTTCGCCGAGGGTGAGATGCCCCTGTTCTTCGCCCTGCTGATCACCCTTCTGGTTGGCGCCCTGATCGGCTGGCTGACGCCGCGCGTTCGGGGCTCGCGAGGCAAGAGCAACGGCGAGTAGGGGCGGCCTCCGCCGCCGCTCAGGCGGCGCGCCGGACGGTGCCCGCCCAGTACTCCTGGAGGCGACGCTCCGCCTGGGGCGTGTGATGCGCCGCGCCGCGACCGGTCGAGCCCAGGACCCTGGCCCGTTCGTAGGGGACCCAGACCCGGCCGCCGCTGCCGACCGCCTCGCCGGCCGGGACGAAGAATCGCCGGCCGCGACCGAAGCGGAACTCGTTGACCGCCAGCCAGTCTGCCGGGACGTCGCCCTGATCCGGGATCAGGCCTTCGAGCCGCCCCAGGCCCGAGCCGTTGACATCGTCAAGCCGCCAACCGATCCAGCCGCGGATCTCGGCCGCGGTCGGTCTGCCGGCGCCATACAGGCGGTGAGCTTCGCGGGGGCGCATGTCGCAGGACGAATCTAGCCCGGCGGCGGCGGATTGCCCCCGGTGGGCCCCAACGCAGGGCTGCGCCTAGACCTCGCTGACCTCTCTGGCGATCTCCTGTGCGGCGCCCTTGGCATCCGCGAACAGCATCGCGGTCTTCTCGAGGTAGAACAGGTCGTTGTCGATACCGGCGAATCCGGGGCTGAGGCTGCGCTTGATTACGATCACCTGCCGGGCCTCATACGCCTCGATGATCGGCATCCCGGCGATCGGGCTGTCAGGGTCGTCCTTGGCTGACGGATTGGTGACATCGTTGGCGCCGATCACAACCGCGACGTCGGTGCGCGGCATGTCGGGGTTGATGTCCTCCATCTCGACCAGCTTCTCGTAGTCGACGTCAGCCTCGGCCAGCAGCACATTCATATGGCCGGGCATCCGACCGGCGACCGGGTGGATCGCGTACCGAACCTCAACCCCCCGCTCCTCGAGCGCGTCGGCCAGCTCCTTGACCGCGTGCTGGGCCTGGGCCACGGCCATGCCATAGCCCGGGACGAAGACAACGCTGTCCGCATAGGCAAGCGCGATCGCCGCGTCCTGGGGTCCGATCGATCGGTGCGGTCGCTCCTCGGTGGGGCCACCGGTGGCGGCGGGCGCCCCGCCGAACCCGGCGAAGAGGATGTTGGGAACCGAGCGATTCATCGCCGTCGCCATCTCCAAGGTGAGGATCGTGCCGGAGGAGCCGACCAGGGTGCCGCCGACGATCAAGGCGGTGTTGTCGAGCGAGAAGCCGGCCGCGGCCGCGGCAAGCCCGGTAAAAGCGTTCAACAACGAGATCACGACCGGCATGTCGGCGCCGCCGATCGGCAGCACGAAGAAGTTGCCGAGCAGAGCCGCAGCGACCAGGCAGGCGATGAACAGGCCCTCGGAGGGGTCGTCGTTGTTGACCAGCATGACCACGCAAGCAACGATCAGGCCACCTAGCAGCAGGCCGTTGATGAACTGCTGTCCGGGAACCTGGATCGAGCGCTGCGGCAGGATTCCCTGGAGCTTTCCGAAGGCGATGTTCGAGCCCCAGAAGGAGATCGAACCGACCACCATCGAGAACAGGATCGGGATGAAGATGTCGAGCTCGAAGGTGCCCCCATGACCCGAAATGTCGCGAAACTCCGACCACGCGATCAGGGCCACCGCGCCGCCACCGAGGCCGTTGTAGAGGGCGACCATCTGCGGCATGTCGGTCATCGCCACCCGCGAGGATGCGACCCAGCCGACGGCGGACCCGACGATGATCGCGCTGACGATGATCCCCCAGTTGCCGATCACGTCCGTGGAGAGCGTCGCCACCACCGCGATCGCCATGCCCACCGCGGCAATCAGGTTGCCGCGACGGGCCGTCCTCGGGTGCGTCCCCTGGCGCACCCCGAAGATGAACAGGACAAAGGCGACGATGTAGCAAATCCCGATGAAGTCCGAGTCGAGCGCGAAGGCGGCGAGCGGCGGCGCTGGATCGATCATGCCGCTCAACCGTCTTTGGACTCGGACGGGTCCGACTCAGGTTTCGGCTTGCGGATGAACATCCCCAGCATCCGGTCGGTGACGAGGAAGCCACCGACAACGTTCACGGTCCCGAAGAAGATCGCGAGCCAGCCGATCACGTCCGTGAGGAAGCTGTCGGAGGCACCGATCACGATCAGGCCGCCGATGATCACGATCCCGTGGATCGCGTTGGTCTGCGACATCAGCGGGGTGTGCAGGGTCGCCGGGACCTTCGAGATCACCTCGAAGCCGACGAAGGCGGCAAGCACGAAGATCGTGATCTCTCCGACCAGGTCCATCAGGAATCAGCCTCCTCGGGGCGATCCCCCGCCGCGGCGGAGGGGTCTGGATCGACGGGCACGGGCACGGGTGGCGGCTCGGACGCGAGCCCGGCGACGCCGGCGGCACGCTCGTTGCGAACCTTGCCCTCGTGGGTGATGCAGGCCCCCGCCACCACCTCGTCGGAGAAGTCGAGCGCCAGCGCGCCGTCGGCGCTGATCAGATCGATGAAGTTCTCCAGGTTCTTCGCATACAGCTGCGAGGCGTGCGCAGCCATGTCGGAGGTCAGGTTGCTGGGTGCGATCACCTTGACGCCGCCTGACTCGACCGTCTGGCCTGCCTGCGTGAGCTCGCAGTTGCCGCCGGAGTCGCCGGCGAGATCGACGATCACGGAGCCCGGCGCCATGTTGTGCACCGCCTGCTCGGTAACCAGGATTGGCGCCTTGCGACCGGGAATCTGGGCGGTGGTGATGATCACGTCCTGGCGCCGTGCGTTCTCGGCCAGCGCTTCGCGGACCTGCTCGTTCTCCTCCTCGGTCAGGGGCCGCGCGTAGCCGGCCTCGTCCTCGGCGTCGGGAATGAAGTCCAGCTCGAGCGGCCGGCCTCCGAGCGAGGCGATCTGCTCCCAGGCCGCCCTGCGGATGTCGAAGCCGCTGACCACCGCGCCGAGCCGCTTGGCCGTGGCAATTGCCTGCAGGCCGGCAACGCCGGCGCCAAGCACGATCACGCGGGCGGGCGAGACCGTGCCCGCGGCCGTTGTCATCATCGGGAAGAAGCGGCCGCACTCTCGCGCTGCGAGGAGTGCTGAGGCGTAGCCCGCCACGTTGGCCTGCGAGGAGAGGCCGTCCATGGCCTGGGCGCGCGTGATCCGGGGGATCGACTCGATCGCGAAGCTGGTCAGGTTGCCCTCCGCCAGGGCGCGCGTCGTCTCCGCCGAGGTGAGCGGCGCGAGGAAGCCGATCGCGATCCTGCCGCTGCCGATCCGCCCAATCTCCTCGGGCGTCGGGGTCGCAACCCGGAGCACGATGTCGGCGCCATAGGCATCGGCCTCGGAGCCGATCTCGGCCCCGGCCTCGGTGTACTCGGGGTCGGGGTGGCCCGCGAGTCTCCCGGCTCCGGATTCGAGCACCACTGAGATGCCCTTCTCCACCAGGCTCTTTGTGGTGTCGGGGATCAGCGCAACGCGCTTTTCGCCTGCAGCGGATTCTTTCGGAACGCCGATTCTCATGCGAGGTCGCGGAGCCTAACCGAGCCGCCACCCCGCCGCCCCCCGACCACCCCCGGGGGTGATCGAGACCACCCCCGGGGGCCGCCAAGGCCCCCCTTTGGGCCCCTGGTTTGAGACCCCGATCGCGGCGATCTTTGTCTTGCCGGCGCACAGAGCACCGGCACCGACAAGGCAAAAGCTACGAAAGGAAATGATCAAGATGAATCGCTCAAGCACAGGGGCCCTCGCCAACGCCAGCCGCGCCGCGATCGGCGGCCGTGGTGCGCTGGTCGCCCTGATCACCCTGGTTGCGGCCCTGGTTGCGCTGACGATCGGCGCCGGTGGGGCAAGCGCGGCCGGCTCCTCGTTTGGCTCGAAGCTCA
>CAXMST010000192.1:0-2211 GCA_964196325.1 uncultured Acidimicrobiia bacterium
GACGGAGAACTTCAGCGCTCTGCAGAGCGACCTGGGCGAGCTCGAGGAGAAGATCTCGATCACCCGGCGGGTCTACAACGACACGGTCGAGCGCTACAACACGCGGACCCAGGTCTTCCCGCCGGTGCTCGTCGCCCGTGCGTTTGGCTTCGAGGCGCGCGAGTTCTTCGAGGCCCCGGCGGGGGCCGAGATCGCGCCGACGATCTCGCTGCAAGCGGGGGCGGGTGGATGACCGGCAAGCTCGCGTTCGCGGTCCTCTGGCGCCTGGCAGTGGTCGCCGCGCTGGCCGGCGGGATCGCGGTGCTGCCCGGCCTGGCTTTCGAGTCCGAGAAGAGGTTCCGGGTCAACGATGCGGACGTGCTGATCGAGGTCCAGCCCGACGGAGCACTGAGGATCACCGAGCGGCTGAACTTCGACTTCAGCGGCAGCTTCAGCGGCGCCTTCCGCGACATCCCGCTGCGCGATGGCGCCCGGATCACCAAGGCCGGCGTCGCCGATCCGGGAGGCCCACTCTATGAGCCGGGCGGCAGCACGATCCTCGGCTCGATCGATGCTCCCGACAGATTCGGCACCGAGGATCTGCGGCTCCGGACCGAAGAGGGTGAGGACGTCACGGCCACGCGGATCGTCTGGCACTACCGGGCCAACAACGCCGAGCGGCCCTTCGAGGTCGCCTACCGGGTCAAGGATGCGACGGTCGCCTACGACGATGTCGTCGACGTCGGTTGGGTGGTTTGGGGTGATCAGTGGGAATTCTGGCTCGACGATCTTTCGGCCGCGATCGTGCCTCCCGACGGCGGCGAGGCGATCGAAGCCTGGGTCGGCCCGGCCTCACTCGGAACGGAGCCGACGATCAGCGGGGGGGTCGCGACAATGGATCTGAAGCGGGCGCCGCAGGGCGACGTCGTCGAATTCCGCACCCTGATCCCTCGCGAGGCCTTCGGCGAGCTGACCGCGGCGCGAATCGAGTCGGGCCCGGGTCGCGGGCAGATCGAGGCCAAACAGGACGAGGCGGCTGAGCTGAGCCTGATCACCAGGGTCCGCAACGCGATCTTCGATGCCGCCGACGGGCTCGCGATCGGCCTGACTGTGCTCGTCCTGGCGCTGACCGCCGTCTTCTACGTCGCCGCCCGTGAGCGCCGGACCGATACCCCGCGCTATCTGCCCGAGCCACCTGAGGACATCCCCCCCGCTCTTGCTTTCGCGATCGCGACAGAGGGCACCTATGACAAGCGCCTGGTCGTGGCGACCCTGCTCGACCTCGCTGACCGCGGCTACTACGAAGCAACCGCCGGCAGCGGCACCGATCTCGACCTGGAGCTCCAGGTGGCCCGAGAGCGCCCCGACACCGAGGCCCTGATGCCTTACGAGCAGAAGACTCTGCAGTTCTTCGACGACCTGCTCGGCAAGGAGCAGGTCGGCCTCAGCGAGCTCAAGGATCGGGTGCCTAAGCACTCCGCCAAGTGGCGGGGCAAGTGGGAGGAGCTGAACGCCCACCTGGACCGGGCCGAGGACGGCGAGCTCGAGTGGGACCGCGATCTCAACGGGGCCCGGGGCTGGCTCGCCTTCGGCGCCTTCGGCGCCTACGCGCTGATCGTCGTCGCTGTCTTCACCCGCACCGGGCAGATCGGGCTGCCGGTCGTGGCGGCCTTCTTCGGACTGCTATTTATGTATCTGCCGCCCGCCACGGCGCTGAAACGGCTGGAGCCCGCCTCGAGGGAGCGGCACGCGCGCTGGCAGGCGTTCCGGCGCTGGACCGACGACTTCCCCTCGCTCGACGACGACCCACCGGCCACCCTGAAGCTGTGGCGCAGCATCCTCGTCTACGCGGTCGCCTTCGGCACGGCTGAGAAGATCGCCCGCTCGGGCCGGATCCCCGACCCGGTCGTCTCCGGGGCCGATGGCTGGACCGGCGCCGCGATCCACCACGGCTCGGTCACGTCCTCGTTCAACGTCTTCGCCTCCGGCTTCTCCGGGCAGGTCGCCGCCGAGTCGAGCTCCAGCTCCGGCGGTGGTGGCGGTGGTGGGGGCTCCTCCGGCGGCGGTGGCGGTGGCGCCTGGTAGGGGCCGCGTCCCGATAGGGTTGCGCCCGTGAGCCTCGACGACCCGGTAGTCATCTGCTGCGCGATCTCGGGCGCGATCGCCAACCGCGACCAGTGCCCGGCGATCCCCTACACCCCGGAGGAGTACGCGGCCGAGGCCCGGCGCATC